>JBDTRM010000067.1:0-62079 GCA_039931675.1 Bacteroidia bacterium | reverse complement strand
CAATTGGGTAAAGCAAACGCAAAGCGAATTGCAATCAAAGTATGATGATATTAAAACAAAATCATTCAACGCATATCGTGAATGTTATTCAGATGATAAAAAAACATTTGCGTTAAGTGTTTTGGAAAAGTACAAAGATTTATCACCTGTGATTTTCAGCATTTACAATAAAAAGGATTACAATAAAATAATCTGGAAGTTATGCCGCCCTGCGTACAGCAAGCCTTTTAAGATTGAAGTATGAGAAATCAAAGAATCCCGACACATCAGGAATAAAAGCCAAAAATGTTCAAACTCTTAATAACAGATAAGCGTTATCAGTGGTTTAACGCTTTGCTGATAGCTGTTTCGGCTGCTTTGCTTTGTAAAGAAACATTTATTGTATCACGACTTTCTTATCTGCAATGGGGAGTTTATTTAGTAGTTTTTACAACTACTTTTTTTGCATATCTCAATTTATCTTTCGAGAATAATTTTGCAAATGCCTTTTTTAATTTGCTTCGAAAGATTAGGCAAAACCCCATCAACTCTTTTGTAATTTCTGCAGCAGGATTTGCATTGCTCATTTTATTTTTTGTTCACACGTTTCAATCAGTTTTGATTTGTGTTTCGGCTGCACTGCTTTCTTTAATTTATTTTGAAGCGGGTTTATTCTCAAAATATATCAGTATCCGTAAAATTTATTTTGCCAAAACCTTTTTGCTTGCTTTTATATGGAGTTTGGTTACGGTTTCACTTCCTGTTTCATTTGCAGGCGGCAATAATTTAAGTCTCCTTGCTTTTTTTGTTTTTGCACGAAGATTTTTATTCATAGCAGCCTTGAGCATCCCCTTTGATATCCGCGACAGCGAAAAAGACAAAGTATTAGGTTATCGAAATTTTGTGAATCTTATCGGTATAAAAAAATCAAAAATGCTTTCACTGCTTTTACTTGGTTTGTTTATTATAACAGGAATGCTTCAATATAAAATAAGTTTAGTTGATGCATCAATTATTGTTGCAATGTGTGCTTCGGGTATAATCTCTGCTATATTAATTATCCTCTATAATGGCGAAAATAAAGGCAGCCCTGTTATTTTATTTTTAACTGATGCAATGTTAATGGTGCAGTTTTTTTTGATCATCGCTGCAAAAGCGCTGTTTTAAAAGGCAATTCAAGCCCGTTGATAAATCAATATTAAAAGATTTTAATACGAACTATAAGAATCTTTTCTTTGCGGCATGAAAAAGCCGTTGGCAATTAGCGATTGGCAATTAGCCATTAGCTAAGGGCTAATAGCTAAAAAATATTAAATAAAAAACATACTACATGACCTTTCACAACAACCTTGATTTTGCAAAACAACTTGACAGTAATGATGAGTTGAAAGATTTTCGTAATCGCTTCTACATTCCGCGACACAATGGGAAAGAAGTAATTTATTTTACAGGTAATTCACTTGGATTACAACCTAAATCTACCGCATCATATCTTTTGCAGGAGTTGCAGGACTGGGCAGAACTTGGTGTTGAAGGGCATTTCAAAGCGAAGCATCCGTGGTTTCCTTATCACGAATTTTTACGCAATTCATCGGCACGTTTGGTTGGTGCATTGCCATCTGAAGTTGTAGTGATGAATCAGCTTACTGTGAATCTGCATTTGATGCTGATCTCATTTTATCAGCCCACGGCAGAGCGATTCAAAATTATTTTTGAAACCAATCCTTTTCCGAGCGACCGCTATGCTTTGGCATCGCACGCCTTTTTACATGGATTTGAAAAGGATGATGCATTAATAGAATTAGAACCTCGCTCCGGAGAATATATTTTGCGAACGGAAGACATTATCAGAACGATTGAAGAAAACGCTGACTCGCTTGCATTAGTAATGATTGGCGGAGTTAATTACTATACAGGGCAGGCTTTTGATATGAAAGCCATTACACTTGCTGCTCATAAAGCCGGAGCAAAGTGTGGGTTTGATTTAGCACATGCGGCCGGAAACCTGAAATTAGATTTGCATAAATGGAATGTTGATTTTGCTGTTTGGTGTTCGTATAAATATTTAAACTCAGGACCGGGTGGAGTTGCCGGTTGTTTTGTGCATCAGCATCACGCTGAAAATTTTCAGTTACCACGTTTGGCAGGCTGGTGGGGTAATGATCCTGAAACGCGATTTGAAATGCCGAAAGATTTTATGCCAAAAGAAGGCGCTGACGGCTGGCAACTAAGCAATGCACCTGTAATGAGCATGGCCTGTCATCGCGCAGCAATTGAAATTTTTGACGAAGCAGGTATGGATCGTTTGGTTACTAAAAGTAAAAACCTTACTGATTATCTTGAGTTTATTATTGATGATATTTTGCAAAAAAACCGCAAACAGGGTTTGATAGAATTAATTACCCCGCGCAATGCAACACAACGCGGTTGCCAGTTGTCAATGCTTATAAATAAAAATGGAAAAAAAGTCCACCAGTTTTTAACTGACAATGGCGTAGTAGCCGACTGGCGCGAGCCTGATGTAATACGAGTTGCACCTGTTCCGCTTTACAATACTTTTGAAGATGTCTATCACTTTGGCGAAATTTTAGAACAAGCAATTCAACTTTAAATATAGGTTGATAAACGGAAATTGGAGAATAGCAAACAACAATCACGGGTCACACTGAGCGAAGTCGAAGTGCACAAACCTTCTTTCCGCGAAGCTTTTCTTTTTTGGTTAAAGTTAGGATTCATCAGCTTTGGTGGACCTGCCGGTCAGATTGCTATCATGCATGAGTTTTTGGTTGAAAAGAAAAAATGGATTTCTGAAAGCAAATATTTGCATGCATTAAATTATTGCATGTTGCTCCCCGGACCCGAAGCGCAGCAATTGGCAACTTATACAGGCTGGATGCTTCATGGTGTATGGGGTGGGATAGTGGCAGGTTTGTTTTTCATACTTCCATCGGTTTTTATTTTACTTGGGTTAAGTATTCTTTATGTAACTTTTGGTTCAATGCCCGCTATTGCAGCAATATTAGTTTTGCTCAAACCAACAGTGGCAGCAATTGTAATTGGTGCTTTAATTAAAATCTCCAAAAAATCACTCACGCAACAAAAGTTTATCATCATCGCCATTGCAAGTTTTATAGCAATATTCTTTTTCAAAATTTATTTTCCAATCATCATTTTAACCGCAGTGATTATCGGTTTCGTTTTCGAAAAATATTTTTCGCACTTGCAAACTTCTCCAACTAAAGAAACTGCAAATGATAGTGAGTCTGAGTATTTCATCAATAAAAATACCATCATTGAAGGAACAGGATTTTCCAAATCAAGATTATTAAAACAGGTTTCAACGTTTTTAATTTTATTTTCAATTCCTGTTGTATTGCTTTATTCAACTAATAGTGATTTTGTTTTCTGGCGTTTGCTGATTTCGTTTTTCTCTAAGGCAGCTTTTGTAACATTTGGTGGTGCTTATGCAGTGTTGCCTTATGTTACACAATACAGTGTTGAAAATTTGCAATGGCTATCACATGCGCAAATGATGGATGGACTTGCATTGGGCGAAACGACTCCGGGTCCGTTAATTATGGTTTTGGCTTTTGTAGGATTTATTGCAGGATACAATCACTTTGGCAATTCATTGCTATATGGTACTGTTGGTTTGCTCACAACAACATTCTATACCTTTCTTCCGTCCTTCTTTTTTATTTTAGTTGGCGCTCCGATGATTGAACGCACTCATCAAAACAAACTTTTAAAATCGGTTTTAAATTATGTAACCGCTGCTGTGGTAGGAGTGCTGGCAAATCTTTGCGTGATACTGTTTTTAGCAAGTGTCCTTAAAAATTATAATGATTTTTCTTTTCAATCGTTAAACCTTATAAACGCTGGTTGGTTAGTGATTTCAATTGTTGCACTGCAAAAATTTAAAGTGAACATGATTGCATGGATTGGCATTACATCACTTGCAGGTTTGGCAATTCATCTGTTTAACATCATTTAACCCGAAACAGATTTTCCGTTTTTGCTCCTTTATTGTTTCTTCGCTGCAAATTAGTTATTGAGTTATTGGTCATTAAGTCATTGATAAATTTTTATATGTTGGTTTTGAATCGTGGGTTTTCTTAATTCATCATTCAAAATTCAAAATTCATCATTCATCATTCAAATTCCCCTTGCACCCTAATCTCGTAATCATCCCTACTTATAACGAGTGTGAAAATGCTGAAGCAATTATTCGCGCAGTGTTTGCATTGCCGCGTGCATTTGATGTATTGATTATTGATGATAATTCAAAAGACGGCACTGCTGAAATTGTAATGTCATTACAAAAGGAATTTCCCGATCAATTACACCTTGAACAACGTGCAGGAAAACTGGGTTTAGGAACAGCATACATTCATGGTTTCCGCTGGGCATTGCAAGGCGATTATCAATTTATTTTTGAAATGGATGCAGACTTCAGTCATCGTCCAAAAGATTTAATAAAACTTTTAGAGGCTTGCGAAAATGGTGCTGACCTGTCTATAGGTTCGCGTTATAAAACAGGAGTGAATGTAGTTAACTGGCCTATTGGTCGTGTGATAATGAGTTATTATGCTTCGGCTTATGTTCGCTTTATTACTGGCATGCCCATACATGATGCCACTGCGGGTTTCAAATGTTATAAGAGAGAAGTGCTGCGCGCTATTAACTTTGATAAAATAAAATTTGTGGGTTACGCATTCCAGATTGAAATGAAATTCACAGCTTGGATGCTTGGTTTTAATATTGAAGAAGTGCCCATTGTTTTTACCGATCGTAAATTAGGCAATTCAAAAATGAGCGGAGGTATTATCAGCGAAGCTTTTTTTGGTGTTATAAAATTAAAAGTAAGGAGCTGGTTTGTGAAATATAAAAGGATGGTTTGATAAACTCATAAATCTATGAATTCTCGAACTTATAAACTTGAAATAATATGTCAGTAAAAGTTTCAAACGTCACAAAAATTTATGGTAAGCAACGTGCACTTGATAACGTAAGCTTTGAAGTAAATAAAGGTGAGATAGTTGGTTTTCTTGGTCCTAACGGAGCTGGCAAATCAACCATGATGAAAATTATTACCTGTTACATTCCTGCAACACAAGGCGTTATAAGTGTTGAAGGTTTTGATACGCTGGAACAATCTATTGAAGTTCGCAGGCAAGTCGGTTATTTACCAGAGCACAATCCGCTTTATACTGATATGTATGTAAAAGAGTATTTAAGTTTTGTTGCAGGATTGCATTTGCCCGATTCGCAAATTAAAAAACGTGTGGATGAAATGATTGAGATAACAGGTTTAACAGTAGAGATGAAAAAGAAAATCGGGGCGTTGAGTAAAGGTTATCGTCAGCGTGTTGGATTGGCGCAGGCTATGATTCACAACCCGAAAGTTTTAATCCTTGATGAACCCACATCCGGGCTTGACCCAAATCAATTAATTGAAATACGTGCATTGATTAAAAATCTCGGTAAAGAAAAAACAGTAATCCTTTCCACGCACATCATGCAGGAAGTAAGTGCCATCTGCAATCGTGTAATCATTATCAATAAAGGAATAATTGTGGCTGATGATACTTCAGAAATTTTGCAGCAGAAAGCTGTTGGCGATGCTGCTGTGCTTGTTGAGTTTGGTAAAGATGCAAATGCAAATGATTTGAAAAAGATCAGCGGTGTTACAAAAGTAGTAGCACTGGGACAAAATAAATTCCGCATTCATGCCGATGATGATGTGCGTAATGCAATTTTTCAGTTTGCTGTAAATACCAATAACAGCGTACTTTCATTGCAAAAGGAAGAACGTAATCTTGAAGATGTTTTTCATGAGTTGACAAAGGGGTGAGTTACACTGAACTTGTCTGACACCCGAAAAAGGTGTCTGACAAGGAGCGATTGATGTCAGACAGGGACGATTGATGTCAGACACCTTTTTCGGGTGTCAGACATCTAAGAAGACAACAAATCTTTTTCAACATCAAATTTTTGCGCCTTTCTGTTTTGCTTAAAAACTTTATGTTTGCGCCTCTTTTTAAAAAAGTTTCAATCCATAATTCAAAATTTTTAATTTATAATTCAAAAACATGCCTTATTTATTCACGTCCGAATCAGTGTCAGAGGGACATCCTGATAAAGTAGCCGATCAGATTTCTGATGCTTTAATTGATAACTTTCTTGCTTACTATCCGCAATCGAAGGTAGCCTGCGAAACGCTTGTAACCACCGGCCAGGTAGTACTTGCCGGTGAAGTAAAATCAGAAGCTTATCTTGATGTGCAGGATATTACCCGCGATGTGATCAGGAGAATCGGTTACACAAAAAGCGAATATATGTTCGAAGCAAATTCATGCGGAATTATTTCTGCAATTCACGAACAATCGCCTGATATTAATCAAGGTGTGGAACGTAAGAAGCCCGAAGAACAAGGTGCCGGTGACCAGGGAATGATGTTCGGCTATGCTTGTCGCGAAACTGATAATTATATGCCGTTGCCATTAGAGCTTGCTCATTTATTGCTTCGCGAATTAGCTGCTATCCGAAGAGAAAATAAAGTGATGACTTATCTGCGCCCTGATGCAAAATCGCAGGTAACTATTGAATATGGTAATGATCACAAACCTGTGCGCATTGATGCAATTGTAATTTCAACACAGCACGATGACTTTGCAAAAGATGCAATTATGTTGAAAAAAATCAAAGATGATGTAATCAACATTCTTATCCCACGCATCATGAAAAAGTTACCCAAGCGTGTGCAGACTTTATTTAATGATAAAATAAAATATCACGTAAACCCTACGGGCAAGTTTGTAATTGGCGGTCCACATGGCGATACAGGCTTAACAGGTCGTAAAATTATAGTTGACACTTATGGCGGCAAAGGCGCTCACGGTGGTGGTGCATTCAGTGGCAAAGATCCTTCAAAAGTTGATCGCAGTGCAGCTTATGCAACAAGACATATAGCAAAACATTTAGTTGCTGCAGGTGTATGCGATGAAGTATTGGTGCAGGTTGCTTACGCAATAGGTGTTGCCAGGCCGGTTGGTTTGTTTGTGGATACTCACGGTACATCAAAAGTAAACCTGACTGACGGAGAAATTGCAGAAGTAATTGGCAAAATGCATGAGTTTGATTTGCGTCCATATTTTATTGAAAAACGATTCAACCTTCGCACACCAATTTACTTTGAAACTGCTGCTTATGGTCACATGGGTCGCGAATCGAAAGTGGTAAAGAAAACTTTCAACAAAGGCAAGAAGAATGAAAAAACTGTTGAAGTAAAATTATTTCCCTGGGAAGAATTAAATAGTTTGGATGCAATAAAAAAGGCATTCAAATTATAATTTGATTTTCATAAGTGGTGGCATGACTCAAAGTTGTGCCACCATTTTTTTATTGTCACGCTGACCGAAGTCGAAGTCGAAGTGCTCAAACCTTTTCATCCCCCCTCATCTTATCCAGCAATTCATTCAACTGCTCTGTTTCACCATCATTCAAATCAAACATATTTTCCATAACAACAGCTAACCTGGCATCCATTTCCTGAAGAAAACTTAAACCTCTTTCGGTAATGGAAACATCTACTGCCCTGCGGTCGGTTTTGTTTTTTATTCTTTCCACATAACCTTTATTGTAAAGCCTGTCCACTAAACGCGAAGCATTGCTCATTTTATCAATCATCCTTTCAACCAATAAATTTACAGTAGCGGGGTTTGGATGCTGACCACGAAGGATTCGCAGAATATTGTATTGCTGCGATGTAACATCAGTTGTTTTGAAAACGGTATCCACTTTTAATCTCAACCAGCTTTGGGAGTAAATAATGTTTACTACCAGCTTGTGTTTGGGATGCGCAAAAGGTTTCTGTTGCTTTATTGCTTTTTCTAATTGCATTTGAAAAGTGTTTTGGGGCTTGGGGATGAAAATTTAATGTGTGCGAGACTAATATATAATGCAAACCTAATTTCAATTTTTGATTATACAATTACGTTTTCAAATTTATTTAGTATTCGTCTTTCTAATCTTTATCTATTTTTAGCGAATCAATAATTCGCATTAATGATGAAAAACAAATTTGTGAGTTGCATTATATTGTTTGCAACCGCTTTTATTTTTTATGGTAATTCAATCTCGAATCAATTTGCATTGGATGATTTGATTGTGATAACAGGCAATCAATTTACTCAAAAAGGCTTTGCAGGACTGAAAGACATCTTTACGCATGATGCATTTGTTGGCGCTTATGGAGAAGCTTTGAATCTGAGTGGAGGTCGCTATCGTCCTTTTTCCATTGCTATGTTTGCCATTGAGAAGCAAATGTTCGGTTACACTCCGCAGGTATTCCATTTTTTCAATGTTTTCTTTTTTGGAATTACAGTAGTTGTATTATTTCTTTTTTTATGCAGATTATTTTCAAAGTATAATTATACGTTACCATTTTTGGCCGCTTTACTTTTTGCAATTCATCCCATACATACTGAAGTGGTAGCAAACATTAAAAGTTGTGATGAGATTTTTGCATTGCTCTTTAGCCTTCTCACATTTTATTTATTGTTACCAAAAACGGAAAAGAAAATTGAAGTAAAAACAAATTCCAGGTCAAATAAAAAAGAAGTTAGCAAGGGGCAAAAGGCAAAAGGCAATGCAACAGTACTTTCCGAATCAACAACCTCAAACATTGGTCACACTGAGCGAAGCCGAAGTGCTCAAACCGCAAACCTGATAACTGCTTCACTTCTTTTCTTCATCGCTCTGCTATCAAAAGAAAATGCAATCACATTCATCGCACTGATTCCATTGGGTTTGTGGATGTTTACAAACGATTCGATCAAGACCATTGCTATTAAAACGGCTCCATTAATTGTAGTTAGTGTGATTTATATTTTGATGCGTGCAAAGTTTGCGGGTATAGTTGGCGATAGGGTTACAACTGATATTATGGATGACTCTTACATGCGTGCAACAATGATGGAAAAACTTGCAACTATCACTCAGGTGCAACTGCGATATTTAGTGTTGATGATTTTTCCTTATCAACTTTCTTATGATTATTCCTACAACCAGATTCCACTTGTTAACTGGAGTAATCCGTTTGCATTGCTTTCGTTAGTGATTCATCTTGGTGCATTAGTTTTTGCGGTGATGAATATCGGTAAACAAAAAATAATTTCTTACAGCATCATCATTTATTTTATTACATTTTCAATTGTTTCCAATCTTGTATTCAATATAGGAACGAGCATGGCTGAACGATTCACTTACATGCCTACTTTTGGTTTCTGCATTTTATTGGCTTACGGTTTATTGAAATTATTAAAATTTGATTTAACAGGAAATGAAAAATTAAAACCGCTTGCGATTGGTATAACAGCAGTTATTGTTTTAGTTGCCGCAACGCAAACCATTCCCCGCAATAAAGACTGGAAAGATAATTACACGCTTTATAAAGCTGATGTAAACAAAGTGCCTAACAGCGCACGCGCGCGATTGTATTATGGAATTGAATGTATCGGTCAGTATCAAAAATCGAAAGATGTAAATGATATTAATGAAGCAATTACACAGATAAAAAAGTCAACAGAGATAAATCCTGATTTTCATTTTGCATGGCATAACCTTGGCGTTGCTTATCAAAACATCAATAAATGGACAGAGTCAATTGATTGCTATGAACATGTTTTAAAATTACAGCCGTTAAACGAACAGGCATTGTATGGTTTGGGATTGGCTTACGGTAAGGGTTTGAATCAACCCGACAAAGCAATTCCTTATTTCAAAAAAATATTGTTTGAAGTTAAATCAACAAAACCGGATTATTATGAGGGACTTGGTTTATGTTATGCTGTGAAAGGTGATTATGATTCGGCATTGAATTATTTTAAACAAGGTATTAACGCAAACCCTGATGCGGGTAAGTTATATTACAATGCCGCAATAACTTATGCGAATAAAGGAGTTAAAGACAGTAGCGATATTTTTTTCAAGCAGGCTTTTGATTTAGATCCGACACTTAAGAAATAAAAAATTATATCTCACTGTACTAAAAAAAGCCGCTTCATTGCTGAAGCGGCTTATAAAAATGTCCATGTAAATAAAAGGACGGGGTTTAATAAGTGAGAAGCTATTCTTTCACAAAACGTGAAGTGTATATATTTGTTGAAGTTTTTACAGTGATGAAATAAATGCCTTGTTGCAATGATGATACATCAACTGATTGATTCAAATCAACAATGTTATTTATGTTCTTCACTACCTGTCCTAATGCATTAGTGATACTAACATTTGTTATTGGCGATGCATCATCAATCATAAAATTAATATGATCACTTACAGGGTTAGGATATACAGCAATTTCATTTACTGAAACATCATCAGTATTATCATCACCTAAACGAATAGCTTTTGTAGTTAATGTTTTAGTTGCTGAAACCAATCCGTAATATTTAACCGTAGGATAAAGCACATAAGCATAAATTCTGTATTGGTACTGCGTAGAAGCAGCAAGTGCATCAATAGTATCTTGTGTTGCACCTGCCGGCTGAAATATGGTAGTCCAGGTAGAAGCTGTTTTTAATTTCCATTGCAATTTATAACCATCCACACATGCTAAACCTGTCCATTTTAAAATGGCAGAACTTGCGGTTACAGTACCTGTTTTTAAACCAACCACTTTGGGAACTACGGTGGTGTCTTTACCCGCAACGGTATTTGTAGCTGCTATAGTTGAACGTGTTGTTACAGAATAATAACCGGCATCAAGTAATGTGAACTTAGCAGTATCAGAAGTGTTGACAGGGCTGCCTGATGCAATACCATCTTTATATAATTGTACTGAATAAGGTGGCTTGCCGCGAGTGATTGCATAAGTAAGTTTTCCAACTCCGCAAAGCGTATCACCAATATCAGTAACTAAGGTTACTAACTGGCTTGTTGTGTCCTTGTAATTTGCTTTGATGGAATAACCTCCGAAAGTATTATTAAGCGGAGTAATGCGGATATAAAACGTCCCTGCACCAAATGCTGTATAACTGTGTGTATAAACTAAATTGGCACCTGTTAACTGCACACTGTCAAGCGGGGCAAGAGTAGTATCTTTATATAACCTGTAAAGTATATCAGGATAGTTAGCATCAAATGTATGTTGAACTTTTGTAACTGTAATATCAAGATTTCCTAAAGCATAGTAACCCAATCTCCACCAGTCAACTGGATCTTTGGCACCATCGTAATAGTAATTCAAATTACCTGTGCGGGTTGTGTAACCATTAATTTTACTAGTATTCTTGGCATAGTTGTTAGGTTCGGGGTCGTTTGGATTATTGTTAACTAAATTGTTCACGAGTGCATAAGGTGCAAAATGGCTACTATAATAACAGTGTACATTAATATAGTAAGTTCCTTTAGCAAGATCATTGCGTGAATAGCTTACCAAACTCGATGAATAGGTTGCAGGAAATAATACTGTTGAGCCATTCTTATCGTAAACTGTTAAATAAGTTAACTCACCGTTCAAACTATATAATTTAATATTCAGTTGACCATCGTTATTCGTTGTGAGTGCAAGCCAATCATTTGTATCACGACTTGCATTGTAATAGTAACCAACATTGCCTGCAAGTGAATCATTAAGATTAATTGCTTTTGCAGTTGCATAAGTTCCGTTTGGTTCAACATCGGTGGGTACACCCGTAAACTTTGTTTTAAGTGCATAAGGAGCAAAACCGTTACCGTAATAAGTAAATATTTTTAAATAATAAGTCCCCGGAGCCAGGCCATCTACACTATAAGTTGTGGTGGTAGTTGTATAATTGCCCGCCAAATAGGTGGTTGCATTATTATCATATAATTGTGCATAAACGTTTTGACCGTTGAGTACATATAAGGTCCAATCTAATCTTCCATAACCTGTTAACGTTACTTTTCGGTAATCGAATGTATCTCTTGCATGATTGTAATAATAACCTGTGTGCCCTGTTATCGAATCATTTGGATTAATAGTTTTTGCTGTAGCTTTTGTGCCATTTGGTTCTACATCTATAGGTACGGGTGGCAGAGTTTGCGTAACTTTAATTGAGTATGGTGCCCATCCATTATTATAATAGGTAAATATTTTGAGATAATAAGTTCCTGCTGCTAATCCGTCTTTTGTATATGTGGCAGATGTTGTGGTGTAATTACCACCCAAAAGGGTTATTCCATCGCCATCATAAAGTTGAAGATAAACATTCTGACCATTCAATACATTCATCGTATAATTAAGTTGACCTTCTAAAGTGGTGGTTACTTTATACCAGTCAATAGTATCCCGATAATGGTTATAATAATAATCTATGTGTCCCACCAATGAATCATTAAGGTTGATGGTCAAAGCCTGGGCAGCAGTGCCATTTGGTTCTGCATCAATAACGGTAGGAGGCAAAAGCAATGAATCGGTTATTGTATATGGAGCAAAACCAGTGTTATAATAAGTAAATATTTTGATGTAATAGGTTCCTACAGCCAGCCCATCCACAGTATAAGAGACAGTTCCTGTAGTATAGCCGCCACCTAAAAAAGTTACGCCATCGTTATCGTATAACTGTGCATACACGTTTTGACCGTTACCGCAAGCAATAGTCCATTTTATGATTCCGTCTTTATTGGTAGTTACCTTCCACCAATCTATAGTGTCACGTTGGTTATTGTAAAAATAATCAACATGGCCTGTTTTGCTGCTATTCAGGGGCAAAGTTTTAGCCTGGTTTTTAGTGCCATTTGGTTCCAAATCTATAGTTTCAGCAGGGGTTGTAAATGTTGCCACAAAACTGTAAGTGGGAGCCTGCGTGGTGTAGTAGGCAAAAAACTTAAGATAATAAGTGCCCGCAGCAAGACCATCTACATTTACCACATTGCTTCCTGCAGTATAAATGCCATCAAAGTAATGAGTGCCTAAAGTGTCATACACCTGGCAATAAACATTAAGCCCATTGGTAGCTGTAAAATTTACCGTTAGTTTACCATCGGTAGCTGAAGTTACACGCCACCAGTCTTGCTCCAGGCTTAACCCGGCTGTGCCCGTACCTGTTGCACCGAGCGTAATAACATCAGCCTGGTTCCATAAATTGTTAGGTTCCGATTCGTTTACAGCCAAAGCCATTTGCGAAAAACCCATTATGCTTAACAGCATAAGCAATAAATTAAGTTTGATCTTTTTCATAGTTGTAATTATTATAGTTAAGAATTAATTTGAAATTTTTGGTTTGAAATAATATTCCCCTTAGCGGGGATGAAATAAAAATAAGCTTTTGTAATAGTTGAAGGGTTTTTCAACTTTCGATGCAAACATCAATCATTGAAGAAGAAAGTACAATACTCAATTTGTAGTATTGAAGAACGTTTCAAAAGTAGTTCTTTTTCTGACAAAACCATTAGGATTGAAAAAAAAGCTGCTCCATTGCTGAAGCAGCTTTTTGAAATATCCTCATTATAAAAATGAGAACGGGGTAATGATCAAACTATTTTCTACTCTTTCACGAAACGTGAAGTGTAAATGTTTGTGGAAGTTTTAATGGTGATGAAATAAATGCCTTGTTGCAATGACGATACATCAACAGATTGATTTAAATCAACAACATCATTAATCACAGCAACTTGCTGTCCAATAGTATTGGTGATTGTTATCAGTTTTATTGATGAAACATCATCTACATTAAAACTAATTTTATCAGTTGCCGGATTCGGAAATACTTCCAATTCGCTTGTGGAAATATCTGTGACAACATCGTTAGCCAAACGAACAGCAGGTGTTGTAAATGTTTTTGTAGCTGAAACAAGTCCGTAATATTTCACGCTGTTGTACAACACATAAGAATAAACTCTGAATTGATATTGAGTAGAAGCAGTAAGTGCATCAATTGTGTCTTGAGTAGCACCTGCCGGCTGGAATATGGTTGTCCAGGTAGTACCTGTTTTTAATTTCCATTGCAATTTATAACCATCAACACATGCTAAGCCCGTCCATTTTAAAATTGCAGAGCTTGTTGTAACCTGTGCTGTTTTTAGACCAACTGTCTTTGGAACTATAGTAGTATCAGTACTTGCAACCGTATAAGTAGCCGCTGTTGTAGAACGTGTTGTGATTGAATAGTAACCTGCATCAAGCAAAGTAAACTTAGCAGTGTCAGAAGTATTCACACCACTTCCGGATGCAACGCCATCTTTATATAACTGAACTGAATATGGAGGCTTGCCGCGAGTGATATAATAAGTAAGGGCACCCTTTCCACATACGGTATCAGCTACATCAGAAAGACGAGTAACCGTTTGGCTTGTGGTATCTTTATAATTTGCTCTTACAGAGTAACCGCCAAAGCTGTTATTAAGCGGGGTGATGCGAACATAATATGTACCGGTAGCGAGGCCTGTATAATTGTGATTATAAGATAAAGTGGCATTTCCAATCAACTCAACACTATCGAGCGCAGCAGCATTGGTATCTTTATATAACCTGTAAAGTATATCGGGATAGTTAGCATCAAATGTATGCTGCACTTTTGTAATGGTAATATTTAATGGAGCGAGATTATAATAGCCTAACTTCCACCAATCGGCAACATCGTTGGCACCATTGTAATAATAATTGGTATTACCTGTTCGGGTAGTGTAACCATTAATTTTATAGGCATTTTTCGCATAGTTATTAGGTTCGGGATCGTTAGCATTATTATTAACCAAATTATTTACAAGTGCGTAAGGCAAAAAATTGTTTATGCTGTAAGCTACAACTCTTACATAATAGGTTCCTTTCGCAAGATCGTTGCGCGAATAATTTACAACAGCGCTGGAGTAATTATTATACAATACAGTGGTTCCATTCTTATCATAAACAGTTAAATAAATATACTCACCGTTCAAAGAATAAAGTTTCACATTAAGCTGACCGTCATTAGTGGTTGTCAGAGCAAACCAGTCAGTAGTATCTCGTACATGATTGTAATAGTAACTTATGGTGCCAGAAAGTGAATCATTTAAGTTGATTGCTTTGGCAGTGGTATAAGTTCCGTTGGGTTCAGGATCGTTACCTGCGGGAGTAAATTTGGTTTTTAAATAGTAAGGCACCTGCGAGTTGATGTCGTACGCTACAACTCTTAAATAATAAGTACCCGGTGCAAGCCCGTCAGCACTGAAAGTTGTAGTTCCATTAGTGTAGTTACCTGCAATATAAGTAACCGCATCATTGTCGAACAATTGAGCATATAAGTAATAACCATTTAGAGAACTGATAGTCCATTCTAATTTTCCATTGCTGTTGATTGTAACTTTTCTAAAATCAATAGTATCCCTTCCATGATTATAATAATAGCTGATATGTCCTGTAATGGAATCGTTAGGGTTAATAGTTTTAGCAGACGACTTTGTACCATTGGGTTCCACATCTATAGTTACGGGCGGAAGCGTTTGGGTTACTTTTATTTTATAGGGAATAAAACCGTTTTGGTCATAAGCATTTATTCTGAGATAGTAAGTACCTGCAGCCAGTCCGTTAGTCGTAAATGTAGCTGTACCATTAGTATAACCGCCCCCTGATAAATAAGTTACCCCATCATTATCAAAAAGTTGCAGATATACGTACTGCCCGTTATTAGAAGTCATACTATAATTTAACTGGCCATCCAAAGTTGTGGTTACTTTATACCAGTCTAAAGTATCGCGGTAATGATTATAATAATAACCCACATGACCCACAGTTGAATCGCCAACATTTATATTTAAAGCCTGTGCTGCAGTTCCGTTGGGTTCCACATCAATTATATTGGGTGGTAAACCTAATGAATCAGAAAGATTATAAGGACTGAATCCATTTGTATTATAGCCAAATATCCTTATGTAATAGGTGCCTACAGCTAATCCATCATAATTAAAAGTTGAAGTACCGTTGGTGTAAGAACCTGAAAGATAGGTTACACCATCATTATCAAATAATTGAGCATAAATGTACTGCCCGTTATTCGAAGTGAGGGTGTAATAGAGATGTCCGTCCTTATTAGTCGTTACTTTCCACCAATCCATAGTATCTCTTTTATTGTAATAATAATAGCCTACGTGACCTGTAACGCTGCCGTTTAATGGCAATACCTTAGCCTGGTTTCTTACATCGTTAGGTTCAACATCAATAGTTTGTGCCGGGGTAGTCCATGTAGGAACAAAAGAATAACTTGGTGATTCGTTAGCATTATAAGCATACAACCTGATATAATAAGTGCCCGCAGCAAGCCCATCAAAATTTACAACATTGGAACCGTTTGTAAAAGTTCCATTCAAGTAAACTGTCCCTAATGTATCAAACACCTGACAGTTTAAATAAATTCCGTTGGTTGATGTAAAGTTCACCGTAAGTTGTCCGTCAACCGTAGATGTTACACGCCACCAGTCCTCATCTCCAGTGGCAGTACAGGCGCCTGTTCCTGTTGCACCAAGGGTTATAACATCAGCCTGGTTCCAGGCATTATTTGGTTCAGATTCGTTAACAGCCAAAGCCATTTGCGAAAAACCAAAAATGCTCAAGAGCATCAATAATAAATTAAGTTTGATCTTTTTCATAGTTTGTAAATATTATAGTTAAGAATTAATTTGAAATTTCCGGTTTTGAATCCCGATACCAATCAGGATTATTGAATTAAGAATGATTAAAAAAACAAGTTTTTAGAAATAGTTGAATGAATTGTGGTTTTAACTCTGTATGCAATGCAAAAATCATTCATTGCCAAAGAAAGTACAATACTCAATATGTAGTAGATGTTTATTGCAAAAGAGCCATATTGATAACTGAACATCAAAAAATAATACGTGAGAACTAATTGTAATTTCTTTAATTGCATTACTTTAAAATATTATAGTGCAAATGACATTCAATTCGCCTTTTAAAAAGAGATTTTTCTTCACTGTTTTTTTTGTGATGATGATTTGCAAAGGCTATAGTCAAACTCAAATTATAGACAGTTTGCGAAAAGCAATTCTCGAAAATAAATCAACTGCCAAACAACAGGAGTTGGTATTGAAAATGTGCGAACAGCATTATTCAATGACTGCCGATAGTTTATTGAAATATTTAAACTTAGCGAAAACAATTTTTCCGCGCAACTCAATTGGTTATTTCAGAGCGGAATTTTTTTATAATATTTATTTATTGAAGGCGGGAAAACCGAAAGATGCCGTTGCCCTGTGTGACAGTTTACTTGCAAAAATAAATGACGTTGAGAATTCTCAACAAGAAAAGCTGGAGTTAACAGGCGGTCTTTGTAATGCTTTAATAAGGAATAATCAAAATAAAGAAGCGATTGAACAAAGCTTTAATCTTCTGCAGGGCGCAGAGTCATTGAGAGATACGTTAGCTGCAGTAAAAGCTTACATCTATCTCGGATGGGCTAATATGGAATTAGGTCAGAATACTGAAGCTATAAAATGGTTGAACAAAGGATACCATTACTCCCTTAATCAAAATTTTTTACAACAATCAAGCAGCTTGTTTTCTAACATAGCTTCATGTTATAACAACATCAACCGGCCCGATTCTGCTTTCTTTTTTATAGAGCTTGCATTAAAATACTATCGCGAAATTCAAAACTTATCAGGCACAGCGAATGCTTTAAACATTCGTGCTGACATGTATCTTAATGAAAAAATGTATGCAAAAGCTGAAAAGGATTTGGAAGAAGCCCTTGAAATTCGCAAACAAATTGGCGGAAATTTTTATATAATTTCTGATATGGGTCAGCTTGCTTTCTTTTATGCATCCACCAATCATCCTGAAAAAGGAATTGCAATAGCCCATGAAGGAATTGCGCTCGCACGTAAAAACAACAACCTCTCAAAACTTATTTTTCTTTACACCGGATTAGCTGAAAATTATAAGGTAGCCAATCGCTTGAATGATTATGCATCATCGCTTCAAAAAATTATTGATTTGAAAGATTCATTGTATGATAAAAACTCAGCCGATGCCATTGCCGATTTTGAAGCTAAATATGAATTGCAGAAAAAAGAAAACATAATCATCAGGCAACAATACCATTTAGCAAAGAACCGGTACATTATTATTGGCATCGTAATATTTTTCCTGCTGGCAACTACACTTGGATACATGCTTTACAAAAACTATCATCAATCAGAGCAAAACAAAATGAAGATTGCAATGGAAGAACAACGTATGCTTTCTGAAAGGGCGGTGCAGCTTGCCGAAGAAAATGAACGCAAGCGCATAGCTGCTGATTTGCACGATAACCTTGGTTCTTATGCTGCAGCAATTTCATCTAATGTAAAATATCTTAAAGAAGGTGTAATCGAAAACAGCAATTCAATCACAAGTCAACTCGAAGAAAATGCACACAGCATGGTTACACAATTGAGTGATACAATCTGGATTTTAAAAAATGAACACCTGTCATTTACAAAACTTGCCGACCGTTTTAAAGTTTGGATTTTGCGCCTGATGCAAAATTATCCCGAAGTAAAATATCACTATTCAGAAAACATTATTAACGATGTTGAATTTACTCCGACAAAAATTCTGCACGTATTTTTAATCTTAAAGGAGTGTGTGAACAACGCATTGAAACACAGTCAATGCACCGATTTGCGAATTCAGTTTTTAAGTGACGGCATTATCCAGGTAAGCATTGAAGATAATGGCAAAGGCATTGACAACAACACTGTAAGTGGCGGCAATGGAATTGAAAATATAAAATATCGTGCAATTGAAAGCGGCTGGAAAGTGGCGTGGCAGCAGGTTGTACCACATGGCACACGGGTTGTTATTACCGATGATACTACAAATTGAGTATTTACAAATTAAATTCTATCACCCACATTTACCGCGCACGGAAATTCCTGCTCAGCAAAAATAATGTGAGTTACTTTATAATCCGCCTTTGGCGGATAAAATTATTATAGCAATGAAAATAGGATTAGTAGAAGATATCCCCTTAAACCGAAATAGTTTTTTACAAAAGATAAACCAGTTTCCCGAAGTTGAAGTAAGTATTATAGCTACTAATGGCCACGAGTTTTTAGAAAAAATAAAAGGACTTCCACATCAGAATTTACCCGTGGTTGTTTTTATGGATATTCAAATGCCGGGGCTTAACGGCATTGAAACTATCAAACTCGCAAAAGCCATGTTTGAAACCATTCATTTTATTGTCCTCACTGTTTTTGAAGATGATGATAATATTTTTGAAGCCATAAAAGCTGGCGCATCGGGTTATTTGCTCAAGCACGAAAATCATACAACACTGCGCGACTCCATTGACGAAGTGCTCCAATTTGGCGGTGCGCCAATGAGTCCTGCCGTAGCACGCAAAACATTAAAACTCTTAGGACAAAAAGATAAAACCCACGAAACCCAAATCAACTCATTAATAATTGACACCCTCCTGAGTGACCGCGAGCGAGAAGTTTTACTACACATGGTAAATGGCTACGATGCAAAACGCATTGCCGAAATAACAGAAATCAGCACCCTAACCGTTCGCAAACACATTGCAAATATTTACACCAAGCTCCATGTAAATTCCAAAGCACAGGTTATTTCAATGGCGCATAAGAATAATTGGGTTTAGGTTTTGAAAAATGCATGAGGAGCATTGGAAGAGCGGAAATCCATTTTTTGTTAGCTTCACATTCTAAAACTGAAAACAAAAACCAATGAACCGATGCCGCATTATTTCCATCGCAATTAAAGTTTGTTTATTAACCTTCTTAATAAAGTCTTTTTCAGAAAATGCTATTGAATTAATTTATTCGATTACAATACTAAATTATAAACCATGAAAAAATATCTGATGATTGTTAGTTTCATTTTTCACTTGAATTACCTTCAGGCTCAGAATAATTTTGCAAAACTTATAACTCAACCACCCTCATACGCTTATGGTGTTCTTGTGAAAGCAAAAACAAATAGGGAATTTTTAGTTCTTGGTTTAAAGAGTGAATTCAAATTTTCATACTTGCTTGACAGCTTAGGCAATTTAAAATGGTCGCACAAATATTTTATACCTACAACAAGTATTAGCTACCAGACAAATATTTTTGATTTCGCATTTACGGAAGATAATGGATTTATGGCAGTTGGCGGCACACCGGATCAAACGACATATAAGGAGGGAATTACATTAATTAAATTCGACTCATTAGGTCGTATAAGTTGGACGAAAAGATTCCTACACACATTTGAGTCTGTAGCAACCGCAATTATAAATGTGGCAGGCAATAAATTTGCAATATGTGCTCAGACATTATTACTTAATAATCAGGAAAAATATCGAGCAATCAACTTCACGCTCATTGATTCGGCAGGAAATATTATTAATTCTAAAAGAATAGGCAGCGACAGCATGAGTTTTGTTCCTCACCAGATGAAAGCTCTGGGAAGCGGATATATTATCGAAGGTGAATGGAATATGGGTACAAAAAATAATTATTCTACAAGATATTTCCTTCTTAAAATTAACAGTTCAGGCCAGGTGATCAAAGCTAAAACATTAAATATTTATAACTATTATAAAGGAGTAGGAATTACTGTGACCCACGACAATAAAATTCTTTACTCTTTTGGAAACGGAATCAATAATGCATTCACTATAATGAAGCTTGATGAAGACTTGAACATTAGCTGGTGTAAAAAGATCATAGGTGGTGGTGGTAATCGCCTGGATTTAACAAAACTTGAGGAATTACAGGATAGCACCTATCTTTTGTATGGTGAGGTGGGGCTTTCCTCATCCGGAGGAAAACCGATAGGATGCAAATTGGACACTTCAGGAAACGTTATTAAAGGATTTACTATTAATTACACAAACCATGAATATGGAAACCAAGCTGTAACATCAGGTAACAAAATATTATTTCAATCGTTGTCAGATCCTATTCCAGGTGGTCCTTCATCTGACTTTTTTGTTACTTCCGATTATGACTTTAATGGACTTTGCATGAAAGCCAATGTAACTCTTAGCCTCGTTCCGTTTACAGTTACAGATTCATTAATTACCCTAAATAGATTTTCAAATTATCTTAATGTTACCATAGATACGATTCCCTATATTGATACCTTACTTGATTATACGTTTACAGATCTTTGTCCATCATCTGCGGTAAACGAAAATTCTTCGGAACCATCTATTATAAATATTTTTCCTATTCCTGTCAATTCAATTCTTAGGGTCAAATTATCCAATGCAAAAGACATAACCATACTTAATCTTTTAGGAGATGTGGTATTAAAAAAGGATTTCCGCTTCAATGTCAATGAAATGGTTCAGGTAGATGCTTCTTCTCTTCCTTCAGGTATTTACTTTTTAAAGGCAGGAACTGTAGTAACGAAATTTATCAAAGAATGAGAGAGATTGTGTAAGAGAGTAGATTACTGACCACTATAATTTTTTCCTTTCCCTTTTCTAAATACCTTTGACCGTTCTAAAAACAAATAACGGCAGCATCCGTTATCCTTCAATGAAAACAAAATAAGAAATAATGCAAGTGATATGAATGTAGATGAGTTATTAAAACGCGCGCTCCGCTTTGACTTTTTAAGTGCTGATGAAGGGCAATATTTATTTGAACATGCACCCACTTCAGTTTTAAGCTTTGTGGCAAATGAGTTGCGGCAAAAACAAGTTCCGTCAAACAAAGTAACATGGATTATAGACCGTAATGTAAACACCACTAACGTATGCATTGCCAATTGCAAGTTCTGCAATTTCTTTCGCGTGCCCGGCCATCCTGAATCATACATCACCACCATCACTCAATACAAACAAAAAATTGAAGAAACATTTCGCTATGGCGGAGAACAACTTTTATTACAGGGAGGTCATCATCCCGAATTAGGATTAAAGTTTTATACAGATTTATTCAGCGAATTAAAAAATCTCTATCCCAATCTTAAGTTGCATTCACTCGGCCCTCCCGAAGTGGCACACATTGCCAAGCTCGAAAAGAAATCGCACACCGAAGTTTTAACTGCATTGGTTGAAGCCGGTCTCGATTCATTACCCGGTGCAGGTGCAGAGATTTTAAATGATCGCGTACGCAGAATGATTTCGAAAGGCAAATGCACGGGCCGCGAGTGGCTTGATGTAATGCGTGCAGCTCATCAATTAAACATCACCACATCCGCCACCATGATGCTTGGTCACATAGAAACTATTTACGAGCGTTTCGAACATTTAGTATGGCTGCGACAAGTGCAAAGTGAAAAGCCGGCTGATGCCAAAGGTTTCATCGCATTTATTCCATGGCCTTTCCAGGATGAGGATACCATCCTTCGCAACGTTAAAGGAATTCGAAACAAAGTAACTGCCGATGAATACGTGCGCATGATAGCGATGAGTCGCATCATGTTGCCTAACATTAAGAATATCCAGGCAAGCTGGTTAACAGTTGGCAAATCGGTTGCGCAGGTTTGTTTACACTCCGGAGCAAATGATTTTGGAAGCATCATGATTGAAGAAAATGTAGTGAGTGCAGCCGGTGCCCCACATCGCTTTACATCACAGGGAATTCAGGATGCAATAAGCGAAGCAGGTTTCGAACCACAATTGCGCACACAGCAATATGAATACCGTGAGTTGCCTGAAATGATGGAACAACAGGTTATTGGGTATTAGGGGTTTCGGAAATAGGGGAATATGGAAATAAGGAAATAGGACAACAAGCTTTAACAAAAATGAAAATCAAATTTGGGATACTTTCACTTTCACTTCTCCTGCTTTCATGCAACAGTGCTCATGAAAAAATAAACCAGGTAAGTGAAAAAGTAGGGCAGGCGGGTGGCGAAGTAATTAAAAGTGTTTCAACAGGAGTCGAAAAAGCATTTGACATTAAAGTTGAGCTTTCAGAAATTCTGAAGTCGCAAGGAATTAATCTTGGCAAAGTAACAGTGTCAAATGATTCTGCCGGAACGGATAACAAAGTGAGCGTGTATATAATTTTTACGAATGATTTTAATGGAACGGTAACTATGAAAGCATTCGACAATAAAAATCTCGAAATGGGCAGAGTGAAAATAAATCTTGACATGAAAAAAGATGATGCAAAATTTGTAGATTTCCGCTTTGATTCGCGGACTAATATTGATACTGACAGCAAACTGACAATAGAATAAAAACTGTTTGCTATGTTTGCTAAAATCATCATGAAAAATAGTTTACTCTTCGTACTCTTTTTTTGTTGCGCATTAAGTGCATCAGCTACTCATAACCGTGCAGGTGAAATTACTTACAGGCAGATTTCGCTTTTAAATTATGAAGCAACCATTGTAACCTATACCAAACACTCCAGTAACATTGATCGCCCTACGCTTATCATATTTTGGGGTGACGAACCTCCCGGCAGCCAGGGAGATACCATTCCGCGTATTTCGCAAACTAATCTTCCGAATGATATTGATATAAATGTTTATCAGAAAACACACAATTATCCTGCTGCCGGTAATTATCTTTTGCATTGCGAAGACATGAACCGTAACGGAGGTATCATCAATATCCCCAATTCAGTAAACACTTCGTTTTATATTCAAAGTCTTTTACAAATTAATCCTTTTCTGGGCCCTAATAATTCTCCCATATTATTAAATCCGCCTATTGACCAGGGATGCGCAAATCAATTATTCGTGCATAACCCAGGCGCTTTTGATCCCGATGGAGACAGCTTATCCTATGAATTATTTACGTGCAGGGGAAATTTAGGCACCCTGTGCCCGGGATATTTTTTTCCCACTGCAACAAGTTTTTTCAGGCTTGATTCCATAAACGGTGATTTGATCTGGAACACTCCTGATAACTTTTCATGTGGTGAATGGAATGTTGCTTTCCTGATAAAAGAATGGCGCAATGGTGTAAACATTGGTTATGTGGAACGTGATATGCAGATCACTATTTATTGCAGTTGTCCTAATAATCCCCCGGTGCTTACTGTTGTAAATGATACTTGTGTGGAAGCAGGAACGTTTATCTCTTTCGATGTTTCGGCAACCGATCCTGATACCACTAATGATAAAGTAAACATTACTGCATCAGGAGGACCATTCCTTGTTCAACCTGATTCTGCGTACCTGTCTCCTCAACCTTCAACCTCTCCATATATCAGAACGTTTAGCTGGCAAACACAATGCAATCATGTTCGCAAGTCTGCATACTCAGTTCTGTTTAAGGCTGAAGATGATCACCCTAACCCAGCACCTCCACCCACTAATTTTAATCTTGCGGTTTTTAAAACTGTGAATATTACGGTGGTTTCACCATCACCAAAAAACCCCGTTGCAATTCCTTTCGGTAATACTATCCACCTGTCATGGAATGCATGCGTCTGCACCGAAGCCATCGGTTATGATATTTACAGGCGAAATGGTTTTTATGGTTTTATACCCGGTTATTGTGAATTAGGGGTTCCGGCATACACAGGGTATTCAAAAATTGCATCTGTAACAGGTTTAAATACCACCACCTATACTGATGATAATAATGGTGCAGGATTAATAAACGGTATTGATTATTGCTACATGATAGTGGCAAGGTTTGATGACGGAGCTGAAAGTTATGCTTCTGTGGAAGTGTGTTCACAATTAAAGCGCGACCTGCCGGTGATAACTAACGTGAGCATAAACGCTACAGACGCCACCAATGGAAGTGTATATATTGCATGGAGTAAACCTACTGAGTTGGATACGGTTCAAACACCCGGCCCGTTTGAATACATACTTTATCGCTCCAATGATTTTACAGGAAGCAGTTTTGCTTTAGTTGATTCATTCTTTGATCTGAACGATACAATTTATGTGGACTCATTGCTTAATACAGTTAATTCACCGTGGAGCTATAAAATAGAATTTTATAATCTTACACCTGGCAATAGTTTTAAAATAGGCCAATCGCAAATTGCATCATCAGTTTTTTTATCAATTGCACCTACAGATCACTCAAATGTTTTAAGCTGGCACGAAAAAGTTCCGTGGCTTAATGCTTCTTACACAGTTTATCGTCAAAATATCTCAGGAGTTTTTGATTCTATTGCCAATACTAACCTGCAAACATATACCGATACCGGGCTTGTAAACGGAACTGAATATTGCTACTTGATACGAAGCAATGGAAATTACTCAGCAGACGGGTTTGTAAATCCGATAGTGAATTTCTCGCAGGAAAAATGTGCAACCCCAATTGATAATGTTCCGCCATGTGCACCCGATCTTACTGTAACACCTGATTGCCCTCATTTCAGAAATATACTTAAATGGAAATTTAATAATGCCGGTTGTCCTGATGATGTTGGCATGTATAATATTTATTTTGCGGCCGATAGCGTGAATGACATGCTTCTGATAGGAACAGTGTACAACGGTGCTGATTCTATTTTTATTGATGATAGTTTAGCTTCAATAGCAGGTTGCTATACCATTACAGCAGTTGATACCAATGGAAATGAAAGCGCTTTCAGCGAAAAAATCTGCGTTGATAATTGCCCCATATATGTTTTGCCAAATGTGTTTACACCTAATGGTGATGGTAAGAACGACACATTCCATCCGTTGCCATACAGCTATGTTGAGAGTGTGGATATCCAGATTTTCGACCGCTGGGGATTGGTGATGTTTAAAACAACTAACCCCGATGTAAACTGGGATGGCACTTTTGATAACAAAGGCAAGGAATGTCCTGACGGTGTTTATTATTACGTCTGCACTGTTAATGAAATTTACATTAGTGGTATCAGGCCGCGCATCATTAAAGGCTTTGTACATTTGCTACGCAATAAATAAATCTTCCTCTTTGTGGTAGCCTCAATGCAGGTTTAAATAAATTTAAAACGATTCAATACGCTGTTTTTTGCATTTAAAATTTTACGTTATTTGCGTTACGTAAAAACCGTTACGTAAATTACGTAAAAAATTATGAACGAAATTAATCCATTCCCGATAGCCGGATATTTATCCCCTGAATATTTTTGCGACCGCGATAATGAAAAGAAGCGCCTGGTTGCCGCTATAAAAAATCAGCGCAATCTTACCCTGATTTCGCAGCGCAGGATGGGAAAAACAGGATTGATTAATCATGTCTTTCACTTTTTAAAAAGAGATCGCAGCTTTGCCTTGTTTTATTTTGACATTCTCTCCACTACTAATCTTACTGATTTTACGAAACTATTTGCTAAAACTGTTGTGGGAAAAATTGACTCCACACCCGTAAATTTTTTTAAAAGCATCGGCAAATTTTTCTCCAATATAAAATCAACTTTTGTAATGGATCCCATGACGGGTCGGCCTTCAATTGAATTCAGCCTTGAAGCCGGCAGCGAAACTATAATGACACTTGAAAAAATTTTTCAATACATCAGCAGGCAAAAGAAAACTGTTGTAATTGCCATTGACGAGTTTCAGCAAATAGTTCACTATCCTGAAAAAAATACTGAAGCCCTGTTGCGAACGCATATTCAAAAAGCAAATAATTGCAGGTTTGTTTATTCAGGCAGTCACAAGCATTTGCTCATGACCATGTTCAGCAACCACGGGCGACCATTTTATCAAAGCACTGAAATTATGCACTTAGGCAAGATTGACATTAAAACATATTCGACATTTATTAAAAGCAAATTTACAAGTGCAAGAAGAAAAATATCCGATGATGCAATTGCCTATATTTTGCAATGGACTAAAGTACACACATTTTATGTACAGTTTGTTTGCAACCGACTATACACTACAGGTGAAAAAAACATTACAACAGATCTCATTAATAAGGTACTACTTGATTCGCTGATGGAGTACGAGGTTTACTACTATAACTACCGCAACCTGCTTACAGATTATCAATGGCAGTTGCTGCGCTCCATAGCTCTTGAAGATGAGGTTAAAATGCCTACTTCAAAAGAATTTATGCAGAAGAATAAATTAGGTACCCCCAGTTCAGTGCAGGCAGCTTTAACAGCTTTGATTGAACGTGAAGTGGTTTATTATGAAAACGGAAAGTATTCGGTAAATGATGTATTATTATCACGTTGGTTTTCGCGTATATAAAAGTCAATCAGATTTTACGTAAAGTACGTAACGTTTTTTACGTAAAAATTTAAAACCTCATATTAACACCTGTCAGATGTTCACCGGTATAATTGAAACCCTCGGCAAAGTTGCTGAACTTAAACACAGCAAAACCAACCTTGATATTTTTATTCAAAGCAGCATAACGCATGAATTGAAGATTGATCAAAGTATATCGCATAACGGTGTGTGTTTGACTGTGGTCGAAATTAACGCTGATGTTTATCGTGTAACTGCAATTGATGAAACATTGAAGCGCAGCAATCTTGGCAATTTAAAAACCGGTGATGCAATAAACTTAGAACGCTGCATGATGATGAATGGCCGCATTGATGGTCACATTGTACAAGGTCATGTGGATTGTAAAGCAACCTGCAAAAACATAATTGATAAAAACGGTAGCTGGGAATTTTATTTTGAGTATGATTCAAACCCGCAGCACATAACAGTTGAGAAAGGTTCAGTGTGTGTGAATGGTATAAGTCTTACGGTGGTTGAATCAAAAAATAATTTATTTAGCGTTGCAATAATTCCATACACTTTTGAAAACACCAACTTCAATAATTTAAAAGTTGGTGATGAAGTGAATATTGAATTTGATATAATAGGCAAGTACGTAGCTAAGATGATGGAGATGCGGAGTTAAAATTTTTATCAAACCACTGTAGTATTGCTCAGTATCTCAGCACCTTTCTTAATAATCACAATGCCATCCTTAACACAATATTGATCTGTTTCAGTGTCAGCCATGTTTTCATTTCCCCTGATGATTACATTGTCACCGATGCGAACATCTTTATCAATAATACAATTTTCAAAATGACCGTTCTTGCCAATTCCGTTTAAAATGCCATTTTTAGCTGAGTTCATTTCAGCCACTGTCTGATAAAAATCATTTCCAAAATAAATACAGTTTTTCATTACAGTGCCTTCACCTATTCTTGCACGGTTTCCTATTATACATCTTTCAATTTCACCTGCATTAATAATGCACCCTTCTGAAATTACAGAACCTTTTAGTAATGTATTGCTCGAAAATTTTGAAGGAGGTAACATGCGCGCCCTTGTGTAAATTAACCTGTCATCATCAAATAAATTAAACTGTGGTATAACTTCTGCAAGATCGAGGTTGGCATCAAAATAACTTTTAATGGTTCCGATATCCGTCCAATAACCGGTATAAGGATAACCAGCTACTCTAACCCCCTGGTTAATTGCTGTGGGGATTATTTCCTTTCCAAAATCATTGTGATGCGGATTTTCCTCAAACAACCTGCTGAGCGTTGATCTGTTAAAAATATAAATACCCATTGATGCAAGATATTCTTTCCCTTCTGTCTTTTGTTTTTCATCAACAGGCGACACCCAATTTACAAGTTCTTCCGCTGCCGGTTTTTCTATAAACTTTTCAATGAAACCATACTCATTCACTTTCATGATACCGAATCCCGGAGCATCGCTTTTATTTACGGGCAATGTTGCAATACTTATTTCTGCACCACTTTCCACATGCTTATTGATAAACTCGCGCAGGTCCATCTGGTACAACTGATCCCCGCTTAAAATAAGGATCACATCAAAATCATGCCCGGCAAGGTGAGGCAAAGTTTGCTTTACCGCATCAGAAGTCCCTTGGAACCACTTCTCGCTTCCGGGGCGTTGCTCGGCAGCTATTATATCAACAAATGCATAACTGAAATGATCAAAGTGGTATGTGTTCTTTATATGTTGATTAAGCGATGCTGAGTTGTACTGAGTCAAAACAAAAATACGTTTCACTCCCGAATTAAGGCAGTTGGAAATGGGAATGTCAATTAATCTGTACTTACCTGCAATAGGCACTGCAGGTTTGCTGCGAAGTGATGTAAGCGGGTAAAGCCTCGAACCCGCTCCACCACCTAAAATAAGGCACACTACTTTAATTAACTTTTCCATAGTTTAGTTTTTATAAATTTCGATGTAATGGTTAACTGCTTTTGTCCATGAAAAATCAAGCCTGATCAATCGCTCTCTTACTTGATTTAATTTTTCTTTATCATGATATAATTCGAATGCACGATAAAGACTGTGAATGATATCGCCTGCATTGGCATTGCTGAACCTGATACCATATCCTTCCCAATCACCAAAATCAACAACCGTATCTTTCAATCCACCCACTGATCTTACGATAGGAATGGTTGCATAACGCATTGCATACATTTGATTTAAGCCACAGGGTTCGACAAGCGATGGCATTATTAAAAAATCGGCAGCAGCATAAAGCTTATGCGCCAGCGCTTCATTATAGCCAATGTAGTTTGCAACATTGCGACCGAAGATTGCAGTCAAATGTTTCAACTGATCTTCGAGATGTGCAACACCTGACCCCAAAACATAAAAGCTCATGCTTTTATTTTGCGATACAAACTGCCCAACAGCCTGCGTTAAAATCTCACCACCTTTTTCATTAAGCAACCTGCCGATAAAAATCACTAAAGGTAACTCAGGGTCTATACCAACTGAATCACAAATAGCTTTTTTATTTTTTGATTTAAAGTCTCCCCAATTTATGGATAGCTTTTCATCAAGATATTCATCTGTTTCCGGATTCCACACCGCTGTATCAATTCCGTTTACAATTCCCCTGCTTTTTTCCCAAAATTCATTATAAAGCCATTGCATTGGGTTGCTGCCAAACTTTAATTCATCAAGATAGCCCTGGCTGACAGTGGTTAACCTGTTGCAACATTTAATTGCGCAAGCCAACGGATTAATAACATTCTCCCATTCTAATAAACCTCTTGATTGATAGGGAAACTCAGGCAGGTAAATGGAATCAGCCCAATAGAAAGCTCCCGTATATAATGCGTTATGAATTGTAAAAACTGTTTTAACTCCATTAAGCGAAGAAAATTTATAACAATGTTTTACCATGAATGGAATAAGTCCTGTATGATGGTCGTGGCAATGCAGTACTTCAGGTTTTTCTTTCCATGTGCAAATCCAATCCAAAGCCGCCTGCTGAAAAAAATTGAAACGCATGGCATCATCATCATAGCTGTAAACATTCTCTCTAAACAACAACTCAGGTATGTCAACAAAAAAAACATCAAACCCTAAATCTGAATCAACAGCGCCTTTAATAAAATAATCAATTGTGAAATGTTCGCCTTTTAGCAGTCCTTTAAAAACAGGAGCAGTTAAATTATTTGCATGCCATTTCTGATTATATCGTGGCATTATCACGCAGGTTTTTATTCCTGCCAGGTTTAAATATTTGGGAAGCGCGCCCACCACATCGCCCAATCCGCCTGTTTTTGCTATCGGGTAACACTCTGCTGATAAATGAATTGCCTGGTACATAAAAATGAGGTAAAGATTTTTTCAAAACTAAATTAATTTTGATTGCAAGAGAAAAAATTATCCGGGTAAATAAATTGAATTTCTTTGAGGTTTAAGCATTATTTTGTTTTTACATTTACGATGTATTAAAAACCACTGCAAATGAAAAACAGTTTGCTTGCCTTGTGTGCCATGATATTGGTAATGAATAGCCATGGCCAGCCGCATTATCCGAAATCAGGAATTAAAGCACCTCCGATAAAAGTTGACGAATGGGTTAATGACAGTATTACAGAAAAGGATTTAGAAGGGAAAACTGTTGTAATTGAATTTTGGTTTACACATTGCGAACCCTGTATAATGGCTATCCCTCACTTAAACAAAGTGGAAGAAAAATTTAAAAATGATAAGGTCGCTTTTCTTGCCATTACTTTTGATAATAAAGAGGAAGTGAAAAATTTTCAGACTAAAATGTACATGGCATCATCAGTGGGAACAGACACATTAAAAACTACTATCAGCGCTTATGATGTTAATATGTTTCCTACCACAGTCGTTATTGATACTAACGGAATAATATCCTGGGCGGGGAATCCAATTTATCTTGAATCAGTGTTGGATACTGTGGTTAAGAATCAACAAAACTTTAAATTGAAATAATAAATGAAAATTGAAATCAGCCTATCAAATCTGATAAGCAATATCAGCAATATTTAAAATGGGTTGACGAGCAATTTGAAAAGAAAGTCAAGCGAAATACTGAAGCTGGTAATAAATTAGAAATTGTTTTGCTCCTGATAAAAAAGTATGAAGATAAAATGTGGTCACTAATTGTGACGTGTTCATCACCCCTTAAACGCCCAGTTAAAAAAATAAGGCAACACCATTCCGTAAGTTTCTAACGTGTGTTTGCCAGCGATTACTTCATTATAAAAAATATCTACACCGCGTTCAAATCCTTTTAATTCCAATTCTGTAATTAAGTCTAACGTGTCGTCTATGCTGTCAATTATATCGTTATTATTCCTATCCATAGTTTCATCTAAAGTGCCACACTCGAACCAAATTTTCAATTCGGGTTTTGCAATTGTATTGCGAACTATATTATGCATTATTCTATCAGCATCTGTGTAACCATGTCTCAAATCTCTTCTCCTCCACCAGAACGAACCGCTGCATACGCAAACCTTGGTAAACAAATCGGGATTATTCCATGCAATGTCAAAAGCTGATAAACCTCCAAGGCTGAATCCGCCAATAGCAATTTCTTCAAATTCTTTTATTGCTAATTTTTGCATTAGCTGCGGAAGCAATTCATACGTAATAAACGTAGTATAATTTGCAGCCATTTTTCCCCTGTGTTTAAAATCAAGGTTATTAGCCACACCATATTCTTCTAACCTGTGTTTAGCGTAAGGCGCAACGATTATAAACGGTTTGGAAACATTTTTTTTCCATACCTCTTCCATGATATGTTTCATATTCATGGGCTGCATATCTTGCCCGTCATTGAGAATCAGCAATGGATAATCCTTATGCTTATCTAAATGCGCAGGCATAATAATATCGGCATTTACACCACGGTCGAGCGCTGCCGATTTAAACTGAACTGTTTTTAAAATTGTTTTCATATTAACGGAGGGCAATGTTAGAATAAATGAAACAATTTTGGTTGCAGTTTGTGGAGGTAGTAATATCTTTTAGTTTTTGGGAAATTTCTGAATTAGGTCGAGTTATTGTTTAATAATTTTCTCACCCCACATTTTTTCGCCTTTAATAATTTGCAGATAATAAATTCCTGAAGAAAAATTTTCAGCATCTATAACTTTTGTTTCTCTGTTCAACCTACATGAGTAAACATTACATCCCAAAGCATTAAAAATATTTAACTGAGCATTATCAAACTCCCTATTAGATGGTATTGAAAAATTATGTGTCGAAGGATTTGGGTAAATATTAAGTGTGTTTGAAGTAGAAAGGTTTTCTATGCCTGTTGTCTGAGCTAATTTTACTATCCAGTAATCAAAGTAACCATGATTGCCTGTTACATCACCATCATTTGAATAAGAATAACCTGCAACCACATATCCGTTGTCTGATGTTTGAATAATGGACGATGCGTTATCATTGCCTGTTCCACCAAGACATTTCTGCCATTCCATTGTTCCCGATGCATTTAGTCTTACCATCCAATAGTCAAAGCTGCCATGATTGCCTGTTACATCAACGTCATTTGAATAAGTATAACCTGCAACCACATATCCACTGTCGTAAGTTTGACAAATAGAATTCGCGATATCACCCGTTGTTCCCCCAAAAGATTTCTGCCATTCGATTGCTCCTGATGCATTTAGTTTTACAACCCAATAATCACCACCGCCATGATTGACTGTTACATCACCATCATTTGAAACAGAAGTACCTGTAACTGCATATCCACTGTCGTGAGTTTGAATAATGCAATATGCATACTCTTGATTTGTTCCGCCAAATGTTTTCTGCCATTGAATTGCTCCTGAAGCATTGAGTTTTACTATCCAATAATCAATATATCCATGATTGCCTGTTATGTCTCCATCAATTGATTCAGTTTGACCTGCAACAACATATCCGCTGTCGTAAGCTTGAATAACTGACCAGGCCTCATCATCACTTGTTCCTCCAAGCGATTTCTGCCATTCGATTGTTCCCGATACATTTAGTTTTACAACCCAATAATCTTTTAATCCATGATTACCTGTTACATCACTATCATTCGAAACAGAATAACCCGCAACAATGTATCCGTTGTCGGAGGTTTGAATAATAGAATGGGCTTCATCATCTCCCGTCCCGCCAAGGGATTTCTGCCATTCTATTGTTCCCGTTGCATTTAGTTTTACCACCCAATAATCCCGATTACCATGATTGCCTGTTACATCTCCGTCATTTGATTCAGAAAAACCTGCAACTGCATATCCGCTGTCAGAGGTTTGAATAATGGAATAAGCAATATCATAATCTGTTCCGCCAAGCGATTTCTGCCATTCTATGGTTCCTGATGCATTTAGTTTTACAACCCAATAATCCCAGTAACCATGATTGCCTGTTACATCACTATCATTTGAATCAGTAAAACCTGCAACCACATATCCGCTGTCGTAGGTTTGAATAATGGAATAGGCCTCATCAGCATAAGTTCCGCCAAGCGATTTCTGCCATTGAATTTGTCCGCTTACGCTGAATGAAAATAATAATGCTAAAAAGAGGATGTTAAGTTTTTTCATAATGAGTAAGTTTCATTGTTTGATTTTTTTTACCACTGCTGATTGAATGTGTTCAATGAAGATAACCATCACGGAAATTGCAGGTAAATAATTTTCCGCGGACAAAACCGGACTAGCCAAATTTTATTATTCCTGATTATTGCTCCAATCCTGTATTTATGTTTTGGAGTTTCAACCTTAATTCTATAATGAGTCTGGTAGGTTCGCAATTGTTTCAAGCTGGTAACATTTGAAATGCCCTGTGCTTTTTCTATTTGTGTAATTTTTTCATCAAGAGCGGTTTTCAATTCACGGTCTTTAATTTTATCAATATCGCGCTCGAAGGATGGCTTTACAATAATATTCATTTGCGCAGTTTTTTTCTTACCGTTGCCAATGATACTTCGCCTTCTTCTTTCATCCCTTGATTGATTAATTTTGTAATGTGAAGTTCTTCAGCAAGCTCCTGGTCTATTACATGAGTTTTGATTTTTAATTGCTTGAGCAGTTCCATTATCAGGTTTGTTTTTTGCTCTTCCTTCGTCTGAAAAATTATTGTTTTCATAAGATTCTATTTTTTTCAAAGCTAAAAAGATTTTTTCAATAAATAGAGTTGGTGCCTTTAGCATTTATAAATGATCCTATTCAAATTTTGGGTAAGAATTTTTTGAAGTTTCGGGTTCGCAACAATTTCTTAACCAATCCTTATTTAATATTTATTGCCATTGTGAAAAAAAATTGGACTTTTGCGCCCTGTTTCAAAAAACCTTTCTGAAACAGGAAAATATAATGGTCAATCCCCCGGCTATTTATCACAACTATAAACTATCAATACATTAATCAAATTATATAATTCAAAATTAAAATGAAAAAAATTGGAATCCTGTTTGGTCAGGAAAACACCTTCCCCCAGGCGTTTGTGGACGCAGTAAACAGCCGTGGCGAAAAAGACATCGTAGCTGAATTTGTAAAAATTGAAAAACTTTCGCAGGCAAGCGACAGTGGCTATGCTGTTATTATTGACAGAATAAGCCAGGACATTCCCTTCTACAAAGCGTATTTGAAAAATGCTGCTTTAATGGGAACAACGGTAATCAACAATCCTTTCTGGTGGAGCGCTGATGAGAAATTCTTCAACAACTGCCTTGCAGTAAATCTTGGAGTTCCCGTTCCTAAAACTTACCTCATCCCGTCAAACGAAAGACCTGATGACACTAACGAAAACTCTTTCCGCAACATTGCTATGCCATTAGATTGGGAAACTATGTTTGCTGAAATCGGTTTTCCTGCATACATGAAACCACATTCGGGCGGTGGCTGGAAGAGCGTTTATAAAGTAAACGATGCAAACGATTTTTTCGAGAAGCATAAAGAAACCAAGCAATTGGTAATGCTGTTGCAGGAAGAAATTATTTTCACAGAATATTTCCGCTGCTATTGCATTGGCGGCAAGCATGTTCGCATTATGCAATATGAACCACGCAATCCGCACCATTTACGCTATGTGATTGACGGACCTCCGGTGAGCGAAAAATTATTGAAAACAGTTGAAGAATATACATTGACACTTTGCCGTGCATTGGGTTATGATTTTAATACTGTTGAGTTTGCAGTGCGCGATGGAATTCCTTATGCAATTGATTTTTGCAATCCTGCTCCTGATGCAGATGTAAATTCTGTAGGACAGGAAAACTTTGATTGGGTTGTAAAGACTGCTGCTGATTTTGCAATTGAAAAAGCAAAAGCTAACAAACCAGGTGTTGACAATCTTACATGGGGTACCTATATTAAATCTTCGGCAGCAGGTGTTTCATTCAAAGGAACTGCTAAGCCTGCAATAGCCAAAACCGAAACAGCAGAGCCCACAAAAAAAGCAGCACCGAAAAAAAACGGTAAAAAGGAAATGGCTGTTTAATCACACTCTCCAAAGTTGGCGTCCTCGCCAACTTTAATTATCCCATATCCAAATGTTTTTGGGTATGGGATTTTTTATAATAATATTTTGTCTTGAACTTGTTCCATTATTAGTTAACTTTGTCCTGCAAACAATATGGAAAGAGTTAGACAGATTATTTACTTCAAGGATTACTTTTTCAATTTCTTTGACGGGCAGACAAAAAAGGTCAAGGAAAAAATTGACTACGTTTTGTTTGTAGTTACGGTTGCCGAAAGAATTCCCCCAAAATTTTTTCAGCACCTCGAAGGAACAGGCGGGCTTTACGAAATCAGGGTTGACTACCAGGGCAATATTTACAGATTATTCTGCTGCTTTGATGGGGGGACAAGTGGTAGTGTTATTCAATGGATTTCAAAAGAAAAGTCAAAAGACGCCTACAGAAGAACTTTCAAGAGCATTGAAAATTAGGAAAGAATATTTTGACCAAAAACAAAAAATAAAAAAAGATGAAAACAAAAAATAAAAAAAGCAAAACAATAACAACTTTTGAGGAACACCTTGATGAGCAATACGGCAAAATCGGAACTGTTAAACGTACAAACTTTGAAATCAAAGCAAAAGCATTTGCAATCGGAGAAATAATTAGAGAAGAAAGACGACTTGCTTCAATGACACAAGAACAATTGGCAGAAAAAACAGGAACAAAAAAAAGTTTTATTTCGAGAATTGAGAATGGGCACAGCGATATTCAACTTTCAACTCTTTACCGACTTTTAGAGTATGGGCTTGGGCGCAAAATTTCTTTGACTATTCAATGATGAAAAGAAACGCCTTTTTTTTGACAGGCATTTCGTATCTTTAGCGAGTGAAAAAACAAAAACGAACAGAACTTGATGTTGACATTATTGGCGGACATGATTCGCTGACTAAGGACGAAGAAATGCGAATCAGTGAATTTATTAAAGCTCAAAAATTGTTGAGAGCTAACAACAAAATGGGATTCATAAAAGAACCAAAAGGTGTTGATTTAGTAATCGGACCTTCAGTATTGACAGAACAAGACACAAAAATGATTAGTGAAATAATTGTTCATTACAAACGTACAGGAAAAACGCCAAACAAAACTCAAAGAGCAGAAATTCGCAAACGGATAACGCTACAATCTGCCGTGTCAAAACGTAGAACTCCGAATAAATAAATTTTAGCCTAACTATAAATGTTCTTCAAGGGTTTTATCATAGACAAGGATTTCAAATTATATCAGCGATTTACTAATATGTCTTTCAATTATGGTAAACATTAAAAAAATAGACCAATACGATTTTATTTTCGTGAACAAACCTTTGACAGCGAAAGAAGAGAAAGAATTCAGCGACTTTCTTAGAGACCGTAAATCAAGGTTGGGAGCAAAACGAAATTTTCGGACTTCAACCGACACAAAAAAAGTTTCTGCTTAATTTTCTCTCCATTTCATTAACTTTTCAAACAATAATCCCATATCCAAATGTTTTGGGTATCGGATAATTATTAATATTGAGGTTTTAAAATATCTGAACTTATGAAAATAGACTACAGCAACTTTACTCTCGGCATCGAAGAAGAATACATGGTGGTTGACCCTGTTTCAAGGGAGTTGAAATCGCATGAACAAAAAATTGTTGAGGCTGCATCAAAAATTTTACCCGAAGACCAGGTAAAGGCGGAGATGCATCAAGCCGTTGTTGAAGTGGGCACAGGCATTTGTAAAAACACTACTGAGGCACGCGTTGACTTAACTAATTTGCGCAGAACGATAAGCGATGTAGCAAAAAGTTTTGACCTCCGCATTGGTGCAAGCGGCACGCATCCGTTCAGTCATTGGGAAAAACAATTGATAACAGATGCACCGCGATACAACCAGATTGTTACTGAATTGCAGGAAGCAGCGCGAAGCAATTTGATTTTTGGATTGCATGTGCATGTAGGAATGGAAACCCGCGAACTTGGAATTCACATTGCGAATACCATGCGATATTTTTTACCACACGTATATGCATTGAGCACCAACTCTCCTTTCTGGGAAGGTCGCAATACAGGTTTTAAATCTTTTCGCACCAAGGTGTTTGATAAATTTCCGCGCACCGGTATTCCTGATTTTTTTGAAAGTATCGAAGAGTACGATAACTATGTAAAGCTTCTCGTAAAAACAGGTTGCATTGATAATGCAAAAAAAATATGGTGGGATTTGCGTGTTCATCCTTTCTTCAACACAGTTGAATTCAGAATTTGCGATGTGCCTATGCTGCTTGATGAAACCATTGCCATTGCTGCAATTTTTCAGGCTTTGTGCGCTAAGCTGTACAAGCTGAAAATGCAGAATCTGAATTTCATGATTTACAAACGCGCATTGATTGCCGAAAATAAATGGCGTGCATCGCGTTACGGTATTGATGGTAAAATGATAGATTTTGGTAAGGAAAGCGAAGTGAATACACGCATTCTTATCGTAGAGCTTTTAGATTTTATTGAAGATGTCGTTGACGAATTAGGAAGCAGGGATGATATTAACTACGTATATAAAATGTTAGAAAACGGAACAGGTGCCGACAGGCAATTGGCAGTTTTCAATCAGCGTCAAAATATGAATGATGTGGTTGATTTTATAACAACTGAAACTTTGGTTGGCACCGACTTGCAGTTTGCTTAGTGTAATTAATGTTAATGTTTAAATACTTTTTGAAACTTAAATGGTTCTGTCCTGTTGAGTGAAACGAAACATCTTTCTTCAATTAAAGTACTTACTACCTTTGTAGAAAGTTTCTTCTCCCGACACATCGGGATCAGAATGACAGAGTCGGGAAAATAAATACAAATCCTTTTCTTTTAAAATAAATGCAACAAATAAAAATAGCCATACTTGATATGTACAAGGGAGCTCCGAATCAAGGTATGCGAAACATTCACCAGATTTTAGAAAATTACTCCCTTGAAAATAATATTGAAATTTATAAAAAGGTATATGATGTAAGAGAGAAACATGAAATACCTGACCTGGCTTATGATGCGTACATATCAACAGGCGGTCCCGGAAGTCCTGTTGAAAATGAAGGTTGGGAAGAAGCTTACATGAGTTTTATTCACGCTCTTATTTTGTATAATGAAACAACGGTACATAAAAAATTTTTATTCCTAATTTGTCATTCTTTCCAGGTGTTTTGTTATCAGTTCAAATTAGCCAGGGTATGTTTGCGTCAAAGCGAATCATTTGGAATTTTTCCCGTTCATAAAACTTACCAGGGAGCTTACAATACGATAACTCATAAGCTGCAAGAACCTTTCTACGCAGTTGATTCCCGGAAGTGGCAGGTGATACAACCTGATGCACATGCGCTACGCACTATGGGAGCCAAAATATTAGCTATTGAAAAAGAAAGAATTCATGTACCCCATGAAAGAGCAACCATGGCAATTCAGTTTACACAAGAAATTATCGGAACACAATTCCATCCTGAAGCTGATGCACAGGGGATGATTTTTTACCTTAATGGTGAAGAGAAAAAAAATGTTGTTATAGAAAATTATGGCATCGAAAAATATAATTCATTTTTAAGCCAGCTTCATGAACCTGGCAAAATCAGCCACACTCAGAAAATAATACTTCCCTCATTTGTGGACGAAGTAGTAAAAATGTTGAATATTAATTAGACCGCATCATGATTAAAGAAATACGCGACCGTTACAATCGTGAATTCACAAAAGAAAAATATGAAGCCTTCTTAAAAAATTTAGAAGACACTTACAACAAAGAGGTTGTTTTTCGTGTACCCGAAACACCCATTTTTATTGATAAAAAACTGAAGCAAAAATTGATTGATGCATCAGAACAAATTGTGGATGTAATCTGCCGACCAGATTTTAAAGAACTAACCAAAGGAGCAATTCCAAAACAATATGATGTAAAAAATGAGAACGACCACACACATTTTATTTGCATTGATTTTGGAATATGTAAAGATGAACAAGGCGAATTTACACCACAGCTAATAGAGTTGCAGGGCTTCGCAAGCTTATATGCATGGGAAGACTTGATTGGGAAAAAATATAAAGAGTTTTTTTATTGTCCTGAAAACTTCACACACTTTTTTAATGGATTGAATTCTGATTCATATATCAGCTTATTGAAAAAAGTTGTGTTGGGAAAACATGCTCCTGAAAATGTAATACTGTTAGAAATAAAACCTCACGAACAAAAAACAAGAATTGATTTTTATGCTACCGAAGATAAATTGGGAATAGAAATAGTTAATTTGAGTGAATTAATTCAGGAAGGAAGAAAACTTTTTTACAAGAAAGACGGAAAAGAAATTGAAGTAAAAAGAATTTACAACCGCATTATCTTTGATGACCTCGAAGCTGAAGCGCATAAAGATTTCAAGTATTCAATAAATTTATTTGATGATTTAGATGTGGAATGGGTTGCACACCCTAACTGGTTTTATCGCATCAGCAAATACACTATGCCTTTTTTGAAAAGTGATTTTGTTCCTCAAACTTCTTTCCTGAATAAAATAAAAACCATTCCTGTTGATTTGGAAAATTATGTTTTGAAACCTCTGTTCAGTTTTTCAGGTCAGGGTGTAATCATTGATGTAAAACCTGAAGATATTGAAAACATATCCGATAAAGAAAACTGGATACTGCAACGCAAGGTACAATATGCCGAAGCAGTTCAATCGCCCGAAGGAGGAGTGAAATGCGAAGTGCGCATGATGTACCTGTGGCCCGATGGTGATGCACGCCCCACGCTTGCAACCAACCTAAGCCGCATGAGTCGCGGCAAGATGATAGGTGTGCGATACAATGCAGAATTTACATGGGTGGGAGGTAATATTGCTTTTTTTGAGGGTTGAAATTCAAAGTGAAAATCTACTCTTTCAACCCATACTTATCCATATACTTTTTGTAAAGTTGTTTTTGAACGTTATCGAGGTTAATGAGTTTGCCCCGGATGAAAGCTGTGTCAATTTTATTTCCTAACATATCTAAAGCATCCCCTTTTGAGATAAAAAGTGTTGCATCTTTTCCTGTTTCAAGTGTGCCTGTGGTTTTATCAATACCAAGAATTTTTGCTGGTGCTGATGTAATTGCTGCAAGCGCCTGTTCTTTTGTAATGCCATAGGGAACAGCCTGTCCCGCCTGAAACCCAAGTGTGCGCACTTGCCAGAAACCGCCAACACTTATGCAATAATCAACTCCCGCTTTCTGCAACAATGCAGGTGTTTTAAAAGGCTGGTCAATATCATCGTCAACACTGCGCGGCAATGAATGTGTATTACCAAGTACAACTGGAATATGATTTTCTTTGAGCAAATCGGTTGCTTTATAAGCATCATCACCACCAACTAAAATCATTTTTATTTTTTGCTCTTTGCAAAAATTTACCGCTGCAATTATTTCACGCACATAATCTGCGTGTACATAAAGTTTTTTTGTTCCGTCAAATAAACCACGCATGACTTCAAGATTCAGATTGGTTTCCTCATGCACGGCTGTTGCATAATATGCACGAGCATCTTTAAAAAGTTGATTGATGTTTGTCAGTACTTTTTGTGTTCTGTCCTGTTGCTCTTCAATTGGCGGTGCGTTTGTATATGAATATACGCGCATATTGGGCCAGTTTAGATGAATTCCTTCATCAGTTTTGTAAGCAGCATCTTCCCAGTTCCATGCATCTAATTCAACAACTGATGATTGTCCCGAAATCAATCCGCCTTGAGGAACTATTTGGCAAAGCAATACGCCATCGCATCTCACAGTTGGTATAGTTTTATTATCAGTGTTATAAGCAATGATAGCACGTGCGCTTGGATTCAAATCACCAACCTCATATATGTCACGTGTAGCTCGCACAGCTTCAATTTCGGCTAATCCCATAGTCGTATTCATCCCGATAAAACCAGGATAAATATGTTTGCCCGTGCAGTTAATTACTGTATCGTAATCGGCTGCGTTTGTGTCTGTAACAGTTCCGATATAGGTAATTTTTCCATTTGCAAAACCTATAGCTGCATTGTCAATTACTTGTCCGTTACCAACATGTACAGTTCCACCCGCAAGCAGAATTTTTTTTGTTTGAGATTTAGCCGGGGCTGGATTTTGGGCTTTAGCAATTGATGTGATGATTAATAAAATTAAACAGAGTGACGTTGTAAGTTTGAATTGCATTTTTGTATTCTTTGAAATTTTTGAATATTTTTTGAATGAAATCTTTTTTGTTGTCATCAATCGGTCGAATCAAAATGTCTGACACCCGAAAAGGTGTCTGACATTATCGGGCTTACTTTCGGAAAGTTCCTTCAACTTTCCGAAAGTTGAACAGAAGTAATAACTAATGCTCAATTCCCATGCAACCCTTTTCCTCATGCACAGTAAACGAAACCTTCTGTGTTTTTTCTCCTCTTGATTTTGCATCTAACATTTTTGCAACTAACCGGGCGCGTTCTGTTTTATTGTCTTCACGTTTTTGTAAATCTGTTTTTACATCGTAATAGCAAATACCGTCAACATACGTTTGCAGCACTGTTGCATAAATGCTTAGCGGGTCATCACTCCAAATTACTAAGTCAGCATCCTTGCCAACTTTTATGCTTCCAACTTTATCATCCACATGCAAAAGTTTTGCGGGATTAAGTGTTACAAATTTCAACGCTTCTTCTTCGCTGACGTTACCAAACTTTACCGCCTTTGCTGCTTCTTGGTTTAACCTACGCGCCATTTCTGCATCATCACTGTTGAATGCAACCGTTACTCCCATGTCATGCAAAATTTTTCCATTGTAAGGAATGGCTTCATACACTTCATATTTGTAGGCCCACCAATCACTGAATGATGATGCACCTGCCCCATGTGCTTTCATCTTATCTGCAACTTTATAACCTTCGAGAATATGCGTAAATGTGTTGACTTTAAAACCAAATGAATCTGCAACATGCATCAGCATATTTATTTCGCTTTGCTCGTAAGAGTGACAGGTGATAAACCGTTTTGAATTTAAAATTTCGGCAAGTGCATCTAATTCTAAATCTCTGCGTGGTATTGGAGCTGAGCCTTTTAGTTTTGTTGAAAGTGAATTATAACTTTTCCATTTATTATCATACTCGCGCGCTCGTGTAAATGCATCTACATAAACCTGCTCCACACCCATGCGTGTTTGCGGATAACGTGTAACAGCGTTATCACCCCAATTACTTTCTTTTACATTTTCGCCAAGAGCAAATTTTATAAAGCCTGGCCATCCAAAAAATTTCATTTCATCACCTGTCATTCCCCAGCGATGTTTTGTTAATTGAGTTTGTCCGCCAACGGGATTACACGAACCATGCAACAAATGTGATGAAGTAACTCCACCAGCAAGTTGTCGGTACGTGTCAATATCATCAGCATCTACAACATCACCAATACGAACCTCGGCAGTAACGGCTTGGGTACACTCATTCACATCACCGCTAATTGCAATGTGCGAGTGCTCGTCAATAATGCCTGTGGTAACATGTTTACCAGTTGCATCAACCACTTCAGCGCCTGCTGCATCAAGGTTTTGACCAACCTTTGCAATCTTTCCATCTTTAATTAATACATCAGTATTTTTTAAAATGCCTGAATCTTCGTTCGTCCACACAGTTGCATTTTTAATCAATACGGTTTTTTGTTTCGGCAATTCTTTCCATCCGTAAGCCATGTTTGGAAACCACACATCACCAACTTTTGATGAATCAATTTTTGTTGTATCTTTTTTAACTGTTGCTATATAGGCTGAATCAAATTTCGCTGTCCAGTTAACTGCATTTCCATTTGCAAATACTCCTGTTCCTTTAAACAACTTCAATGAATCATTGTAATAACCATCTAACTTTATCATTCCTTTCGACTCGCTTCGTTTTGATTCATACGTTAAAAGATATTGATTGAAACTTTGTGTAAACGATGCTGTAATCTTATTGGTGTCTTCTTCAACTGTAGCTTTTATTGCATCTAACTCACCTGTTATTTTCAACACACCTGCCTTTCTATCATTAATATTCAACGTGTAATTGCCTCTTACATCTTTCACGTTGGCATCTTTAATAATGAATTGTTTACCGCTGCACCAGTTTTCATAAATCACGTTATCCTTATCAAAAATATTTTTTGAAGTGATGATAAAATTTGCAAGCATACCTGCATTCAAGCTTCCCACTTTATCCTGAATCTGTAATAGTTCAGCAGGTGTTTGTGTAAGCGCTTTCAATGCTGCTTCCTTACTTAAACCTTTTTCAATTGCTTTGCGAATATTTTTCAGGAAATCTTTTTTCTCTTTCAAACCATCGGCAGTAAATGCAAATGGCACAACTGCTTTTTCCAACGCTGCCGCATTGGTTGGAGCAAGCTCCCAGTTTTTCAAATAGCTCAATGAAACATTTGCTGCATCCCACGGGTCGCTTACATCATAAGCATCAGGATAATTTACAGGAATTATAAAAGGGCAACCCGTATTTTTAATTTCATTGATACGCTGATATTCATCACCTGCACCTTTTATAATATATTTTACATTAAACTCATCACCTATTTTATCTGCACGTAATGCATTTTGTTTATCACTAACCTCAAATAGCTGCGGAAGATTTTGCAACTTATTAAATGCATCCAATGAAATATTGTATTCCTCTTTTGTGTTTTTATACCACTCAGCATCAAGATAAGTTTGACGAATCAAAGCAATGCAACCCATGAGCGAACCAGGATAATCCTGCGCGGAAGAACCTTTGTTAAAACTTAAACATGCAGCTACCTTATCTTTTATAATTACCTCATGCTCATTTTGATCGGCAAGCGTAACTGCACAGGCCGTCCCGCGAACGATTCCATCCTTATTTATAGCGCATACCATCCCGAAACCGATATTCCTCAGCAGTTCCGCCTTTTTATTATCAACAACAAAATGTTGATAGGCATCCAACTCAGGTCGCACCGCCTGGTTCCAGCCGAAAGCCCCTTTAACATTGGATAAATACTGGTCGCGTTGCTGATTTTCCTTTGGAGGAGACTTCATTTCCTGAATCCCATAATCCCCAAACGGGTCTATAAAAGATGGAAAAATTGATTTTCCTTTGAGGTCATATATAATTGCACCCGCAGGAATTGTTATATTCGCACCGATATCTCTGATAATGTTGTCTTTAATAATTAATGTGGCATCCTCTAAAATCGTTTTGTAATCTTTGTAGATTCGCCCGTGAGTAAATGCATAGATGGTGTGCCGCTTATCAGTAATACCGTTTACAGGAAATGTTTCCTGCCCCCGAAGTAAGGAGTATGAGTAAATAAAAATTAATATTGAAAGTAGTAGTTTCTTCATGTTATTTATATATTGCGACCAAAGTAAACATTTGAGATAAACATAAGCTAAGGTTCCCCCATTGAGGTTTTAATTTAATAACAACCCAATTTTTATCTTTTACTATGAATAAAAAGAAATCAGCCCCTATTAAGCTTCCTGCTTTATACGACCTGCCACGGGACAAGGCCTCTTTAAATTATTTATTCGGTCAGCTTGAACAGGAATTGGATTCTGAAAAAATCCAGGTTGCGAAAGAATTATTTGAAATGCATCGCACCTCCACAGGTTTCGACCCGATGACTTTGTCAAAGGCTCGTATAAAGCGTTTTCGTGCTAATGACCTTCGCCAGTTTTTAGTTGAGATTAACGACATATTGGTGAAGGTGATGAATAAGGCCGAATACGAAAACCTTCAGGCTACTATTAATTACCAGTTGGTTTTTGCACAGTTTCAAAAAATTCACCTGCAATTAGAAAGTGGTTTATTGGATGAAGCAGAGATAGAAATTGAAAGTCTTAAAGCTGAATTAACAAAAGCAAATGAAATTGAACTGTTACTTTCTTTGAATAAAATTTGTCAGCATTATTATCGCCTGAAGGAAAAGACTGAGAAGCTTCATCAAACATTAAAAGATTATGTAGCCCTTGTTCAGAAACTCGACAGGCATATTGAGATTTCGTACTAAGGCAATGAAATATGAATTTAAAAAAGCACACTGTTTATTATATGGTGTGCTTTTTTCATTATAAAAAATTAATAGCCACTAAGACCCGAAGGCACAAAGAAAATCCTTAGTGACTTAGTGCCTTTGTGGCAATAAAAAAATATAAACATAAAACCGCAACAATATGTACACAGGCATACTTCACACCCACACTTTAGTAGTATCATTATTTTTATTAATCTATTTGATAAAAACAGTCTTGCTTTTTTTGGGAAAAACAGAAATGTTGCAAAATTTTACAAGGAAATTTCGTGTGCCCGAAATGATAATAAGCGTATTGTTTTTTGCAACGGGAATTTATCTTGCAGTAAATACAGGTAATGGCGGAACATGGCTTTGGGTAAAGCTTGCAGCAGTTTTAATATCCATACCGCTTGCAGTGATTGGTTTCAAACGCATGAATAAAAATCTTGCGTTGTTGTCGCTGATATTATTGATTTATTCTTATGGAATATCTGAGACTAAAAGTCCTTTCTTTAAAAAAGAAAACAAGGCAGTTGAAACAGTTGATGGAAAGGAAATCTATGAAGCGAAATGCATTTCCTGTCATGGTATTGATGGTAAATTGGGAATGAGCGGTTCAAAAGATATATCACTTTCGCAACTTAAACCCGAAGAAAAAATTAAGCTCATCACCAACGGTAAAAATGCAATGAAGGGTTATAAGGAAGTTTTAACTGCAGAGCAGATTAACGCTGTTGCAGAATATACTGAAACACTTAAGAAATAAGAGATAGGTTTATGACAAATCTTTTTTAAAATAATTCTGTTAAGGATAAAAAAGGTTCATCCTGAATGACGGTTCACAAAGGTCGTCATTCAGGAGGAACCTATTTGGAACCCTGCAACATTTATTATTCGGAGAAGTTTCAACTGTAAAAACAATTGTTTCACTCAAGCATCTTACTTTATTTCCAAATAGTTTCCTCCTGAATGACACTCACCGCGCCTTGTCATTCAGAGCAGTTATTAGGCTTTGCAAACTAATAAAAGAGATGACAGATAAAATGTCTGTCATTGGAAGGAACCTTGTTTAGGTTTACAACAAATCTTTATTGAAAATAATTCTAATAAGGATTACCAAATCTTACTTTACCATGTATGCATTTACAATTGCATTCAATATAAAAGATAAAACTGCAGTGAACATCACAGCAATTACTAATGGCATAATTTCCATTTCATACAGTAAGTAAAACTTTCTGAAGCCTGCCATCAAACGCAATTTGCCTAAACGGTTGAAGCGGGTTTTCTTTAAGAAGCCCTTTCTTACTGAGCTATGACGCATGTTTGATTCATTTTCGAAACAACATGTATTGATGGAGTTAATTTTTGCAGTGTTCATTGTTTTTGATTTTTTAATTTAACGATGTAAACCTACTACTGAAATAACCTTACCAATAGCAAGAACAAGTATTTGGTAATAAAAATTGAGTAAGTGGTAGGTTTTGTGATTATTTGCAAAAGAGAAAAGATTCATTTCAGATGTAACAAATTCATTATTCTATCTGTCATTATTTTCGAAACATCTGAATCCCAAAACCAATTTTTAAATTTTACTTTTGCCCATTATGCCGAAACAACATTTTGATAATAAAATTGAAGCAGAAAAAGCTGTGCTGATAAGCGTGGTTAAAAAAACAGATGCGCCAGAGCAGGCTGAAGAATATCTTGATGAATTAGCTTTTCTTACCGAAACTGCCGGGGCTGTAATTAATAAAAGGTTTTTGCAAAAGCTTGATAATCCCGACCAGCGCACTTATGTAGGCAAAGGAAAAATGGCAGAGATAAGCGCTTACATCAAGGAACATAAAATTGATTTGGCAATTTTTGATGATGAGCTTTCGCCCGCACAATTGCGCAACATCGAGAAAGAATTGAAATGTAAAATCCTTGATAGGACCAACCTTATCTTAGACATATTTGCGAAACGGGCACGTACGGCACAGGCTAAAACACAAGTAGAACTTGCACAGTACAAATACCTGCTGCCCCGCCTCACCCGTATGTGGACCCACCTTGAAAAACAACGTGGCGGAATCGGAATGCGTGGCCCCGGTGAATCGGAAATTGAAACCGACAGGCGCGCAATAAGAAACATGATTGCTGTATTAAAAACACGGCTTGAACAAATTGATAAGGTAAATAAAACGCAACGCAAATCGCGCGGCAATATGGTGCGTGTAGCATTGGTAGGTTACACCAATGTGGGCAAATCAACTTTGATGAACCTGCTGAGCAAGAGCGATCTTTTTGCTGAAAATAAATTATTTGCAACGCTTGATACTACGGTTAGGAAAATTGTATGGGAAAGTATTCCCTTCCTGCTTTCTGATACCGTGGGTTTTATACGCAAGCTGCCTCATGATTTAGTCGAATCGTTTAAATCCACGCTTGATGAAGTACGTGAAGCAGATGTGCTGGTGCATGTTGTTGATATTTCACATGCCAATTTTGAAGAACAAATTAATGTTGTAAATCAAACATTGGTCGAAATTAAAGCTGCCGATAAACCTTTGCTTTTGGTGTTTAATAAAATTGATGCTTATCGTTTTGTTCAAAAAGATGATGATGACCTTACGCCTGTAACAAAAGAAAATCTCTCAATAGATGATTTGAAAAAATCATGGATGGCAAAGGAAAATGCACCGTGCATTTTTATTTCAGCAACCAACAAAGAAAATATTTCGGAGTTACGCACACAGCTAACTGCATTGATTAAAAGTATTCACCAGGTACGTTATCCGAATATTATTGCTTAATGAATTTATAATTTTCTGTTGTTGAGTCTGTATTCAACTGCAATACATAAAATCCTTTTTCAAATTTACTCACGTCAATCTTAAATTGACCATAAGGAGTTGGCATTGGAGGCATTTGCAAATTATCATTATTCAACCAATATTTATTTATCAAAGCCCCTGTACTATTAAATATCTTTAATTCTGATGGCTGTACAATGTCATTATATTCTATTGAAATCATATCAGTAACGGGATTGGGATAAACATTTGAAAAATGAACAATAGGGTCGTCAATAATTATTCCTGTTGTATTCAACTGTAAGTCATCAACTAAAAATGATGTTCCTTCCATAATCAGATTGGTTTGATTGCCGCCTGATATTTCAATTTCCACTGAATCAATTGCATTGCTGTTTTGCGAAACAGAAACGATAGCAGGTGAGTAATTGAGCATGTCTGAGAATCCAATCCAGATTCCCGAATCAACCGCAACTCCATTATAAAATTCTCTTACAACAATTGAAACTGTATCGTTATAAATCACTTTTAATTTCACATAAGCATTGAGTGTGTTTATGTTATTTGAAGTTACAAACGTAGTGGTTGCTACGGGTTTGATACTTCCATAGTTATATAAGTTCATGGCAAGATTTCCAATGTAAGCATCAGAATCAGGCTGAACAAATGAAGAGCTAATCTGGCTATTATTTGTATTCCAACTATCGGGATTGTAATACCAACCCCAGAAACTCCAGCTTTCAAAATCTGCATTGGGGATTTGTGCAAACAATTTCATACTGAAAAAAATCTGCATCACAATTATGAAAATAAATTTCTGTTTCATTTTGTTTCGATTTAATAATTAACCTCCATCCTTCCACACCAACACTTCACATTTACGTTTACTAAAAAAGTCCGGGCAGCGTTCGTCACCGGTGCCGACAAATCCTCCGTCAGGATTACAAATCACATTACAGTTTTCATCATATAAAATACTTGGTATGTCGCAGCAATGTGATGTGATGTAATAAACAATACTCCCGTTATAATGATATTGATAAACTTCGGCAGGAGGATTCCACACCGGTTCATTTTTTATTTCTTCAATTTTATCTGAGATGCAAGTTGGCAATACAATAAGTTCACTGCTGTATGTAACACATCCGCAATCGTGAGATTTTTTGCAATCTGAAAAAATAAGTGTACAAGAAATCAGAATAAATAAGAGAATAGTTTTCATTGTCTTTGAGTTTTATAAATCAAAATTTTAATGCAAGAGAGATATAGCGTGGTTCACTTCAATGATAAATGGTTTAAGATAATCAGGTTGAAACATTGTATCAGTATCAACGAGCCAAATTTGTTTTACTCCATTAATTTTAGTTTCAAGATAGTAGCCGCATTGGTCATGCGAATCTGGAGAGCCAAAAACACTCATAGTTGACGAAAGCAATTGTTGTGGAATTTTATTGTTCAATCCTTTAACCGAATTAAACTGGGCTGCGGTCATATTCGTCCCTTTAAAATTTATCCCCGTGCTTGTAATATAATTATGTGTTGCATCCACTTGCAGGCAGCCATCATTTAAACGATACATGGTTGCACAATTGGTGATACACTCACCGCAAAACCTTCCGAAAATTAATGTGGTGCCCGCATCATTGCATGACATTCCTGAATTATTAGTACATGATTTTTTACAGGAAGTAATTGCGGCAAGTATCAATATTAATAAAGATGTCTTAAAAAATGTTTTCATGCTCTTCGGTTTTTTTAATTGCATCAGTCAAAAATTTCTGATACTGATTACATAAGCAAGACAATCTGTAAAACGAAAACGCTGCACGAAAAATTATTTGAAATGGAATTTTATTCCTGTCTTCATTCCAAACATGTAATTATGTTGTGATTGAAGTTCATCTTTTTTATACATATCAGTAAGCTGGTATTGCACATTAAATCCATTGCTCCATGAAATTTGTTTTGTAATAAACCAATCAAAGCTGATTGCAGCATTTCCAAAAAAATGGTTCCTGTTCATGCGATTTAATTGTGCATTATCATAGGCTTTGATTTGCAGCGAATCATTAAGAGTTATCAATTGCAATGCACGGGCATCAGTTAAATATCCATAAGAAAAACCTGTTTCAATATTTAAAGATGTTTTGGTTCCGGTTCTCAAAGCTATTCCGGCATTAACAGGAATTTGAATAAAAGAATAAGTATTGGTGAATTCTGTTTCGCTACCGGGAACTATGTAATCTGCAAAGTCGGCAAAGTTTGTGGGGCTTACTGAAGTAACATTATAAACTCTGTTATCGTAAAAAGTTTTTTCACCATAATTGATAACGTACAAACCTGAATGCAAATAAATTTTTTCATTAAAATGATAATAAACGTCTGCACCAAAATTATTATTGAATAAATTTTCATCTTTTCGGTGAGCGGAAGTATCAGGAATTATCATGGTATTATCACTTTGCAAATTATAACTCACCTTACGATTTGAAAGCATTGGCAAATAGCTTAGGCCGATACTCCAATGCGACTTTTTCTTTGCCTGTTCAATTTGCTTAAAATTATTTGTTGAGGGATTAAGAATAAAATGATTTTCCAAAACAGAATTGATGATTTCTATTTTTATCATCTCACTATTGTCATGGTTAGTTCCAATGACTAAAGCTTCGGAAACATCTTGTTCATTAGCTTCTTCAGGAATTGAATGGAGCGTGATATTATTTGCTGCGTAAGAATGATTATTTAGGTGATGATGCTTTTTTGTAGTTGGCGGTGATTGAGATGAATTTACTATGCCTTCACTTTCAGAATTATTTTTCTCTTTTTCATTTTTTGTTTCAGAAGTTTCAGTATCAGTCTTTGTCGCGTTATTTATTTTATTGTTAGTGTTATCTGAACCTTCCAGGATTTTTTGCTGTGGTCCTTTTATTGCCGGGGATGAAAGCATTAAAGTTTCATCAATTTTATTATTGCTCAAATCTTCCTTATTCAAAACAAAAACACCTGCCATCAACGCAATAATACCAACAGGAAACAACCAGAAGAAAAATCTTCTTTTCTTCTTCTGTTCCAACTGTGCTTCAATTTTATTCCAACTATCTGCAGTAGGTGTCAATTCAAAATCAACTGATAATGAATGAAGCTTTTTTTCAAATGATTTGTTCTGGTCGTTATTCATGTTTTACATACTGAGATGGAAGTTGAATTTTTTCTGCAAGCATTTTCTTTGCGCGAGTATATTGTGAACGTGATGTACTTTCTGTTATGCTAAGCATCTGGCCGATTTCTTTATGACTATAGCCTTCAATCGCATAAAGATTTAATACAGTACGGTATCCCGCAGGCAACTGCGCTACATAATGCATCAACTGTTTTACATCAAAATTTTCTAACGCATCTGAATTAACAGAAATCAATTCTGAAACATTTTCTAATTCATCAAACTCAATTTTCCTTTTTTGTTTCAGAAAATTAAGCGCTGTGTTTGTCATCACTTTTCTTATCCAGCCTTCGAGCGAACCATCATTGCGAAATGTTTCTATCTGCATAAAAACCTTTACAAAAGCCTGCTGCATTACTTCTTCAGCATCATCACGATTACCACAATAGCGATAGCACACTCCCAGCATTTTGGAAGCATGCATTTCGTAAAGCTGTTTTTGAGCCATACGATCGTGAGCCAAAACCCGCTTTAATAATTCGCTTTGATCAGTCATACCTATTGTGGCATCGCAAAAAGTATTTTGAAGATAAGACAATTTTAAATATCAAAACGCTGCATGGTGGGAAATGGGTATTAGGAAATATGGGAATATGGGAATTTGGCTACTGAGTTATTCGTCATTGCGATTCAGATCGCTATCGGAAGAAGCAATCTGTAATTGGTTATACATAAAAAGATGTAAATTGACGCTTCCGCTTAATTTCGCGGTTCATGCCAAAAGCGACTTTTCTTTGCAGGACGAAAAACCGTAGTAGAAAAAATCAATCCCAAATACAAGCCTTATTACCTTATTTTTTCCATAAAAATAAGGTAATAAGGTTTTTAATAGATGGCCATCTTTTCTACTAAGGTTAAAAGACTAAAGTCGAAGAAATGCAACAATTTATATCGTTTGCAGTACAAAAAAAGCCCTGCTCAATAATGAACAGGGCCTACAGATTTAATATTATTTAACTTTAAAACTCAACTATAAATTCAACACGCCTGTTTTGTGTTTTGCCCGCTTTCGTTTTATTATCACCCACCGGCATTGTATCGCCAAACCCTTTTGCAATCATCCTTCCATCCTCAACACCTTTACCTGCTAAATATTTCTTTACTGAATCAGCACGTTTTTGTGATAAAGTCATGTTTGATGCTGGCTTACCAACATTATCAGTGTGACCATTGATATCGAGTTTATAGGCAGGGTTATCAGTCATGATTTTTGCAACCTGGTCAAGAATCGGGAATGATGTTTTACGAATAACATCTTTGCCGGTTTCAAATTGTATGCCTTGCAATGCTTTACGGAATACTTCCTTTACTTCCTCCTTCACTTCAGGACATCCTTTATTGGCAGCTATTCCGGGCACATCAGGACATTTATCATCTTTATCTGCAACACCATCACCATCGCGATCAGGGCAACCAAACATAGCAGGAACTCCTTTCTGATCAGGGCATTGATCTTCGCTATCAATCACACCATCACCATCACGATCAGGACAGCCTTGCATTTCAACAAGTCCTTTTACATCAGGGCATTTATCATCTTTATCAGGAACTCTGTCACCATCACGATCAGGACAACCGGCAAGATCGGCCAGGCCTGCTACATCAGGACATTGATCTATATCATCAACTACTCCATCGCCATCGCGATCGGGGCAACCTTTTGCGGTTGCAACGCCTTTCACATCGGGACATGCATCTAAATAATCGGCTATTCCATCACCATCTTTATCAAACGGACAACCATTTACATTAACTGCAACACCTTTAGGCGTGCCGGGACATTTATCTTTTTTGTCAGATATGCCGTCCATATCTTCATCTTTCTTTTTGCCGAGATCGAAAGTTAATCCAGCGCTATGCAATAAGAAAGCATCGTTGTTATCGTGAATTTCTCCATCAGCATTATCAGCATTGGTGTATAGAAAAGTTTCCTGCAACATTATACTGATAACAGGTGATAAACGAAACTTAAAACCAAAACCCCCGCTTGGCAAAGCATAATTGGTTTGGGTATTGGCAAGCGTATATTTATCACCTAACGTAACCAAGCCAATACCAATAAAAATATAAGGCTTTACTACAGCTTCGTCTTTTGTTAATTTTAACCTGAAATTGAGATCGGCATGTAACATATCAGCACGAAAATTTTTAGTTTCATTTTCAACAAAACCTGTTTCACCCATTGAACCTTGCAGGCATACATCAATATATGGTGATATAAAACGCGAAATTGATAAACCACCATGACCATAAAATGCCTGACCACTTTTATAGAAGCCTTGTCCTAAATCTCCATTGTATTGAGTGGCTCCTCCGAAAATCCCGATGCTCCATTTTTTGTCTTCGGTTTGTGCATTCAACAGGAGCGTAGTTGAAACAATAATTGCTACAGCGAGTAAAAGTTTTTTCATAAAAATCTTGTTTTGTAGTTGTGGAGTGATTTTATTTTGAACCTATTAATTGCAAATATGGAAACATTTGAATGATAAAATAGTTTGTATCGTTTTGTTTATTAACTTACTTTTTCACAAAGAGTTCTATAATTAAAGCATAATAAATTGCGGTTGATTGTTTTCAAAATTAATTTAATCCTACCTGAATTTTTGTTCGCGTTCCGTTACCCACTGCCGACTCAATTTGATAATTTCCACCAACAGTTTCAAGGCGTTGTTTCATATTGGTAAGTCCATTGCCAAACCTGCCGATGCTATTCATATCAAAACCTTTCCCGTTATCAAACACTTCTACTGTAAGTTTTTTTTCATCAATAGTTACATTGAGATTTACTAACGGACTTTGCGCATATTTCACAATGTTGTGCAATGTTTCCTTTGTAACAAGAAAAACACTTTCGCGTTTGTCGCCACTTATATTTTTATCAGGAACATTGCCTTGCAATTTAAAATCACATTCGATTTTATTCCTTTTGAGATACTTATCAGAATATTCATGCAGGTATGAAATCAGGTTTTCAATGGTATCGTTTTTCGAATTCATGCTCCATATAATTTCGCGCATACGCCCTACTAACTCTGTTGCTTCTGATGAAACATCTTCAGCCGTTTCTTTTGATGCATCATCTGTTACGAGGTCTTTCATCACTCCGGTCATCATTGCAATGGATGAAAGTCCTGCACCAAGATCATCATGTAAATCTTCTGATATACGATTGCGTTCACGTTCAATTGCCAAAAGTTTTTCTTGTTCACGTAACTGTTCCTTTAATTTTTGATGTGATAAATAACGAACGATGTAAATAATTACACCCAAAATTAAGATTGCTAAAATCGAAAGAAACTCAATTGATTTTGCCCAATATGGTTTGATGGAAAGCTGCAAAGGGTTCTGCATTTCAAGCCATGAACCGTCAGCATTCTTTACTCTTACAAGGAATGTATAAACACCTGGAAAAAATAATGAAGCTCTGTAAGCCTTAACTGAACTATAATACGCGAAAGAGTTATTTCCTAAATCATTCCATAAATTATCAAATCCTTCTAATTTAAATTGGTACTTGTTTTTTTCAGGTGATAAATAATTAAGCGCGGCAAATTCAAACTTCAGTGTTTTTTGATCACTGCCAAGTTGAAGAATCTCATGATTGAAAAATTTCTTTCTTAATAATTTATAGGTGTCGCTTGTATCATTCATCACCGATACATAATTGACTTCAAAATTGGTAATACAGATGCTTGATTGAGTGTTATTCAACTTAATGCTGTCAGGCTGAAAATAATTGATACCCTTATCTCCGCACATCACTACGGTGCCATCATTTAACTTTGTACTGCCCGATTCATATATGGTTGACGAAACTAATCCATCACTCTTTGTAAAAGAATAAAGCAAGTTGACTTTAGCATTGAGATTTAAAATTCCATTATAACTTCCAATCCATACGTTATTATTTTTATCTGATTCAATTGCTGCAATATGCTCATTGCTTAATTGCGTGTGGCTGATGGTCTTTGTTTTAGCATCATACTTATATAAAGCATTGCCTGTGCCTATCCACACATTGCCATCATCGCTCTTCTTTAACACAGAGATATATTCTTCAGGCACTATTGACTTTTGATTTATCAAACTTTTAAAGTTAACAGGCTGCTGATGTACATAATTGAAAGCATAAATTCCAAGGTCAGTTCCTACCCACAAAATATTATCGGGCATTGCAATAACTGTTCGGATACGCTGAGAAAGATTATTTGTGTCAATTGAAAAATTTAAACGATACACTTTCATAGTTTCACTATTCAATTCAAATAGACCACCTCCCGTTCCGATAAATATTCTTCCATCCTTAGTTTCAACAAAGGGAAAATAATTTGGTGTAAGATATTCCCTGACGAAATTATTGGCCGGAATTTTTGGTTTATAGTTTTTGATCGCAATAGCTTTTTGGTATTCGCTTAAAGGAAGTTTTATAGTACCGATATAACCTGATATTAAATAATCCCCTGAATGTAATTGCCTGATGCCGGCTATTTTAATATTTGTACTCAGCGATTTGTCATCAACAAAATCAAAAAATATTTTGATCAATTGCTTTTGTTTATAAACCCAAAAATAATTTTGGTTGGTTGAGAAAAATATTTCGCCATCACGATTCTGATATACATAGTTAATTTTTTGATCCTGGAGCGGAGAAAATATTTCACGGTAAGCACTAAACTGAAAATTCTCTGCTGCCAGACTGTATTTTAAAACACCACTTTCTGTTCCAATCCAAATGTTCTGAAAATTATCTTCGTAAAAGGATGCTATCAACTCATCTTTTATATTCGTATTGACGGCATCATTTTTTGTTAAATTAATTACGTTATCAATCTCAATTTTTCCGGCCGGCAAAAATTTTACTTGGAAACGAAAAGAACCGCCATCATCAGTTGACAACCAACATTGATTTTTTGAATCAGTAAAAAAAGTTAATGGTGCAACAATCTTATGTTGCGAAGCATCATTAAAAGATTTAAGCACATCTTTAAATTCTAATGTACCTTTCATTGGATTTTCAGGTTGATCAAAAACTAACAAGGCGGACTGGGAAGAATAAATCCAGATATTCTTATTCTGACGATCATAAAAAAATCCATCAATTCTTAATTTCTTACTTTTATCTTCAATGCGATCAATACTAATATTTCTGAACCTAACAGACTTAAAATCAAGCGAAGCATTAAATATTGAAAGGCCACAATTAAAAGTTCCGGCATAACCGAAATTATTATCATCAAAAGCCAAAGCCCATATCTTATCACTTGCAAGTGATTGGCTATCTCCTTCAACATGAATGAAGGAATAGAACCTGTATCCATTTGTTGAATGATCATCTTTAAGAACTTTTACCAATCCACCACCAGAAGTTGCTGCCCATATATGGCCGTTTTTATCAGCAGCTATGCACAGCACTTCATTCTCATGCAAGGTATTTTGAGAAGTTGTGTCTTTCAAAAAATTCAGAAATTTATTAGTTGAATAATCGTACCTGCTTAATCCGCCTGTTTGTGTTCCGAACCAGATATAGTGATCGCTATCTTCCGCTATACTCCAAACTTCATTTGATGATATGGAATTTGCATCTTCTGATTTATGATCATAATGCCTGTAGTGCAAACCATCGTACCTGAAAACGCCCTGCCGGGTTCCAAACCATTTAAAGCCCCGTGAATCCTGGAAGATAACGCGAGTGAAACCGGGAACCTCCAACTTATCAAAAACCATTATTGGTGATTGTGCAATTGCAAGCTGAATGTATCCTGCTATAAAAAGTAAAATGGCCGTTATAAATTTTTTAAAACCCACAGGTTAATTCATTAAATTGGTTCGAAGATAAAATGAAAAAAGCCGAATTGTACTTTTTACAATCCGGCTCATCAGAATTTATTTTCAAAATCAATGCGGCTTGAGATCAGTTGCTATTACAGTTGGGCAGTTTTTCGGACAACCCTGCACAGTGCCTGCAACGACATCCCGTCCGGGGAGAATCGTTTTCAAAATTTTATTGACGAATATATTTGACTCCGATTTTGTTGCTGCATCATAACTAACTAATTTATTATCCTTGTGAATAATGTATCCAACCTTGCTGTTTGTATTTGGACCATCAGGTAACACATACCATATTGTATCCTTTGATGCGCTGTCAGTTGTTTGCAACGGGTTAGGGACACTGCCGGGTTTGGTGTTCCAGTTACTTGTTCCATTAGCTGCTCCGGCAACCAATAATATTTTATTGTGATCATCATCTAAAACCAATGCGAGATAAACATCACTTGTTGAACTGCAGGAATCAACAAGATGTATTAAATCATTCTTTTGAATTTTAATTCCTGCAAACCTTCCTGAACGGTCGCTCACTTCAGTTTTAAAAGTATTAAAAAAGTTATCGCAGTCATAATGTTTATACTTTGACGCATTCCAGTGCTTGGTATAATCGTCATCAAAATGACGGAAGCAAATAAACCAGCATATCAGCCAGCCAATAATAATTCCGGCAATAATTATTAGTATGTTTTTCATATTGTAAAGATTTCTTAGAAAAGATGAGTTGTTATTGTTAAATGTTGAGTTGTCATTGTTTGTTGTTGCCATGATATAAGGTTTATAATGGTGAGTGAATAAAAGCTAATTATTGAAACGTGTTAATTGTTATTATTTGAATCGGAAAAGTAAAAACATTTTATGAGGTTGCAATTTTGTTTGTTCATTTATCTGAAATTTATTTATCCTGAAATAAAAATTACCCAATGATTACTTACGCATTACGATTAAAAAATGGCGAAGATTTAAATGAATCGCTTGATAGCTTTATAAAAAATAAAAATTGTAAAGCAGCTTGTATTTTAACCTGTGTCGGCAGTTTGCAAAGAGCGGCAATCCGTTTTGCAAATCAATCTGAAACAAAAACGTTAACCGGAAAGTTTGAAATTGTTTCGTTAGTTGGCACCTTGTCTGTTCATGGTTCTCATATTCATATTGCTGTTGCCGATGAAAACGGAAATCTGATTGGCGGTCATTTGAAAGAAGGAGGTGTAGTTTTTACAACAGCCGAAATTGTTTTAGGTGTTTTAGAAGATGTTGAATTTTTAAGATTACATGATGAGAAGACAGGCTATAATGAGTTGGTGATAAAGCCACTTTAGCAAAAATTCCCTGGTTCATGGTTGGCGTCCTCGCCAACCCTTCTCCAAGCATATTTTATAGTTGAAAAAAAATTGCATTAGCAAAAAACATCTTTTGTTTTACATTTGCACCGCGTTCTTTAAAAAAAAGATCCTTAACAGGACAAGCTTATCAAGAATGGTGGAGGGACTGGCCCTGTGAAACCATAGCAACCACTTTTAATTAAGTTGGCAAGAGGCAAAAAGCAAAAGGCAAAGAAATTGCCACTTGCATATTGTTACTTGCTCTTTGAAAAGGAAGGTGCTAACTCCAATTCTTTCGCTTACGCGGGAGGAGTAGATAAGTCAGCATCAGATTTAATAAAAACAATACACTATAAAATCTCTTCTGACTTATCAGGAGAGATTTTTTTTTGAGTGAAATTTAATTTATAGAATGGAAAAGTTTAATTTTTAATTACAAGAAATGAAAGAGGCAGAATTAATTTTAGTGGATACCAAAGAAGGCATTCACACCTTGTTTAACAAAACAGTTGAAGAACATTATCACTCCTTGTTTGGATCGCTACAGGAAAGTATGCATGTATTTATTAGAAATGGTTTGATACCGGTGGCCAGAAAATATGACGAAATACGAATATTGGAAATCGGTTTCGGTACAGGTTTGAATGCAGCACTCACTTATCGTGAAAATCACATTTTGCAAAAGCACATTCATTACACAACAGTTGAAATAAATCCGTTGCCGATAAAAGTGATTCAACGCTTGAACTATGCTGAATACTTCGGTTCAGAATTACAACCCGTGTTTTTAGAAATGCATAAGTGCAAATGGTTTGAGAAAATTAATCTCACTCTTAATAAGGAGAGAACTTCAAATGGCAATGAGGAATTTCTGTTTTATAAAATACATAACGATGTGCTCGAATGTTCGTTCGATGATTCGTATGACCTGGTTTATTTCGATGCATTCTCACCGGCACATCAGCCCGAGTTATGGCAGTTTGAATTATTCAAAAAAATATATGACGCATGTAATATAGGCGCAGCATTAGTTTCTAATTGCTCCAAAGTTGATGTAAAAAGAACGTTAAGTAATGTTGGTTTTAAAGTAGAATCATTAGAAGGACCTAAAGGGAAAAGAGAAATGATTAGAGCAGTGAAATGATGATCCCGATAGTCATCGGGAGAATTTTGAATAGCGAATGATGAAATAAATAATAAATACTTAAATAAAATGCTGAACTCATTAAACAGATTTTCAAACAGAGTAGAAAATTATGTGAAGTACCGTCCGCAATATCCTGATGCAGTGCTTTCATTTTTGAAGGAAGAAAAAATTCTTTCATCAGAAACTATTGTTGCCGATATCGGAAGCGGAACAGGAATTTCAACACAATTGTTTTTGAAAAATGGAAATGCAGTGTATGGTGTTGAACCTAATAATGAAATGCGTGAGGCATCCGAACAAATATTAAAGGGCTATCCAAATTTCATAAGTATAAATGCTACAGCAGAGGAAACCAAACTCGAAAATGAAAGTGTTGATATGATTGTTGCAGGTCAGGCATTTCATTGGTTTGATAAAGAAAAATGCAAAGCAGAATTCAAAAGGATTTTAAAACCAAACGGAACAGTTGTATTAATGTGGAATGACAGGAGAATTACTTCAACACTATTCTTAGCAGCGTATGAAAATTTGCTTCAAACATTCGGAACGGATTATAAAGAAGTGGACCATAAAAATATTGATGAAAAGATTTTTAATAGTTTTTTTGGCGAAGGAAATTACAAAATGAAATCGTTCGAAAATTTCCAACGTCATGATTATGCTGCGTTAGAAGGAAGATTGCTTTCATCATCTTACGTTCCTGATGAATCACATCACAACTATCAACCGATGTTAAATTCACTGAAAGAATTATTCATTCACTATCAGCAAAACAATATGGTGACGATTGAATATGACACGATTGTTTATTATGGAAAATTGTAAATTGAAAAAGAATATCTCAACAAAAAATCAAGAGAAATTAATTCTATTAATTATGAAAAAAATTCCAAAATCACTGAACAACTGGACAAACGAAAACCGCGAACACATTCGCAAATACATGGGCAATTATATAGCTTACAATGAAACAGGTGTAATCGCTTATGCAAAAACATTGAAAGCACTGTCAACCAAAGCGGATAAAATAACAAAGGATTATTTGTATTACTATGTTTCACCTTTGATGGATAAAGTAAGGATTCTGCCGATTCATTTCAGAACAATGAAAGTTAATGAATGGCAACCAGACTACCCGGTTATTTTACAAGCAGGCAAAAGACATATTGAATTACCGATGTTAATTGATTCAGGGGCTGATTGTTCTGTTATTAGCAATCAGACCGGATTAAAATTAGGTCTGAAATTAGCTCCCAACGAAACTTTGACTAAAGCTTTTGGAGTTGGAACAAGTTCGGTTATGTATGTGGGAAGAGATATTGATATAACTATTGATTCAAAAAAAATTACTGTTCCCGTTGCATGGTTGCAAGACAATGATTCAACCGATGAAATTATTGGAAGAGAAATTGTGTTCGACAAATTTGATATTGAATTCAAACAAGCCAACAAGAAAATCATTTTTAAATGGAGAGGATAATTTCAGCCAAATTTATTTAGAACAAGACGCATGAAAATTATTGTAAGAAAGGATTTATGACAGATATAAAACAGGAATTACAAAAAAGAATTTTAGTGATTGATGGTGCAATGGGCACCATGATTCAGCAATATAAACTTGCTGAAAAAGATTATCGTGGTGAACGATTTGCAGATTGGAAAAGTGATTTAAAAGGCAACAACGATTTACTTTCACTCACGCAACCTGATATCATCAAAGCTATACACAAAGCATATCTTGAAGCAGGCGCAGATATTATTGAAACAAATACTTTCAATGCACAACGCATTTCTCTTGCCGATTATCACATGGAAGAATTCGGTTATGAATTCAATTTGGCTTCAGCAAAAATTGCGAAAGAAGCGGTAAAAGAATTTGCATCGCAACAAAATAAAACCAGATACGTAGCTGGTGCATTAGGACCTACAAACCGCACGCTCTCTCTATCACCAAAAGTTAGCGACCCAGGCTATCGGGCGGTTATATGGGATGAAGTTGTGTTAGCTTACACCGAGCAAACAAGAGGTTTGATTGATGGCGGTGTGGATTTGATTTTGATTGAAACAATTTTTGATACGCTTAATGCAAAAGCTGCTTTGTTTGCTGTACAAACTGTGTTTGAAGAAAAAAATATTCGCCTGCCAATTATGATTTCAGGAACGATTACAGATGCAAGTGGAAGAACTTTATCAGGACAAAC
>JBDTRM010000066.1:0-8597 GCA_039931675.1 Bacteroidia bacterium | reverse complement strand
CAATGCCAATGCATCGCGATTGTCATAATTAAACCGCCTGCCGGGCTGCATTCCTTTATAAGCTTTGGTAGTTTTTTGCGCCCACACAAAAAAACTATTGGTGGCTGTACCATCAAAGCCTTTCAGAATTCCATTGCGTAATCCGTTGCCCGAGCCAAGCATGATTACCAACATAAAAATTCCCCAAAACACACCCAAGGCGGTGAGTGCGGTGCGCAATTTATTTTTCTTTATTGCGCTGAATATTTCTTGCCAATTGTCTTGATCAAACATTTTTTGATTTACGATTTACGATTTACGATTTACAATTTGGGATGTGCGATTTACAATTTGTTCCTTTCCGATGTGTTCATTTGATCATCGTATCGGTGGGTGCAATAATTTGCTTTTTGCTGTCCTGTTTTTTGCTATCCTGTTTTTTGTCTTTCGATTTTAAAGTTTTTAGTGATGCAGTAAAAATTGCAACAAGTTCATTTGATTCGGTGTGGAGATTAGATAAAAGAGATTTTTTTAATAAACCCGCTTCTTCAATAAACTCCAACCAAAACAAAGTTTCATCTGCTTCTTCTTCAACAATTTTTAATTTATTTACGAAATCGTTATCCGATTTTGCCCGGCAAGCTGCCCGATAATTTGCTGCTGTAGATGATGATGATTTTAAAATCTGATAAGTTATAACTCTCGCTCCTTCTGTTTTTGGCAACTTCTCAACCATTTTAAAAATCCTAAGAGATAAATTTTTTGTGCGTTGTTGTAAAATAAGTTTGTCCATTTTGAAAATTGTTATAACGAATTATCAATTTTTGTAATAGTATTTTTAAATCCCAAATCGCACTTCTAAAATCGTAAATCCCAAATCGTACTTCGTAAATCGTAAATCCCAAATTACTCATCCCTCAACGCCTCCACCGGTTCAACCCTGGCAGCACTTAATGCAGGAAAAAAACCAGCTAACGCACCGGCAACAACCAATAATAAAGTTGCATATAACGCTATTGAAATATCCACATCAGGATTGCGGAAGAAATCGCTTGGCGGCATAAACTTTTGTGCTAATGCAATTAGTGCTACACCACTGAACAGACCAACGAAACCGGCAATAGATGTAATAAATATTGATTCCTGTACAATTAAAGAAATGATGGAACCGGGTGTCGCACCCAAAGCTTTTCGAATTCCGATTTCTTTGGTTCGTTCTTTAACCACAATCATCATAATGTTACTTACACCGACTATTCCCGCAAATAAAGTTCCTATACCAATTATTATTACAAACAATTTTATTCCATCAAGCATACTCATTATACGCACATAATCTTCATTGTTATTTCTGATGCTTATTGCTTTGGGATCATTAATGTCAAAGTTGTGACGGTTTGCCAAAAGTTTTTTTACATCATCAACCATTTGAAAACTTTTAGCAAGGGAAGCATTGCCGGTTGAAAACCAGATGACACCTAATTTATTTTGTCCATTGTATGCACGCTGAGCAGTAGAAACAGGAATGTAAATGCGGTCTAAATCACCTCGCCCCTGATCATAAAATACACCAACTACCTTATATGAAATTCCATCGGCAGCTATAAATTTTCCGATAGGATCTTCCTTTTTGAATAATGCCTCGCGCACAGGAATACCAATTGCACAAACCTTGCGGCATTGGGCAACATCCACATCATTAATAAAACGTCCCGAAATCATTTTTACATTTTCGAGAAACCGATGGTCGGCATAACAAGAGCGAACCATAAAACCTGCATGTTCTTTTCCATAAGTCAATACCCGCGATTGCCTGCCTTGTGAAGTACCTGTAATTCTATCTATGCCGTTGATTTTTTCACGTATCCAATCATAATCCTCATTCGTAAGCTCAATGTCTCTGCCGGGCTGCAAACCTTTATAGGGAAGGCTTGTAGTGCCACCGTTAATCCATATACTGTTTATAGCATCACCCATAAACTGATATTGAGCACCGTTACGCAATCCCTGGCCGGAACCCAATAAAATGATGAGGATAAAAATTCCCCATGCCACACTTAATGCAGTAAGAAAAGTGCGAAGCTTGTTCTTACTTATGGTGTGTAATATTTCCTGCCATTTGTCTAAATCAAACATTTTTTTGATTTACGATTTACAATTTTTGATTTGATAATTCATTGCCCGTAAACTTTCGGAAAGTTGAAGGAACTTTCCGAAAGTCGCTCTTGCATAAAAACAATTACACCACTCCCTTATGCAAAAATTCATTCATTATTTCAAAGAATATGAATTTGTATATTCGTAATGATTTGTAATTTGTTGATAAAACATTTATTCATCCACAATAACTCCATCCTTTATTTTTATAATCCGATGAGTGCGCGCGGCAACATCATGTTCATGTGTTACAATGATTACCGTTATTCCTTGCTTGTTTACTTCTTCGAGCATGTCCATAACCTCCTGCGAAGTTGTTGAATCTAATGCACCAGTAGGTTCATCGGCAAGAATAATTTTGGGATGTGCTATTAATGCGCGCGCTATTGCCACACGTTGTTTTTGGCCGCCACTCATTTCATTTGGTAAATGATGCGCCCATTCTTTCAACCCTACTCTTTCAAGATATTCCATTGCAAGTGCATTACGTTTTTTGCGATTTACTTTTTGATAATACAACGGTAATGCAACATTTTCAATTGCATTTTTAAAGGATACTAAATTGAATGACTGAAAAACAAATCCGATAAATTTATTGCGATAGTTTGCTGCTTTTGTTTCCGATAAATTTTTTACAAGCGTATCGGCAAGCAGGTATTCACCCGAATCATATTTATCAAGAATTCCAATAATGTTGAGTAATGTTGACTTGCCTGAACCAGATGCTCCCATAATAGAAACAAATTCGCCTTGCTTAATATGAAGGTCAATTCCTTTCAACACTTGCATGCGCGTGTTGCCCATGGAATATGACTTGGTAATATTCTTAAGTTTTATCATAAAACTGATACAGCAAATTAGATTATTCAAAACTACGCTTACCAATGTAAGGTTGTAGTTAAATTGTGTTAACAATTAAGAATAAACACTTTCGGAATAGCGATAGTTATGTCATAGACGAAATAAACAGGTAAGATGTTACATAAATTTTATCGCATGAGGAAACTATTAAATTTATCAGAATAAAAACAAAAAAGTCCGGCATATACTACCGGACTTTTTCAATTTAATTTGATTGCTTTTATTTTGCTTTTGCTGAATCGGCAGGAGCGCCACTCATAGGCGGCATTGGTGGCATCATACCAAGTTGCTGCATAAATTTATCTACTTCAAAATAGCCCCAGTGTTCAATACATTTGCCGTTTGCAAATTTTAAAAGGTCCATGCCATTAATGTCAAAAGGCTTATTGGTAGCAGGCATACCTTCCATGTTGCCGGTATTAGTACCTGTCCAGTTGTAATGCACCACAGCCATGTCACCGCTTTCAATGTAATCTATAATGGTTAATTTATTATCAGGAAAACCATCGTGATTCATTTTAATGAGTTTTTTGAATCCTTCAGCCCCTTTAACTTCAATGCCGGGAGGGGGCGAGTGTTCAACATAGTTGGCGTCAATTAATGAGTCAATTCCATCAGTATTTCCTGTGGCAAAGGCATTAAACACCACTTCAACTCCTGCCCTGTACTTTGGAGTGTTATCGGCAGCAGCCGGTGCTTGTTCTTTATTACCTGTGCATGATGCAAGCAAAATAATAGTTGCCGATAAGGCAATTGCATAGAGATTTTTTTTCATATTGTTTAAATGTTTTAGAGTTTGTATGCATCAAAAATATAAAAAATTGAAAACAACAAAATTGAAAAGCAGAAACGTAAAAAATAGTTTTACAGCACTTAAGTTATGTTTCCTCAAATAAGAAAGTTGATTTGAATGAAAAAAGAATATTTTTGAAAAGAATTATTTGAGCACATAAAATCCTTCGCCAACAAATAATCCTGAATTCACTTTTACCATAAATGCAAAAAATGAGAAAGCAACTTATTTTTAAGAACATTTTTGTTTTTGAGAAAATGCAAAAAACGTTTGTGAGATTTAAATATCTTCTGCTACCACTTTGTTTATTATTTAATATTCAGATTTTATTCGGGCAAAAAGATAGTCTTAAGGTAACCGATATCAGCTATACATCTGATTTTGAAAAAAAATATTTTGATGAGTACATGAATCAGCATAAGGCAAATGCGCCCGCACTTTTATTAAGCACAAATCCTGTTTCTACTGACTTTAAACTTAATGAAGCAAACATGGCTTTGGATAAATATTTTAATGATAATGAGCTAAAAATTAATAGCGAAAAGAATCAATTGAAAAAATATAAGTTCATTTTTAACTCTGTGCATGATAAATTTTTTAAGAAATATAAAGAGGATGCATCATTTGATAAAATATTCTCATCGGGCGAATATAATTGCCTTACGGCAACAGCAGTGTACGCAATGGTGCTTGACCATTTAAGTATTCCTTATACAATTAAGGAGGAACCAACACATGTTTATTTAGTGGCTGATCCTAATAGGAATTCAATGCTTTTTGAAGCTACAAATCCCACACTTAAATATTATAATCCTGATGACAAGTTCAAAAAGAATTATATTGATTATCTTTTAGAATCAAAAGTTACTACAAGAGAAGAGTTGAATACTAAAGGTTATGATGAAATTTTCAATACAAATTATTATTCAAAGGATAATATCACATTACAGCAGTTGGTAGGTTTGCATTATTATAATGATGGTGTGTCTTTTCTCAACGATAAAGAATATAAAAAAGCATACAAACAATTTGAAAAAGCATATTTATTGTATCCTTCACAACGGATTGCTTACCTTCTGAAAGTTGCCCTTACACTTGATTTTGCAAACCTTGATTACAGCACTCTTGATCAGATAGATCAATATCTGAAGTTCTATAATTATTGCGACAAGGAAAAATTGCGGGAGAATCTTCTGTCTGATTTTTCAGCTATAACTAAGAGATTTCTGATTGAAAAAGACAATAAAAAATACTATGACCAGGTGTATTCAAAATTCCGTGAAAAAGTTTCGGATACAATTGCTATTAAAGAAATTTCAACAGAATATTATTATGAAAATGCACGTGCATTTGCTTTAAAAAACAATATTGATAGCGGGTTAGAATATATCGTGCAGGCTTATTGCATGGATACTGTAAATCTTAATGTCAAGGGGCTTCTCTCTTCAATATTATCTGAAAAGATGAATAAGCATTTATCGCCCGAAAACAACACAAAGTTACTGGATGATTATTGCAGCAGGTTTCCTCAACTTAAAGAAACTGCAATTTTCAGAAATCTTTATGTGCGTAATTATTTATATGCTTCAGCATTAGCTTTCGACAGCGATAATCGTACTAAGGGAATGCAGAATTTAAAGAAATTTGAAGAAATGCTTTCTAAAAATAATATAGATATTGACAACAGGATGATCGGGACAACTTATGGACTAGCTTCATCCAGTTACCTGAGGTTAAATGATCAGAAAACGGGAAAGGATTTATTATTGAGAGGATTAAAAATTGTACCCGATAATGAAGAGTTAAAGCGCAAACTGAAACTATTAAATGATGCTTTTAAGAAATAAAAAATGCTCCCGGAAACTAATCCGGAAGCATTTTTGTAAGAATTAAAATTCCAAAAACTACTTAATCACCTGCATCACCTTAGCATCAGTAATTTTCGAATCACTTACCAAACGATAAGTGTATGTTCCCGCCTCAAGATTCTTGGTGTTTAAAGAAATCTTTTCAGAAAGCTTGCTTACTTTTTGCTCCATAACTATACGGCCTGTAACATCACTAACCTGTAGTGTAGCATCTTCTTTCAGATTACTAACAGGAATAGAAGTTACGTCATTGCCAGGGTTAGGATAATTCTGTCCTAAATTTAAGTTCAGCATTTGCGCATCAAAATCTTCAACGCTTAACAGGTTATCAAACCAGTCATACGACATTTTTATGATTTCATTTTTAGTTGCCACACTTGAAAGCATTTCGATACCAACACCAAGATAAACTGTTTTATAAGTGCCGTTGTATGAGCGCACACCGCCTTTCTTAGCTGTACCTGCACCGTAGTAGCATATTACAGAACCTGTTCCTGTAGCACTCATTTCATCCGGATAGAAATAAGGACCAGCGGTTCCAGAACCATAATAATTAAGAATAGTAGTAGCAGGAACAGTTCCGAAAACAGCATCAGCAGTATTAAGATTGAATGCCACATTTGGCGCTGTAGTTCCGTCATTTAACCATGTTGCATTTAAATAGTTATTGTAAAATGCCTGGCATGTAGGAGTAAAGTAGGGAGAGTTTGCCACATCAAATTGTTCCCAACCTATATCTTGTCCTGCAATAAATAAACGACCACCATTATCCAAAAATGTAGTGAGTTGATTAACTAAGTTATCTGTAAGCCCGGGAAATGTCCAGCCAACATTGTAAAATATTTTGGTAACGCCTGTTAAAGCATTATCAGCAGCAATACGCGCAGCTACAAGATCATTGGTAACTACATACGAAATGCAATTGGCATAATTCAATCCGTCAGTATAATCTGATTCCCAGTTAGCAGCACTTCCGCCACTTCCATCACCTAATCCCGAAGAATTGTTAATCAATATAGTTGTAACTCCCGAAATAACATAAACACTATAGAACATAGCAGGCGCTCCGGGATTAGTAACCGAAGTTATTGTTAATGTATATTGTCCAAGACCAATTGCAGCATCAGGTGTTACATTAATTGAGGTAGGAATTGTTGAACCTGCCGCCACTGTTACTGTTGCAGGGTTAGTGTAAACTGTTCCGTTTGCACTATAATTTGCAGTCCATGTAGGAGGTGCATTAACTGAGGTAAGCGTTAACATAAAATCTTCTGATGACAAACTTGAGTTGCCAAGTGTTGCACTAAAGGTAGAAGTGTTGCCACTCGAACCAGCCAGTGATAATACAGGAGGAGCGACAAGTGTTGCATTAACTTGCGGATCCCATGACGCACCACTGTTCAATATTTCTTTTGAAACATCATCCTGCACAAAAGCGATTACTGCAATTTCAGAGTTATTCCATGTTGCATCTTCAACCACATTTAAATTATAAGTAACGGAAGTACCTGTGGCAGGCAGTGTAACAGCCGTCCCATAAGCATCAGGAACCAATTTGCGCAATACGTTTGGGAAGTAAATTTCGCCATTAGTACCGGGAGCGCTTGTGTAATTAACATTGCGTTCAACCACTGCGGTTTGTAAAACATAACTACCTGTAGTTGGCATAGTGCCTACTGCTGTTAGTGTAACGGTTATATCGCGGTTGTTACCATTATCCACCTCTGTAACCGTAACTTTAAGCGGGCTTGTAGCTGCAATTTGTGCATCAACATCGGCCTGGCTGAATGAACCGGGACCGCCTGTTTTTGCATTACCCATCAAAGTAACTGAAGGTACACCTGTTACATTGTAATAGCCAACACGATCAGTAGGATCTGTAGGATTCAGATTGTACATCGGATCAAAGCCCGGCCATGAAGTATGGTAGGCAATGTGATGAACAGTTACAGAATTTGCATTTAAAATAGAGGATTGAAACCCCGGATTTTGAGCTGCACATGGTGCGCAACTTGCCTGTGTAAAGTGTTCGAAAACCGGAAACTTAAATGACTGTGCATTTAAAGTAACCTGTAAAAGCAGCGCTGCTGCCATCAATGTTACGTTTTTAGTAATTGTTTTTTTCATTGTGTGTTATTTAAAATGTGTTTATAAATTAAAATTATTTTACTCGTACAAATTTTCTCGTTAAAGTATAGTCTTCATTTTCGAGACGGCAAAAATAAATTCCTTGTGGAATTCCATTGGCATCCCATAGAGCAGTATGCTCACCTTTAATAAATTGCTCATCTAAAAGTGTCACAATTTTTCTGCCTGCAAAATCATAAATAGAAAGTTTAATGTGTGCGTTAGATGCAAGGCTGAATTTTATTTCAGCATCTGATTTGAAGGTTGGCGGATTTATTTCAAGATAATTAAACAAGCCATTTAAATTGGCAATGCCGTTTGGTGGTACTGCTGTTATAGTTCCTGTCATTCCTCCACTTGCATGGGGAGTGCATTTGTATGCATAAGCCCCGGCTACTGTTACAACGTATTCAAATGATGTGTTGCTTGCATTTATTGGGTTATCCCATGATGGAGCTCCGGCCGGGCGGCTGGTTAAGGCAGATCCGTTGCAGGTAGTAGTGTGTGTGCCGTTTATCCTAACCCATCTAACAGTATCGCCAACTGTTACTGTTATACTTGACGGAGCAAATGAAAAGTCAGCAACATTTACCGTGAATTTGGTCGCATAACTTTTAAAACTTAATACTGTGGCACAAGCCATTAATAAAATTGTAATGTAGATTTTCTTCATAGTTTTTTGTTTTTAATTGTTTCCTGATTTTTTAATGCGACAAATTTTATAAAATTAATTTTAATAACTGTCATATAAGTTATGACGTGTGTATGACAAATTGCACTAAGCGGATTTTTTAATCAAGTTTACTACTTCG
>JBDTRM010000065.1:0-6008 GCA_039931675.1 Bacteroidia bacterium | reverse complement strand
CATTAATATTTTGACCCGTAATGGCAGGGTTATTTGTTGCCCCCGTAAAGTTCAAGTGATGGCAGTAAATTGTTGTATTGTCTGTTATTACCGTATCATTTGCTGCTGAAAATGAATTGGTATCAAAATATACATCATCGGTAGGACCCGGTACAGTCGTATGAAAAATAACCCCACCGCTTGTAGTAGCCCAGTGAGTTCCATAGTCGCTCCAGTTGCCAGTTCCTCCTACCCAATAATAGTCGGATGCAAAGCTTATTGTAGTAATAAATGCAAACCATAAAGTGAAAGTTGCTTTCACAAAAAATTTTTTGCTTGTAGAGTAGTTAGCTGTTTTCATATTTTTTAATGATTTAAAATTAGCGTTTTAATTCGGATACTATTTCACGGTACAATTATCTGATGAATAAGGTGATATAAAAAATACAAAAAAATAAGTTTGCCGGAGTACTTTTATTTGATAATTTGAAAGTTTGGTGATTTAATGATTAGTGTTTATAATGCTTTTTGAAATAAATGATAAATTATTTATTGTTTGATAAGTTATGTTTGCCGATGTATTAAATTTTATCGAGCCAGTTGATTCTTTAGGAAAAGACCGCGCGGGTTGAAAAAACTCATGAGGTCAAAAGGTCATGACTGCGTATGGTTGGTGTTTTTTTCACCAACCATTGACGGTGGGTGCTTTCGGTGGTTGGTGAAAAAAACACCAACCACAGGCAAATCAATGATATCACTCGCGGGTTTTGTTCGGGTCAACTTTCGGAAAGTTGAAGGAACTTTCCGAAAGTCAGTCACCGTAATATTTTACTACCTGCAAGTTCGATACTATCGGTACGAAAGGGGCTGCGCCCTTTAGGGACGGGGTGCGCATGGCATACTGAATTGCATGGAGCAACTTGTTATCAGAGTAAATTTTAATCGCTTCAAATTATCTAAAACAAAAAACGCGAACCATTTACGATTCGCGTTGCGTTAAAAACATTTCATGCTTATCAATATTTCAACACTTGCACTCTGCGATTTATAATTCCTTTATCTGTAATACAGCGCAACACATATAATCCTTGATTAATTTTTTGTGTATTGATTTCTGTGCTGTGTGCGTTAGGTGTACTGCTGAAAATTTTTGTTCCCATCATGTCAAACAATTCCACTGTTTTTAAATTGAGCAAGCCTCCGTTAATTTTTAAATGATCTTTTGCAGGATTTGGATACACTGAAATGAATTGACTTAAATCAATTTGATGTGCTGATAAAACAAGATTAGTATCAATAACAATAGAATCGCCTATAGGGTTAAACGTTAATGGAAATTCATTTTTGTCAAATGCTGTTATATTGGTAAGGTTAAGCTGCATGGCTGTAACACCACCTACATTATCCACAATTACAATTCCGCAGCGCCCTAAAAAGCCGAAGCCGCTTATGTTATTATGATCGGTTCGTGTTAATGCAAAATCAATGCTGCCTGAACTTACAAATTCCTTATTAAAAGTCATCATGTCAACACCCGGATTGCCAAGCATTGAATTTGTATAATCAAATGTTACCTGGCTGGTATCAATAATACCCTGTGTAAAATTTAAAGTGAATGCTATACCGTAAGCATTGTTTACCGTTAAGGTACTTGTTCCAAGGTATATGTCAATATTTACATTGTAGTTGAGACCAACTGTATCAATACTTGGCACGAGATAAAATGGAGTTCCGGTTTGATTTGGATTTGGGGGTGGTGGTGAATTTTTGAACGGATGCGTTAGTCCATAGTTTAAACCAATAGCAGTTGTATCATTATTATCAATTGTTCCGTCACCATTGCAATCTGCATTTTTTAAATTGATGCCATTTGCAAACTGTTGCAGCCAGTCAACTGAAGGCTGTGCTATCCATACATTGCTTGCACCTGCACGGGTAGTGCCGGTGTAACCATATCCTAAACCAACATATAATAGGTCAAGATTATTTGCAGCCAAATCATAATTAGCATCACCTGGCCATACATTACTTGTGTCAAGCGCACAGCCTATCCACTGCCATCCAGAATTATTGCCAAGGTCAACACTATAATTACCTGCATAAAAAACGGCACCACCCGCCACATTAATGTCTTGCAGGTAAAGATAATCGGTACATAAAGTATCTGATGGAAGTGAAATAGTTGCTTGCATACCTGAAAGGGAGCTATGAACGGATGTTGGGAAACCAGGTAACCCATTGGCAATAATCAATTCATTGTTTACTGTAATTGCTCCACCGAAAGTTATGGTCTTGCCCGGATTATTAATAATCAGAGTGTCGAAAGTGCTACCAAAAATATTTGCGTCTTCTACAAACACTGCTTTGCTAATAACATTCGGTCCAGCGATAGAACCATTCCCGGAAAAAAAGATATTATGAATGGTACTGTTATTACATCCAAACCCACCATCTTTCAAAAAAAACACATCATTAAAAGTATTATGGTTATCAAAAATATCTCCTTCATAGGGCAGGTAAACATTATGATAAGCGTTATAATTGCCATGTATCATATTGCAGGTTACATCGCCATACACCTGATTGCTTCCTCCTTTAAAACCATTCATTATAAAACCAGCACTATCGGTTATAATAATATTAGCAAGTGCAGCATCAAGTATAAGATGGCTTGTATCCTGAGCTTGCCATTCCACTTTACAAGTTATAACTGAAGTGCCTAATAAAGCTTTTGCTTTTGAATTTCCCGAAGAAGTTCCTGCATAAAAAGAATTACAATAAATGGAGTGATTATTTGAATCAAACGTCCCGTTTCTCAGGCTCATAATATCATTATGTATGGAATCATTAAGTATCCATCCCCCGGTAGGATTATCAAATGTTGCGTATCTAATATACTGACCACCCGTTGTAATTGTATTGCCTTGGGTACTTCCAACAAATTCAACAGCACCTGACCAATTCATTCCGCTTTTTAATGTGAATGATCCGGATACTTTTAATCGCCCACCACCGATAACAGGATTTTGGAAAACAGGGTTGTTAATTGCTCCACTCCAATCTATGTTGTGGCAATAAATAATAACCCCGGAGGCACTCACCGTATCTGCAGATGATGAAAAAGAATTAGCATCGAAAAACACATTGTCATATTGAGTAGGGACGCAGTTGTTACCTATTCCCCCGCTACTGGTTGCCCAATGTGCTGAATCATTCCAGTTTCCTGAACCACCTACCCAATATAAATTCTGAGATGTCGGTGCGTTTATTGTAATGCCTGTCACATTACCTCCATCAATGCTATTGTTCGCTATAAAAGTTCCTCCACCCGCTGCATTAATATCCTGTATTAAGGCATAATCCAAATTTACTGTTCCGCTTGATTTATTCACTATTGCCTGAACGCCTGCCGTCCCTGATAAGATATGAGTTAGTGATGCGCATGTTCCGCTTCCAAAACTCAGTAGGTTGTTAATCGTATTGGTTCCATTAAACTTAATATTTTTCCCTGGGTTATTAAAAATAAGTGTATCGAATTGGTTGCCATTATTAATAGTAGCATTAGCATTAAAAATTGCTTTATTTATTGTTATAAAATGCGCTATGGCTCCATCTCCATTAAAGTAGATATTGTTTACCTGGCTGTATGGTTCATTAAAACCGAAATCAGAAGAACAATACACATCATTAAAACTATTATATGTACCATCGCAATATCCGGAATAACTAAAATTAATATTATGATATACATTAGAATCACCAGTTAAGTGATTACAGGTTATGTCATTATAAATGTGGTTATTACCACCTAAAAAGCCATCATCTATAGGCCAAAGTGGATTGGTATCTGGCGAGATGATAAAAATGGCACTATCTGCATCTAAAGTAAGATCAGGTGCGTTATGTGCGACCCATTTACTGCACATGATGGTTGATGTGCCTAATAAAACTGTACTCCCTGTAATAAATTGAGAAAAATCTCCCGCATAAAAAGAAACGCACGAAATAAAATTGTTATTGCTATTAAACGTGCCTTTAGATACCGTGATAATATTTGCTTCTAAACTATCAGTGAGCATCCAACTCCCTGTAGGATTATTAATAGTAACGTACACAATTAGCTGACCACCTGTTGTAATAGTATTGCCCTGAGTATTTCCAACAAATTCAACGGCACACGACCATTTCATGGCGCTTATTAATGTGAGTGAACCGGATACTTTTAATCTGCCACCACCAATTACAGGATTTTGGAAAACAGGATTTTTAGTGGTTCCGGTCCAATCTATGTTGTGGCAGTAAATAATAATACCGGGAACACTTACGGTGTCTGTAGACGAGATAAAAGAATTAGCATCGAAAAAAACATTATCAACTTGGGCAGGGATGCAGTTGTTACCTGTTCCTCCACTACTGGTTGCCCAGTGTGCGGGATCATTCCAATTTCCCGAACCACCTACCCAATATAAATTCTTAGGTGCCGGAGAGTTGATTGTAATGCCTGTTACATTACCCCCGTCAATGCTATTGGCTGCCGTAAAAGTTGCCCCCCCAATTGCATTGATATCCTGTATTTGCGCATAATCAAAAGGTACGATGCCATTCGGCTTATTTAGAGTTGCCTGTACTCCTGTCTGGGTTGATTTAATAATGCTTAAGCTATTGCAACTTCCGACTGTAATTGTCAATACATTATTTATAGTTGTTATACCACCAAAAGCAATAGTCTTACCAGGGTTACTAATAATCAGGGTGTCAAAAGTGCTTCCATTAATGGTTGCGTCTTCTGAAAACACTGCTTTGTTAATATTATTTGGTCCACCGATAGAACCCGAACCCGAAAAAAAGATATTATGTACAGTACTATTAATAGAACCAAATCCACCGTTAACCAAAAAAAACACATCATTAAAAGTATTATTCGAACCATCAATTGTACCCTCGTAAAAGAGATAGACGTTATGGTAGCTATTGTAGCTTCCATGTACAATGTGAGAGGTTACATCACCATAAACTTGATAGGTACCCCCAGAAAAACCATGATTTGAGAAAATTAACGAACTACTATCAGTTACAATAATATTTGCAGATACAGCATCAAGAATAAGATTGCTCGTGTCACGAGCTTGCCAGTTAGATTTACAAGTTACAATAGAGCTGCCTAATGATACAGTGGCTTTGGAACTGCCAAATTGATTTCCTGCATAAAAATAATCACAATAAATATTCTGATTATTGCTTGTAAATGTTCCATTTCCTATTGTCAGGTAAAATGCATTTAGAGAATCATTAAGTATCCATCCACCACTAATATTATCAAATGTTACGTAATTTAAATGAAGACCTGCAGTTGTAATTGTATTCCCTGACGTGGGAGATTTAAACAAAAGATTGCTGGAGAAACTTATTCCACTTGCTAAAGTGAGCGAACCATAAATTTTTAATGTTGCTCCACTATTTAAAGTAGGATTGTTCATTACACCTGTCCAATCCATATCATGGCAATTAATAATTGTTGTATCCGGAAACAATGTATCTCCAATAGTGGGGAAAGAATTTGCGTCAAAATATACATCATCAGCAGGACCCGGCACAGTAGTATGAAAAATAACCCCACCGCTTGAAGTAGCCCAGTGAGTGCCATAGTCGCTCCAGTTTCCGGTTCCGCCTACCCAATAATAATCGGAGGCAAAACCTATTGTTGCAATACATGCAAACCATAAGGTGAAAGCTGCTTTCACAAAAAAGTTTTTGCTGAGAGAGTTGTTAGTTGTTGTCATATTTATAAAGTTTTGAAGTTAGCATTTTAATGTAGGGATACAATTTCACGCTACAATTATCCTTTCATTAACTTTATAATGCAAATACAGAAAAAATGCTTTGCCGGAGTATTTAATTTTGTGATTTAATGATTTGGTGATTTAATGATTAGTGTTTATAGCACTTTTAGATGATTTAATAAAATTAATTTTGATTTAAAATTTTATATTTGCCAAAGCAATTTAAATTATGTCTAAAATTGTTGGATC
>JBDTRM010000064.1:0-66723 GCA_039931675.1 Bacteroidia bacterium | reverse complement strand
ACCCCCAAACCCCTTATTTATCAACATCTTGATATTAATTGACAGACTCTAATTACAAATGATACCCCAAGCGGTGTTTTGCTTAAAACATATGATTATGTCCATCCCAAAGTAACGTGCAATTAAAAAATCGGAAGGACATTTCATTTTCTAATAATAGCCACAACCCTTTAACCCAACCCTGTTGCATTGCTGAAAGTATTGATAGATTTGTTGGGGGGAGAATAGCATTCAGATTATGCTTATTATGACCTCAATATATTATAGGCAATTTTTAAGATGATAGTAAAAGAACAACTGAAATACTTTTTTAAGACAGGTCTTTTGAAAAACATTAGTTACGGATTGACACGCAACGAGCTGACTAATATTCTAGGCAATACAGATTGGAAACATTTTTCTTCCAACAGAGACTTCTTTCCGGTAATTTATAAATATGGGAGACTTGAATTCTATTTTGAAAATAAAACAAAAGCTGCAAAACTTAACGGAGTTATGTTTCAACCTATTCCTTCTTCTGCTATCAATGGTAACCTAAACTGTAACTATCACAGATTGACTAAAAACACTGATATAAAAAAGGCAATTCAATTTCTAAAAATCAACAATATTAAATTTGAAGAAAAACCTAATGAGTGGGACAATGAAAGCAGGTTATTATTGACAGAAGGTAACGTCAGTATTTTTTTCGATTGTCAAAAGACAGCAGGGCATTATTTACTTCATAAAGCAGGTAAGTTCATTATTGAAAACGAGCCGCTAAACCCAACCCTGTTGCATTGGTGAAGGCCGTTCTCTAATGCGAAATAACAGTTCCGAAAAAACTGTTGATCTGTTTTCCTAAATCAAGTAGAGATTTTTTGTCTTCCATCAGTTGCTCATAATCATTGTTGGTTTCAAAAGCGGTTTTTATTTCATGGTCTTTATCAACAATCATTTTCATAATGCATTTTTTCTTTAAATGATAAATGGCATCAATCACACTTTTGCGAACATCAAAATCTTTTGGCGGGACAAGAATGCCGCGCTCTTGCCAGTGTTCACTGAGTTCGTAACGTTCTGAAATTAATTCACCGACTTTATTTCTTATTTCAGGATTCTCATGCTGTAGAAAATATTGCTGGTTGCTTTTATTATCATCTTCAAAATTATCATACGCTGCAAAAATATTTGCAAACAATTCATTCTCGAATTTAATTCCGTCCATCTCCAATTCATTCTTCATAAAATTTTTCACATGAGCCGTTTGTTTTTCCCCTTCCCCTTCCCTTTCACTTTCACCTTCACTAATCAATATTTCATTGTCTGAAAAATTTAAAAGCAACCGAATAATTTCCTGCTCCTGGAAAAAGCTTCCATCCTGGATAATTTCCTGTTGATCGGGTTGCAGAATTTCTTCAAAATAATCCTGCGCAACTTCTTCTTCGGTTTTTTTATTAAAATCTTTTCTGCGGATTTTATTCACTTCACTTATCAGTACCTGCTCACTTATCTCCATCAGGTTTGCACACTGCTTGGTATAAGTGCTGCGGATAATTGCATCAGGTATTTTTGCAATGCTCTCTACAATATCACGGATGAGTTTCGCTTTGCCGATAGGATCATTTCCAACATCACTCAATAAAAGAGATGTTTTAAAAAGCATAAAATCTTTTGAATTTGCTTTCAGAAAATCTTTCAGTTCTGATGTAGAAACTTTTTTAGAAAACGAGTCAGGATCATCTCCGTCAGGAAATAAAACTACGCGCACATTTAATCCTTCTTCTAATATCAAATCAATTCCGCGAAGCGATGCTTTAATTCCTGCTGCATCACCATCATATAACACTGTTACATTTTTTGTGTAACGACCAATCAATTTTATTTGTTCAACTGTGAGCGATGTGCCGCTTGATGCCACTGCATTTTCAATACCTGCCTGGTGCAATGAAATTACATCGGTATAACCTTCGCATAAAAAACATTCATCATTTTGAGTGATGGTTTTCTTTGCAAAATAAATTCCATAAAGAATTTTACTCTTGCTGTAAATATCACTTTCGGGTGAGTTTACATACTTTGGCGAATTAGGTTCTGTCTTTAAAATCCGTGCCCCGAAAGCGATTACACGTCCCGTCAAATTATGAATTGGAAACATCACACGTCCGCGAAAGCGATCGTATTGTTTATTTTCCTTTACAATGGTCAATCCTGTTTTTTCAAGATGCGTTAGCTTGAATTGATTTTGCAAAGCAGTATCAGTGAACTTGCTCCACTCTGTTGGTGCAAAACCAAGTTGAAATTTTTCAATGGTGGCTTCAGTAAAACCGCGCTCAATAAAATATGATTTGCCTATTGATTTTCCTTCTTCAGTAAGGTGGAGATAATCGGTATAAAATTTCTGTGCGAAACTGCTAACCACATATAAACTCTCGCGTTCACTTTCAGCAATTTTATCTTCATCGGTTTGAACGGTTTCTTCAATTTCGATGTGATATTTTTTTGCTAAATATTTTATGGCTTCAGGATAGGAATAATGTTCATGCTCCATGATGAAACCTATGCTATCACCGGCTTTTCCGCAACCGAAACATTTGTAAATTCCTTTTGAAGGTGAAACTGTGAACGAAGGTGTTTTCTCATTGTGAAAGGGGCAAACTCCCAACAGGTTTGCACCACGCTTTTTCAATTGCACAAAATCACCCACCACCTCATCAATGCGGGATGATTCAACAACTTTTTCTATAGTGGATTTTAATATCAAGTGAAGGTGAAAGTGAAAGGGCAAAATTAAGAATAGACCTATTCAATAAATTATGTTGAAAAAAATAAATTGTTGCCACTAAGTCACGAAGACACAAAGAAAATTGTACTATACTACGAGCGGGATAAATTTGTACAGTTGAAGAATACAAAATCTATATATCAAAAGTTATCGGTATCAACAAACCTTAGTAACCTTAATAAAAAAAACAGCCCCCCAACTTTGACCCTATTAACCTTATTTCTTCAATCAAATAAGGTTAATAAGGTTGGGGAAGTGTGTGAGGCATTTTTACTAAGGTTACTAAGGTTCACAAACATTTTACGATTAATTCATTGTATAAATTTATCCCGTTTCAATTATTACTGATTAAATCTGATCAACCTTGTATAAGTTTTTCCAATCATCAAAAGTCATTTCAAATTTTATTTCTCCTTTGCCATGTATGCCAACTTCTTTCCAGCCTTGCATACGATAAAATTTTTCTGCTCTTGTATTTGGTGATGTTCCCAACCAAACTGTTTCTTTTGTTTTACTGAAATACCAGTCAAGCATCATATTATGTAACTGCTTACCGATTCCTTTTTCAGCAAATTCAAGTTGAATAAATAAAGCCCAAATGTTATGATCTTGTAAATCGGCATTTGCAAAACCAACAATTCTATTATCAATTTCACAAACCCAGCCTTTACCGCGAACCGTTAAGAAATGTTCGATGGCTTCATCAGTTATCAAAGCAGGATTGGATAACATATTTTCTTTTACGGTATTTCGTACGTATTGCATTTGGGTGATGTCACTTACTTGTGCTTCTCTGAAAATCATTTGCTGAATTGGTTTTGCTTCCTCAAGGAATTAATTTGAGCGCGGAAGATAAATGAATCGAAAAGATTATTTATAAGTGATGAAAAATAAAATGCAAAATTATTTAATCACAAGGCGTTGCTGCATTTTTACACTTTCGCTTAAATAAATCAAAACATAAATACCCGGTTGAAGCTGAGAAATATCAAGTTGTCTTTTATTAAATCCTTTACGGCCTGAAACCCCACTGCTTATTTTCCTTATTCCCTTTGTATCATAAACTTCAATGAATCCGCTTTCATTTTGGCAAAGATTATATCCAACATTTACAAGTGATGTTGAAGCAGGATTAGGTTCAATGGAAATGAATTCATTATGGTCAAGAAAACTTACCAGAACTATTTTTGAAAAAGTTATCTCTCCATTTATATCAACTTGCTTTATCCGATAATACGATGTTCCATAAAGAGGCGAAAGATCAATAGCATTATATTCTGTTACAGCAGTGGAGTAACCGCGCGAAGGTGTTTTTGCAATGGTATGAAAATCTCTGCCATCGTTGCTTCTTTCAATTTCAAAATGATCATTATTGTATTCGCTGGCTGTACTCCAGTTTAAATTCACGGTGTGATTCTCGGGTGTTGCGGAAAAATTTAACCATTGCACAGGCAATGGTGTGCATTGCAATGAAGCTCCTCCTGTTAACACCCAGTTCAAAGTAAAACCATTTCCGCCTGGTGTCCATTTATTAACCATCAAATAATAAATCTGACCGGCAGTAACATTGATATTATTCACCCATGCATTACCGCAAACATCTTCGCTTACATCTGATCCGTTATTGGGAGTGCCGCATACTGCTGTATTTGTAGTTAGGTTTAGTGCACTGTTTAGTCCTGTATTACCTGTGTTAGAAGCATAAGAACAGCGTACAGGTGAACCCAGTGAACCACAGGAAACATTGGGGCCGAATAATGCAAAGTCATAATCGTCAGATGCAACTACGGGGATAATATTCAATCCAAGTGTACCGCTTGTTTTAACCTGGAACTTATACCAATTAGAATAATTCTCAGATAAAGCACAACCGGGTGGTCCTGTTTCAGATAAAAGTCCGGGGCCTGTACTTGCATCGCCAAATCCCAAATCAGAACAAACTAAAGAAGCACGCGAACAATCATTGTTGTCTGTTCCGTTAGGTCCATAGTTACATGGAACGCAATCGAATGTAACCACCCAGCCGGGATAGGTAGTTATAAAGTCAGAATGAAAACTAAAAGTGATACAGCCGCTCTGATCAGTTGATGTATATGGGCCAATACCGGCAGCCATGCATCCCTGGTATGTGTTAGGGCCTGCAGTTCCCCAAAATGAAGAACCTGTTCCGAAAGCAGGACTTAATTGCGTAGGTCCGTTACGGATACTAAGGTAATCAAAACCAGCTTCGGTACTGAAAGACCAAAACTGTGCACGCAAACATTTGCCAACCTGCGAAGGGCAAAAAGTTCTGTAATAACCATTTGCACCACCTATATTATTTGAATAATTAGCTGCCAGGCCTCCATTATCTGTAAATGTTCCCGAACAGGTATTCACCATTTGATTTACCAAATATGTGTTTTGCAAACTTGTGGTTCCTAACGTATAAGTTGCAACACCTGCAGGAGGTGTGGGGCATGGTTCGCATGAAACAATTGCTGACCAGCCTGCTCCAACGTTTGTGTTATTAGAAACAAACCGGAATGTTAAGCAACCGGAAGAAGCAAGAATCGGTGTTTGAAGTGAAGGCGGTCCGGCATTGGTAAATTGTCTTATTAAAGGTGCTGAAGTATTAGCTCCATCCCATATATAAAGATAATCACCGGCCTTTACATCAAATGATGTAAACTGAACAGAAACACATTGCCCGGCAACTGAAGAGCAAATTGTTTTTGTAAAACTTTGATTATTGCCATAATTGCCTGCTGCACCACCGGGATCATAAAATGTAGCATCACATGTTGATACTGAGTTTGCCATTGTGCTAATTGACAATATTGTTGAACATGTTGCACATGCAATGGTCGCTGCCCACCCCGGGCGAGTTCCGCTAACATTAGTTGTAAATTTAAAAGTTAAGCATCCGCTTGATGATACTACAAGGCCGGGTGAATTATTGCCTGAATAGGAACCAATAACCGGGTAAGTATTATTTGGACCATCGTATATAGTAAGTATATCATTTCCCGCTTGAGTCTGAAAGGAAGTGAAATTCACAGACAGGCAATTACCTGAACTTGAACAAAAAGTTTCTGTAAAGTTAGTGTTGGTATAATTAGATCCCGCACCGCCATTATCATAAAAGGTTCCTGCGCAAACATTTTGCGTTCCGTTTGCCATGTTGTAACTCTGTCCATGCAAATGAAATATGCCGGATAAAAAAGCAGCACAAAACAAAATAATTTTTTTTATGGCTTTCAATTAAGTGCTTTTTGATGTTGGTCAGTTGACTCCTGAAACTTTTGTGCAGGCGATTTTTTTCCCCTGTTTGCATCTGTTTCTTTTTGCGAGTATAAAATCAAAACAAAACCTGTGCTGATGTCTGTTACCTGCACACGTGCATTTGCATGACGAAATGATTCGTAATCATCAAGGTTAATGCTGTTCAATAATTGAGCATCGGGATTTTTGTTACTCTTCACTTCAAAGTCAACATACAAACGATTGGAATTTGACTTTAAGAGGGAAACATTTTGCTGAGCAAAAATGGCTGAAAGGCTAATCAGCATTAATAAGAAAATAAGGGCTAAACGTTTAATCATGGATAGTGGGGGTAAAAATTTCACTATCCAAAATACCTAAAAGAAGAGGCCAGTTATCAATTTTGTGGCTAAAATTATTTTTAACAGGGCAAACAAGCCATTTTTTGATGTTATTAAGTTTCTGTTAAACCTAAAATCAAGTGATAAGCCAACCTAAATGGCCATTCATTCCATCAGATTTTTTAACAATTCACTCTGAACCTGATCGCTTTTACAGAACTATAAGTGAGTTGACACGAAAACAAAAGATTAGCACAAAAAGAAAAAAATTCTTAGCGCAAAATTGATTATACATTATTTTTGTCTAACATAACTAATATACCATCAAGAATATTTAAACAGGGTTTAGAAAAGCAACGTGAAATTCAATCAAGCCCAAACATCAAAAAAAATATTCTTAAAAAATAATGGCAGGCTTTATTTAAAATTACTTCTCAGGTTAATAATATTCTGATTCACGCTGTCGAGATTTACAAATCCCCTGCGCGGCCTGTCAAGATCTAAAGTGAAGAGCACCACTAATGATATCAACAAACAAAAACCAATCTCAACAAGCCAGTCAATGTGACCCTTTCGTCCTGCAGTATAACCGCCATAAAAAGCACTGATAAATGCAAGAAAAAACAACATGAATAAAATACTTTCAGGCACTTTTCCCTTTTCGCCAGCAAAGCGGGTGGTAGTAATATCAATCATAGTATTAAGTGCCGGTATCATTTGCTGCGTGGCTGCAAGGTTTGCGGGATCAGCTGCCAATCTTGCGGCACGTGTCCATAACTTCGCTGAAATTGATTGCGACAAACTATCTGCTGATGCTGCATTTTCTAAATCAAACCCGACCTCATAAAATTTTATACGTGCATCCACATATTCTTTAAAATCTTCCCTGAACAGTTTTCGTTCTTCAGCCGGATATAAATCAGCTCGCAATATTGCAGTACCAATATCATTCGACTCTTCAACTACAACACTTCTGCGTGTTTCAAAACGACTGCCACTCATCCCGAAAGTAAATGCAAGCAAAAAAAACAACAGCCCAGTTAATGTGTTTGTGTCTGCAATATGTTCCTTGTCGGAATCTTGCTTTCTTTTTCTTATTCCTGCTTTAAAACCGAGCCATACCGCTAACATCATAAAAAGGAAAAGCACCACTGAAATAAGCCATGCATTAGTTTCAACTAAGAGTGAAGTATTCATAATCTTTTCAAAAATTTCTTTATTTCAAATTCGATAGTTACTATTTTGCTTTGCACAATTTCAACATCATCTGTTCCACTTCATCACTGTCCCATTTTTTTTCAATACCAGGAATTGACATTACTTCTTCCATTAATTTATCCTGGCGTTTTCCTTCCGCCAATGCAATATGATAAGGTGTATCACTAAATGTTACCATGGTGTAAAGTGGAGTCCACAGTTGCGGATATTTAGCATTAAAACGAGCTTCAATTTTTTTACGCAATAAAAATTCAGGCTTGCCAACCAAATCACGCATTTCTATAAAGTTTAGCACAGCAAGCTCGGCAATGCCATCAGCAGCGGGTTTGCGGAGTTCTTCAAACTCAGGCATTATTTTATTCCAATGATGATTGTGTTTTTCAATCAGCAGATCAAGTACTGAGCAATCTTCAAATCCGCAATTCATCCCCTGCCCGTAAAAAGGAACTATTGCATGAGCTGCATCGCCAATTAACATTAATTTATTTTCAAACGTCCAGGGTTGGCAGCGCACAGTCATTAATGAACCTGTTGGGTTAGCAAAAAAATCTTTTACAAGATCAGGCATCAGTGGAACAGCGTCAGGAAAAATCTCGTTGAAAAATTTTAATACAGATGCTTCATCTTTTATCATTTCAAAAGAAGGATTACCTTCATGGGGAAAAAATAACGTGCATGTAAAGCTTCCATCTATGTTTGGTAATGCTATCAACATATAACCACCACGTGGCCAAATGTGCAATGCATTTTTTTCTAATTTGAATTCACCATTTGGTCCTGCTTCAATACACAACTCCTTATAACCGGCATCAAGATAAGACTGCGAATAATTATACCGGTCAGTAAATTGCAATTGCAATCGCGCTGCGCTGTAAGCACCATCACTACCAAAAATTAACTCACTACCTGCTTCACTTTTATTCCCGTCAACATCTTCCAAAAAAACTTTGTTGTTTTTAAGATCAACTCCTGTTGCACGTTGATTGAAATTTATTTTCACACCATGTTTTTCTGCAAGACTCATCAACTCACAATTCAATCCGCCACGCGAAACTGAATTAATGTACTGGCCTTCTTTTCCATAAGGCAGGTAATTCAATTCTCCTTTAATGGAATGCATCATGCGACCTGGCATGGGTATGGCGACTTTCCTGATGTCTTCTTCAATTCCTGCTATACGGAGGCCTTTCCAACCACGATCGCTTAAAGCAAGATTAATGGAGCGACCGGCCGAAATGTTTTCTTTGCGCATGTCAGCACGCCTTTCGTATATAGTTACGTTATATCCGCGTTTTGATAAAACAATGCCCAGGAGTGAACCTACAAGCCCCGCCCCGAGAACGATTACATTTTTGTTGTTACTCATATTTTTGTTTACTGTTTTTAGTTTACTGTTCCCGGTTTAGTCTTCTGTCAACTTTCGGAAAGTTGAAGGAATTTTCCGAAAGTGTAAGTCCATCACATATCTTTAGACATCCCATATTCCCATATTCCCATATTTCCATATTTCCATATTTCGCAACCCCTAACACATGGCGTCAATCAATCTCCTTGTATATTCTGATTTTGGATTATTGTAAATTTCATCGGGCACACCTATCTCTTCTATTTTACCATTATTCATTACAATCATTCTATCACTCATATATTTCACTACACTTAAATCGTGCGAAATAAATATATAGGTGAAATTAGATTCCTTTTTTAAATCATTCAATAAATTTAAAACCTGTGCCTGAACAGAAACATCTAATGCAGAAACACTTTCATCACATATCACAAATTCAGGATTTAATCCTAATGCCCGTGCTATTACAATGCGTTGCCGCTGACCGCCACTAAACTCATGAGGGTAACGATTAAAATATTCTTCGCTTAAATTTACTTTTTGCAGCAACTCCATCGCTTTTTCTTTACGCTGACTATTGCCTGAATATAAGCGATGTATGCGCATCGGTTCTGTAATTGCCTCGCCAGCAGTAATCCGGGGGTTGAGTGATGAATATGGGTCCTGAAAAATAATCTGAATATGTTTCCTCATTTCACGAATATCAAATTTATCAAGTTCCATTAAATTTTCATCTTTGAAAACAACACTGCCGCTTGTTGGTTCAATTAAACGTAAAATGGTTCGTCCCAAAGTAGTTTTACCGCAACCCGATTCTCCAACCAAACCAAGCGTTTCGCCTTTCATCACCTCAAAACTAACATCATCCACAGCTTTTACTTCACCTTTCATTTTTCCAAATATGCCTTTACGTATAGGGAAGTATGTTTTAAGATTTTTAACTTTTAAAATGGGGAATGCATTTTGTAAATCAGAGTCTATACTTTTATTTTCCGAATCATGACCAAGTTTCCAATTTCCAATTTCCAATTTCGAGCGTTTAACTTCCATAAAATCTTTAATCATTGGCAATCGCTTTCCTTTTGGATGATTAATCGGCCGGCATGAAAGCAAAGCTTTTGTATAAGGATGTTGGGGATCAGAAAACACATCGGTTATGCTTCCTTGTTCCACAATTTTTCCTTCACGCATCACCATTACACGATTTGCTAATTCAGCAATCAGTCCCAAATCATGCGTAATGAAAATAATACTCATCCCTGTTTCGGCCTGTATTTGCTTTAGCAGCTTTATGATTGATTTTTGCACAGTAACATCAAGCGCACTGGTTGGCTCATCTGCAATAAGTAATTGTGGCTTACAACTTATTGCCATTGCAATAGCTACCCGTTGCTTTTGCCCGCCTGATAATTGAAAGGGATACGATTCGTAAATATTTTCAGGTCCTGTTAATTCTACTTTTTTGAATAATTCAATTGTCCTGATATACGCTTCTTTCTTCGTAACATGCTGATGCAATACAATTGCTTCGGCCACCTGGTCACCGCATCTTAAAACAGGGTTTAAAGACTTCACAGGCTCCTGGAATATCATTGCTATCTCATTGCCGCGAAACCGGATCATTTCATCTTTATTCAGCTTTAAAAGATCAGTGGCTGAATTATTATGGTGATAGATGATTTCACCTGAAGATATTTTGCCCTGAGGTTGAGCAATCAGTTGCATGATGGAAAGTGCTGTAACAGATTTTCCTGTGCCTGACTCCCCTACTATACCCAAAATTTCCCCCTGATTAATTTCAAAGGTGATACTGTCAACTGCTTTGATGATATTATCATCTTTGCAAAACTCAATAATAAGATTACGAACTTCTAAAAGCATTTGGGTTACGATTTCCATCCTGCACACAAATATCATTAAGGAAACCTGAAATCAAAATTTATTCTCCATATAAAAACAAAAGCCCCGATCAGATAAATGACCGGGGCTGTGTTTTGCAGGATTCCAAACCTGCTTATTTATTTAGTGTTATTGAAGCACTATTCTTACGATGTCAGTTCTTCCATCTTTAGTAACCTGCATAAAGTAAATTCCTTTACGCAATTCATTAAAGTTATATGTTCTAACATTTTCACCGCTGAATACATTTTCTTCAACATTCCATACCAAACGACCAGTAACATCTAACAGGTTAACTATCACTTTACCATCCTGATCGGCAGTGAAACTTAAGTTCATCACACCGGTACTTGGATTAGGATAAGCTGAAATTCCTGTATTAGTTTCAACAGCGTTTGGAGCAGATGCAAAATGTGCAGAAGGACAAACTAAGAAGCTTGCTGTAGGACCGGTAACACCAGCCTTGTAAGCACTGTCAATATTCTGAATTGCAGTATTCAACTGGCTTACTGTAAAGGCTGAAGAACATCCACCTAACTTCTTATTGGCTTCTAATAAAATCTGGTTAACAGTTAATCCGCTAAACGGAGCCGCATTGTAAATCAGGTTACCCAATTGAACTGTAGGTATAGGAGCAAAGTTAGGATCGTAAGCATCAAACACTACGTTCAGTTTCAATGCTACGGTATTTGCACCTAATGCACTTGGGAATGTTACCGAAGTTGGATTCACAAGGTTAGCCGACAATACTGTTCCGGCTCCGCTAACTGCCTGGTTAATTTCATAAGCACGCACTGCATTTGCACTTGTTAAGGTAAGTGTTTTACCACCACCACAACCACCGCCTACAACTAAACCTGCAGGGAATGCTGCATTAAAGTTTGCAGTAAGATAAGTGTTAGCAGTTCCGCTTGAAGCACCCCAACGTGAAGGAGTTTCTGTACGGAATGGAGTCCCCGAACTACAAACATAGTTAGGCTGAGTAATAACTACCGAAGCAGTCTTAACGCAACCTTTGCTATCTGTTACAGTTACCTGGTAAGTGCCTGCTGCAAGGCCTGTGATAGCCGCAGTAGTCTTGGCAGGGATTGTATTCCAGCTATATGCATAAGCAGGAGTTCCGCCTGATACTACTGATACACTTGCAGTTCCGTTATTACCACCATAAACTGTTACGTTAGTAGAAGAAGTGCTCAATACCATTGCTGCTGCTGAGTTAATTGTTACAGTAGCATTACGGATACAACCATTGGCATCAGTAACAGTTACTGTATAGTTACCTGCAAATAAGCCGGTGATAGCTGAAGTAGTAGCTCCATTGCTCCACTGGTAAGTATAAGGTGGTGTTCCACCTGCAGCAGTTGCACTTGCGCTACCTGAATTACCACCTGCACAACTTACATCAGTTTTACTTGTAGTTAACGCGATCTGGGTAGGCTGAACTAATACAACACATAATGCGATAGTGCATCCGTTAGCATCGGTTACAGTTACAGTGTGACTTCCTGCAGCAATACCACTTTGATCTTCGGTAGTTGAACCGCCAGTCCATAAGTAGCTGTAAGGAGGTGTTCCACCGGTTACTGTAATATTAATTGAACCGTTAGAAGAACCATTACATGATGGATTAACACTTGTTGCAGTGATATTTAACCCGCTTGAAGGTTGTGTTATAACCACCAATGCAGTTTGTGTACAACCGTTAGCATCACTAACTGTTACAGTATAGGCACCTGCTGTTAAGCCGGTAGCTGTCTGAGTTGTTTGAACCGGAATTGTATTCCAGCTATAGTTGTAAGGTGCAGTTCCACCAATTGCAGTTACTGTAGCTGATCCGTTGTTGCCACCGAAACAGGTTACATTAACATGAGTTGTTGTAATCGTCCATGCAGGAGCTTCAGTTAAAGTAATAATACCCACTGACGTACAACCACCATTTGTAACTGTTACAGTATAGGTGCCTGCTGTCAATCCGAAGATATCTTCAGTAGTTGCACCAGTACTCCAGTTATATGTGAAAGGACCTGAACCGCTTACGGTAAGATTAATCGAGCCGTCAGTACCACCATTGCATCGGATGTTATAACCGCCTGCATAAACAGGGCTTACAAGGCTTAATCCGATACCTGCGCTGCTTGGAACTTTAACACAGATTGTAATTGAACAACCGTTTGCATCAGTTATTGTAACAAAATTGTTACCTGCTGCAAGACCTGTTGCTGTCGCACCTGTCTGAACAGGAATAGTATTCCATGAGTAAGTGTAAGGACCTGTTCCGCCTGTTGGAATAACAGTAGCTGTTCCATTACTTAATCCACAGCTTGCAACTGTTGTACTTGTGCTAAGTGTATCAAGTATTGCAGGTTGAGTAATTACAACCGCTGCACTTGATGTGCAACCCTTGCTGTCTGTGGCAGTAACAGTATAAGTTCCCGCTGCAAGATTACTGATGCATTGTGAATTAGCACCTGTGCTCCATGCATAGCCATAAGGCTGTGTACCACCGGTAGCATTTACACAAGCACCACCGTTAACATTGCCAAAGCAGTTTACATTAGTATGAGTAGTTGTTACAACTAATGCAGAAGGCTCAATTACAGTAGCCGATTGTATATTAGAACAACCGCTTGAATCAGTAACAGTAACTGTATAGGTTCCAGCCAATACTGCTCCGCTGCTTGCTGATGAACTTCCATTTGACCAGTTAAAGGTATAAGGTGCTGTTCCGCCATTTAACAATGAAACGGTTACTGAACCTGTACCACCGTTACAGTTAGGATTAACTACTGTAAGTATATAAGAAACTCCGCCAGGCTGTACAACGGTTGCTGTACATTGTGTTGAACAACCATTTGCATCTGTTACCACTACCGTATATGTTCCTGCAGAAAGAAGTGTTGCAATTGCATTGCTTTGTTGCGGGATAGTATTCCAGTTATAAGAATATGGACCCTGTCCGCCAAATACATTTACAGTTGCACTTCCGATAGCCTGTCCACATGCCGCAGGCGTTGTAGAAGTATTGCAGCTTATAGCAACAGGTTGTTGCATGATTACGCACAATATTTCTGAACATCCGGCAGCATCTGTAACGGTTACATAAGCTGCTCCGGCAGATAATCCTGTTGCAGTAGCAGTTGTTTGTCCGTTAGTCCATAAGTAACTGTATGGAGGTAAACCACCAAATGCTGTTACAGTGGCAACACCCGATGCACTACCTGAGCAAGCGCTGCTGTTTTGGCTTGCGGTTAATACAAGAGGTGAAGGCTCAGTAATATCAACCGAACAAGTGCTTGAGCAACCTGTAATATCAGTTACTGTTACTTCATACGTGCCTGCTGCCAAACCTGTGGCTGTTGCAGTAGTTTGAATTGGTGCAGTATTCCATGAATATGTGTTTGAACCACCGCCACCGGTAACTGTTACTGTTGCGAAACCATTATTATAGCCCGCACATGTTGGATCAGTGCCTGCTATAGAACAACTTACAGGAGGTGTATCACCGATAGTAACTGAAGCCGTTTGCGGACCGCAGCCATTGGCATCAGTAACCGTTACTGTATAAGTACCGGCTGCAAGACCATTTATTGAAGCGGTTGTTTCACCATCATCCCATAAGTAAGAATATGGAGCAGTACCACCTGAAACGATTGCCATTGCAGAACCATTATTTGTACCACAACTTGCATTGCTGGTGCTTAATGATAAGCTCAATTCAGCAGGCTCTGTTATAGTAACACTACATGATGTTGTACATCCGTTAGAATCGGTAATAAGAACAACGTAAGTGCCTGGTGCAAGACCTGAAATAGAAGCATCAGTTGAAGAGTTACTCCATAAGTAGGTATATGGTGCTGTTCCTCCGCTTGCTGAAACAGAAGCTGTTCCGTTGTTAATATCATTACATGATAAATTCGTTGAGGTAGCACCGCAGAGAATTGCTGAAGGCTCGGTAACTGTAAATGATTGAGTTACATCGCATCCTGTTGAATCAGTAATTACAACATAGTAAGTACCTGCACCAACAATTGCACTGTTAGAGGCATTCAATGCATCCTGGCTCCATGAATAAGAGTAAGGAGCAATTCCACCGGCAGGCGCAACACTTATTGTTGTAGTTCCGCCAAAGCAGGTTATTGTGCCTTGTGCCGGATTTGCAACTATTGCAGAGCCTTCGGTAATTGTATAAACTGATGTAACAGAGCAACCTTTGTAATCAGTAACAGTTACTGTATAGGTTCCTGCTGTTAATCCTGCTGCTGTTTGTGTCATCTGGCCATTATTCCAGAAGTAGAAGTAAGGAGCCGTGCCACCAGAAACTGTTGCAGTTGCAGAGCCTGTAGCCCCACCGTTGCACAATACATTAACCTGCGACTGAGCAATTGCCATTGCAGCAGGTTCAGTAATTGTTACCGTTCTTTCTAAGGTACATCCATTAGCATCAGTAACTGTTACAGTATATGTGCCAGCCAATAAGCCTGAAGGATTTTGCAATGTAGAACCACCTGTCCATGAATAAGAATATGGAGCAGTACCACCTGTTGCAAAAACAGTAGCTGTGCCGTTTGATCCGCCATTACAACTTACATTAGTTGAAAATGCGTTTGCAATCAATATACTTGGCTGAGTAATAGTAACTACAGTTGTAGCAGTACATCCGCCTGCATCAGCTGCGGTTACAGTATAAGTGCCTACAGTTAAACCAGTAAACGAACCTGTACCGTTAGTAATCGCACCCGGATTAAGTGTATAAAGGATAGGAGGATTACCACCTGATACTGTTGCAGTTATTGTTCCGTCAGCACCACCATTACATGAAACATTGGTAGAAGTTGCCGCAACACTGAATGCATTTGCCTGAGAAATTGTTACCGAAGTTAATGCCTGGCATCCGTTAGCATCAGTTGCAGTTACTACATAAGTACCTGCCACTAATCCTGTTGCCTGTGCTGTAGTTTGTCCGTCACTCCATTCGTAAGTATATGGAGCTGTTCCACCTGTTGCGTCTGCTGTAGCATCACCTGTTGTACCACCACTACACGTAATGTTGGTTTGATTGATGATAGCAATAGCTAAAGGTGCAGCAGGCTGGTTAACAATCACAGTGCCTGAAACTGTACAACCTTTCGCATCGGTAACCATAACAATATAGGTTCCTGCTGTTAAGCCGGTTGCAGTTGCAGTTCCCTGCGGAGGTATCGTATTCCAGATATAAACATAAGGAGGTGTTCCGCCTGCCACTGCTCCTGCAGTTGCAGTTCCGTTGTTACCTCCGAAACAATTTACATCAGTACCGGAAGTTGGATCCATCGTTAATGCAGAAGGTTCTGTAATTACGATTCCTGTTTTAGTGACTGAACAACCGTTAGCGTCAGTAACAGTTACATCATAAGTTCCCGCACCTAAACCGGTAAACAAACCAGTTCCGTTCGTAATCGCACCCGGATTAAGCGTATAAATATATGCTGGCGTTCCGCCTGTTGCCGTAGCAGTTATACTACCTGTACCTGCACCATTACATGCAAGATTAGTTTTGGTAGTATTTAAAACCAACTGTGTAGGTTGAGTAATCTTAACCGTAGCTGTAGCTGTACATCCGTTAGCATCAGTAACAGTTACCTTATAGGTGCCTGCTGTAAGACCGCTTACCGAAGTTGTAGTAGCTGTTACAACTGTATTCCATGAATATGAATAAGGAGGTGTACCACCTGTTACAGTTGTAATGCTTGCCGTTCCGTTACTACCATTCTTACATGATACATTAGTGCTTGCTAAAGGAGCAACTACCAATGCAGCAGGTTGAGTAATAGTGAAAGTACAAGATGTTGTACAACCATTCTTATCAGTTACCACTACGGTGTAAGTTCCGGCAGGCACATTGTTAACGGCAGCGGTAGTAGCTACCGGGCTTGTATTCCATGAATAAGTGTATGGAGCCTTGCCACCGGTTACACTAACACATAGTTTACCATTGCTTCCGCCAAAACAGCTTACATTATTCATACAGCCAACATTCGCTGAACATACTAATTGTGGCGACTGGCCTACTGTTGCAGATATTGACAATGAACAACCTTTGGTATCAGTTACGGTTACTGTGTAAGTACCTGCCGTGAGATTAGTTGCTGCTGCATTGGTTTGTCCGTTGCTCCACACATAAGTATAAGGAGAAGTACCTCCGGTTGCCAACACTGTTACTTTACCATTATTACCGCCAAAGCATGTTACATCTTTAATAGTTGTACTTAATGCTATTGCATTTGGTTGTGTAAGTATGATGTTAGCTAAAATTACGCAACCCTTGCTGTCAGTAATGAATACCGAATATGCTCCGGATACTATTCCATTCAAATCCTGGGTAGTAGCTCCGGTTGACCATGTATAAGTATATGGAGGGGTACCACCGGTTACTGTAATATCAATTGCACCATTGGTAGCACCAAAACAATTAGGATTAGTTACAACATAAAGGGCCGTGATCTTCGTTGGCTGTGTGATAACCACACTTGCAGTCTTAGAACATCCGTTACCATCTGTTACAACAACTGTATAAGTACCTGCAGCGAGACCTGTGATATTCTTAGTAGTCTTACCATTACTCCACAAATAAGAGTAAGGTGTAACTCCGCCTGTTGCAGTTACCGAAGCTGTACCGTTAGCACCACCATTGCAACTTACGTTGTTTTTGGAAGTTGTTAATGTAATACCGGCTGGCTGAGTAACTGTTGCAGTTACCACTTTTGTGCAGCCGTTAGCGTCAGTAACTACAGCAGTATATGAACCTGCTGTAAGACCTGTAGCGATTGCTGTTGTTTGAGGAGGAACTGTATTCCATGCATAAGTATATGGAGGAACACCACCTGAAACCGTTAAGGTAATCTGACCGTTGGCATTGCCACTACAAGAGTTATTGATTACAGTTGCGGTAGCCACTAATTGCGATGGTTGAGTTACTGTAGCAGTTCCAACTTTTACGCAACCGTTAGCATCAGTTATAGTTACTTCATAAGTACCTGCTGTTAAACCGCTGATAGTTTGAGTTGTAGCTAAAACACCACTTACTGTTGGAGCAATACGCTTCCATGAATAACTGTATGGAGCAGTACCGCCTACAGGCAATGCTGTTATAGAACCGTTAGAACCACCGAAGCAGCTTACATTGGTAACATTTGAATTACAGATACAAGTTAACTCTGCAGGTTGCGTAACCGGAACAATAACCGTTACTGAGCATGAATTAGCATCTGTAACTGTAACTGTGTAATTACCTGCTGCAAGACCTGTTATAAAATTATCGGTGCTGCCTGAACTCCACTGGTAAGTGTATGGACCTACGCCACCTGTAACTGAAAGCACTATTGAACCATTTACACTACCGAAGCAACTTACGTTGGTTATGGTAGGTGTTACAACTATTGCATCAGGCGCAGTGATAACAAATATTTGTGTACTCACGCAACCATTGGCATCTGTAACAGTTACAGTATATGTTCCCGCAACAAGACCACCATTTGTTTGAGTGGTATTACCGTTAGACCAGATAATGTTGTAAGGCAATGTGCCGCCTGTTACAAAGAGTTCAACTGAACCTAATCCGCCATTACATAATGGCTGAGTTACATTTTCATTAAGTGCAATTGAATCAGGTTGTGTAATAACTACATCCTGGCTCACTATACATCCTACTGCATCAGTAATTACAAGTGTGTAGGTGCCTGCGGTTAATCCTGTAGCACTATTAGTACTCTGTGCAGGGTTTGTATTCCATGAATATGAATAAGAAGGCGTACCACCTGATACTGTTGCTAATGCACTACCATTGCTCAGGCCATAGCAACTTACATTGGTTTGGCTCATCACAAGGTTTATTGCCGATGGTTCATTTACTAACATTGAACCTATCACCTGGCAACCATTTGCATCAGTAACTGTTACTACATAAGTACCTGCTGTTAATCCGCTGATAGTCTCCGTAGTTCCGCCATTACTCCACAAGTAACTGTAGCCCGGTGTTCCGCCATTTACTGAAATAGTAATGCTTCCATCGTTGCCACCGTTGCAGGTTACATCATCAATAGTTTTATCAAAGTATAAGCTGTCAGGCTGGTTAATCTGAAGAACAAGATCTTTTGTACATCCTACTGAATCAGTAATAGTAACTACTACTGTTCCGGCTTGTAAACCTGTAGCTGTTTGTGTAGTTTGAGTTGGAATTGTATTCCAATCATAAGAATATGGAGGTGTTCCGCCAAAAGGATTCGCAGTTGCAACTCCGTTAGAGGCACCAAAGCAATTCAGATCAATAACTGTTCCTGTTGCATCTAACTGCGGTGGTTCAGAAATTAAGAACGTCATAATGGTATCGCAACTTGGACCCGGAGGTACTAATGTTGATCCTGAATTATCTGTTATAATTACTGTATATATACCGGCAGCCAAATCAAATGCTGTCTCAGTAGTTTGCCCATCACTCCATAAGTAAGTATATCCCGGTACGCCACCATTTACATAAACCGTAGCCGTTCCGTCAAATCCATTATGACATGAAACATTGCTCTGTGCAGTACCAATGGTAACCTGTGGGTTCTGAACAATTTCAGTAGCAAATTCGTAAGTACAACCGTGCTGATCAGTTACCGTAACAGTGTAAACACCTGCTACCAAACCTGATTGATCTTCATCTGTTGAGCCGTTGCTCCAGTCATAAGTATAACCTGGTACACCACCTGTTACAATAAGATCTATCGCACCCGTACCATATCCGTAGCACTGAACATCAACGTGATTAGCCAACACTTCATCTACATTAAGCGGAGAAGCAGGCTCACCTACGAATATACTATCTATTACCTGGCAATATGGAGGATCAACTACACCCTGGTGATCAGTGCTTGTAAAATAATACCATCCAGCAGGAACACCAAATAAAGTGTCAGCAAGCAAATTATCAGTAGTATCCCTTAACAACGTAAATGATGCATCATACCACTGCCATCTGAAGTTTGGTGTACCACCAAATGCAATAGTTGCTATAGCATTACCAGTTGATTCCCCAAAACATCCTACACTATCTGTAGTTAAAACAACCTGCTGAGCCTGCTGCGTACCAAAGTCAATATTAGCTGGGCCTGAGGGTGCTTTACCTGTAGTATCCGCACATCCTCCTAAGGAAGGAGGTAAAGTGACAATCACAGTTTCTATTATTGAACTACTTACGAATGTACTGTCATCGGTATTACTTGGAGCAGTTAATCCTACGAACTCAAACGTTGTTCCCGCAGGATATCCACCCGCATAAGCGCCTGAATCTTTTACCTGGATATAGAAACCGGGATCGTTAGAACAAACTATGGTATCACCCAATATGTTTTGGTTCAACTGACCAACTAAATATGGTTTTGGTTTTGGAGTTACGTTAACTACAACCGATCCTGATTTTGTGCATCCTGTACCTGTTTCTAAAACTGTAACAGTATAAGAAGTTGTGCTGCCCGGAGATACCTTAGGATTGCTTACTGAAGTGCTGCTCAAACCCGTAGGTGGTGTCCATGAATAGGAAAGACTAGAGCTAACCGGAGGACTAAACTGCCAACCTTCGTTGGTAGCATTCCATACTGAGGAGTTCCTACCCGGAACAACTGTAAATAATGAGCCAGTAGAATTTTCAATTGCCTGGGTTGTGAAATCACCTCCAGTTGTAGTAACAGAAGTCAAATGCATTTCAATGGTATTGAATGTTTCATTTAATACAATCATAGCAGTAACATTTCCCGTTGCTAAATGTCTCGTCACACCTGTGAAACGCAACACAAATTTGCGGAAAGGAGCAACACCATTGGTAAAGAAGTCCAATGTGCCTAAAGGAGCTGTCGTGAAGTTTAAGTCTTCATGCGCCACTGCAATATAATTGTTCGGAGTACCTACATTAGGCAGTACCTGTCCTGAACAACAAGCATTAACACCTGCTAAAGCTCCAAACGCCATAAAGCCATTAGTTGAAACTGAGAATGTTGTTGGCGTTGAACCATAGTAATTAAACGCAAATCCTGCAGGCAATGCAATACTTTCCCATGTTCCATCATCAAGACTTCCGAATGATAGAGGCGTTGTTGCAGTTCCTGCACTAGCCAATTCTGTTGGTGATCCTGTAGGTGCAACTGGTGCAAATGTAATAGGACCAACCGTATAATCACCGCTTGGTGGAATAACTGGTATAGCTGTCACAGTTATCTGCGCACTGTCGCCCTGGCAAACAGGGTTAGGGTTAACTGTAATCGAACTTATGGTAGGCCTTTGCGTTACTGTTACGGTTACGGTGCCTGTATTAGCACAACCACTTGAAGTATCTTGTGCCGTAACGGTATAGGTAGTGGTGGCAGAAGGAGCTACAACCTGGCTTGCACCAATTAAAGTACCAGGTTCCCAGGTATAAATATAGTTCGGGTCATTAGGACTCGTAACATTTATTGTAACGCTGTCTCCTGCACAAGTAGCAGCATTTCCTGTTACACTAATCGCTGGAGGAGTAGTAACCGTTGCTGTTACAGGAACACGGGCGCTGAAACAACCGGTAATTGCCGTACCTGCAATATTAATTATTGGGCGAATGTTTTGAGTTGAACCCCCAGAGGCAGTACCACAAGCCGCTCCAACAAAATTAACAGAAACAAACCCAGTTGTATTTGAAGCCATTTGACCTGAACCAACACCCGGAACCGGGTTATCATGACATATTTCTATATAAACATTGGATGTTCCATCCCAAGAAAAGGGAGTACCGAATGTAAAAGTAACAGCTCCGACTAAAACAGGTGGAGAATACGCAACAGGACCAAAGACTACTGTTGTTGGGTCTGTAAGGAAAGTACCTGTAAGACCCGTAGCTGCTGTATTACCTACACGAATAGTAAAGTTGCCCATTGAACAGGCACCTCCTATTGGTGTTGTAAAATTCCATTGGAACTCAGTCCAGTTACCACCTGAGAATCCAGCTGCTGTGAGTTCAGATGCGGTATAAAGAAACTGTGTTCTCATGGCGGTTCCATTACCACCTCTGAAAGGCATGCCCGCCTGGGTAGATCCGGTAGCAGTTCCCACAGGGGCATTTACTGCTGTCGTGGTACTACCTGCTGCTGCTGCTCCCACATAGAAGGTTGTAGTACTTGAAATTACAGGTGTTGTAAAGCTATTACCTGTTCCTATTGATGTTCCACCTGATGGATTAGCATACCAGTTTAAGGTAGTTCCGCTAGAGCCAGTTGCACCTAACGTAACGGTACCTATACCGCAACGCGAACCTGGAGTCGTTGTTAAAACCTGTGGATTATTTACAACTACTGTTAGAATTCTTGAATAAGAAGAGTCTCCTCCGCAGGATACAAAAACCCGGTAATATTTCGTAGATGATATTACTCCCGTGCTAAACGTATCGCAGGGCAAAACAATATTATTAGGTGTACACGCAGCGTTTGTGAAATTTACACTGTCAGTTGATACCTGCCATTGAAACGAACCAGTAGTTCCGAAAGCACGCATATTAGCGGTTCCGCTTACGCATAAAACAGAATCCCCAATAAAAGCAACCAAAGGAATTTTTGGTGTATTACTCACTACAAAACTTAAACTGCCTGATGCAGTGCAACCTGTAGCTGAGTCCTTAACTGTAAGCGTATATGTGTAATTACCCACTCCCTGGTTAGTCCAGGTAGGATTAGCAACAGATGAACTGCTTAAGCCTGCAGAAGGTGACCATGTGAATAATAATGCACCCCCTGTAAACCTTGTATTAGGTCGGTTTACCTGAACTGTTGATGTTGTATTCGAACAAAGCGTAAATGTTGGCACTACCGTTTGTGCTGATGATGTAGGGGTTGTATATACCTGGTCCACGCCACCTGCTCCACTGCCATTACACACATCCACTACCACATTGGAAAGACCGTCCCACGCAAATGGGGTAGTAAAGTTATAAGTATTCCAGCCAATTGTAGTAGTAATGTTTCCTGTAAACACATTACTGAACGTTCCTGCAATATAACCGGTTACAGGAGGAGTCGTTCCAACCTGTGCCATTGAAATAGCAAAACCTGTATATGGTGTTGTACTTGATTTGGATGCTATTTCGAAAGCCAAACTCGTAATATTGCTTGGTCCTATTAATCCTGCCGCATTCAATTCGGTCTTTGTATATAGGATTTGAGTTCTTATTACATTAAGTCCATTATATGGAATAATATCTATTCCGCCCAAGCTATGAGACGCTCCTAATTGCTTAACCGAAACACTATTTGACGTTGAACTGAACTGGAAATTCACTCCAGTACAAAGTGTATCAAAAGGAGCAGCAACTACGCTAACTGTCGGAGCAGGTAATATGGTGATTACTACTGATTGTGTATCTACACAGCCACCCGACACTCCATCATCTGCAGTAACAACATAAGTATATACACCTGGAGTATTAAGCGTTGCAGTTACAGTAGCACCTGTAGTTGCGTTTAGACCTGCTGCAGGTGACCAATTAAAGTTAACCCAGCTTGGGCTTCCTCCTGCAGTCAGACTTACTGTACCCGAACCGCAATATGTAGTAGGTCCTGAAGGCGTAATTGTTAAAGGTGCCGGTGGAGTTACTACCCCAATTGCGTTGCACAATGGTGAGAAACATGCCGTAGTTACATTCCAATTAAAGAAGTAACGATATTCCGATTGAGGACCAGTGGTTCCCGGACCTCCAATACCTGTAATAGAAACCTGACCGGGTATTGTATAGGGATAGGTAAATCCTGCTAACAGAACCTGTAAGATAGGATTTTGAATAGGACGAAGTCTCCATCCGGTTCCCTGTGGAACGAATAAATTAAGTGTGATATTATGAGCTGTACCACCCGGGGCTCCAGTTACTGTAATTACCGGAGCTCCTATAGCCTGCCCAAGATTGTTCTCCAGTTGTACTGTAACCGGTGTGCCTGTGGGTACCTGCGGAATGCCCGCACCCCCTGGCCATGCATTAATCTCAACAGTATTAATAATTATACCGCTTGATGAAAGCACATCAAAGGTTTGGTAATCTGTTGTACCAAAATTGCCATTTGTATATGCAGGGGAGACCGGACCTACGTTTTGAGTTAAAGCACCTGATTCTTCAAATACATAATAGTTTGTAGTAGTAGAAATATTTTCAGTGTAAGAAGGTCCCGTAGTAACTACAGGGCCACCTATTGCTTTAAGCCACCTCAAAGTTCCACCAGTGCCTGTTGCAGTAACTGTAACTGAACCTTGTCCGCATACTGTATCATTGACACATGCCGGAGCAGAAGGGGTTACATTCACAGTTAAGGAAATAGAAGCTGTGGAGGTACATCCTGCAGGATCGGCTGCTGTTACGGTATAGGTAGCAGTGCCTGATGCAGGAGGGGTGGCAGTTACAGTTGCCCCCGTTGTGCTGCTCAATCCCGTTGAAGGCGACCATGAATAAGTAACCGGAATCGAAGTACCTGTAAAAGTAATAGACCAGCTTGTAAAGTTTCCTAAATCGCCACCTACGTCATCTACTACATATAAATTCCAGGTTCCGTTTGGTGCAGTTGTAAAAGTTGATAAAAGAGGAGTAACTGGTCCGCTTACAGCCCCTGGACCCGGAGCCGGATAGTTATCAGGACTGGCAGCAGCATCTGCACAACTGTAGGTTCCACTTGCAGCAGGATTAAATACAGGCGCGCCATCCTGGAAAGTATAGTTGTTTCCAACTGCACCTACTGCGTTGCCCTGATCTGACATTAAGGTTACAAACTGACCCGAAGGATTAACAAGTATTATATCAATATCCCCTTGGTAGGTATGAGTCAAACCATTTATTTTAACATTCGCAACTGTTGTGGTTGGTGTTAAACCTGAAACTGATATACTTGATGGGTAAGGTGTAGCAGTAGTAGCATCATTAATAGTCACAGCACCACCATTAAATGTAAATGATGAAGGACCGCCCACTGATGCAACAGCAGTAATAGTAGTAGAGCTGCCCTGGCAGAAACTTGGAGTTGCAGCCGTTACTGTGTTAAATGTTGGCGAAGTTCCAACACCCACTGTTACGGTTTTTATTCTTGTACAATTGGTACCTGCATCGAAAGCAGTTACTGTATAAGTTGCAGACTGGGTAGGATTTGCCGTAACGGATGCGCCTGTGGATGTATTTAAACCACCACCGGCAGATGACGTCCATGTATATGTATAGACATTATTCTGAGGACTAGAAACATCGGCAGCTGTTAAAGTTACCTGTACAGCACCAGGAGATTGATTACAAATAAGAGGTATATTAATTGAAGCCGTGATTGTATCAGGGTCAATAATATTTACAAATACAGCAGTACGGGGTCCTTCGCAGAACGGAGCAGCTAAAGTAGTTTCTGAAACATAAAACGTTGTATCGCTGATAACCGCAATATTTAATGGAGAGCCTGTACCAACCTGGGTTCCTCCTGAAGCTGCGGTAAACCATTTCAAGGTGCCACCCGAACCGGTTGCATTTAAAGTTGCTGTACCATTACCGCAAGGTGCTGTTACACTGCCTGCTGTTGGTGCAGCCGGAGGGGTTGCCACTGTAATGCTTACGGTAGCCGAAGATGTGCAGCCATTGGCTGATGTAGTGGTAACCGTATAAGTTGTATTAACTGTCGGACTTGCTATTGGGTTGGCACAAGTTGTGCAACTTAAGCCAGTAGCCGGTGCCCAGGAATAGTTGGGAAGGTTGGCCGCAGATGTAAACTGAACATTAACCGTTTGAGTGGGTATCGGAGCACAGGTATTAGTATTAATACCACCTGAATTAGAACCAACCAGGTTCGGACGAACACACCATCCGTTATTTGTTGCATTACAGGCACAATCCAATCCATTATTGTCAGCATTCAGTTCAACAGTTGCTATAGGGTTACCGCAACCGGATCCGCAAGCCAAACCAACTCTCCACGTATTGCCAAACTGATCGGCTGTAGGAAAATTGACTTCTGTTGCCCTTGTATTCAATGCACTTGCAATTGCCTGTGCTGTAGCAGGATTGCTTACGGTTCTTCCGGCAGCAGCTACTCCATCAAAATCTCCAAACATTTTAACTGATACATAAGGAGCAGGAACCAATGAATTTGTGAATGCATCCCATGCCTGGCATTGCGCGGTAGTAGAATTTCCACTGACCAACAATGCCGAAAAAGTAATTGTAGTATTTGTTGTCGCAGACAAGGTGGTTGAACTTCCATTACAAATTGATGTAGCCGTAGCTGAAGCTGTAACTGGCAGGACAGAATTAACTGTTGCAATAACAGCCGTCCTAGGACTTGGACATGTTCCATTAAATGATTCCACATAAAATGTCGTTGTCGTTGAAATAGAAGGCGTGTTAAATGGTGAACCGGTTCCTAAAATTGCTCCACCGGTTGGTACACTGTACCACCTTAAAAGCGAGTTGCCTGTTGCCGTTAATGCAACACTACCGGTTCCGCATCTTGATCCATTAACACCCACTGGTGCAGGGTCTCCTGCACCCAAGTCGGTTACAGTGGCACTGCTTGAAGCAGTACATAAGCCATTGCTTACCGTTACCGTATAAGTTGTTGTGCCGGGAGGTGTAACAGTGATTGAAGAGGCGGTGGATCCTGTGCTCCAGATATAAGTAACCGGAGGAGGAATAATGTTTACAAATGTTTGTGCAATAGTTGTAGCTGAAGGTACACTTATTGCGGCACCCGCTGCCCCTGCGTACAACATATAATAAACTCTTGTAACACCCGTCAGGCCTGTAATATTATGCTGATCATCATCAGTTGAAGCGCCCATTGTTTGAGCTGCTGTAGTGGGCTGAGGTATTATAAACAGATGATTAATAGAAGGATCACCAGCACCAAAAACCCTTTTTAAATAACAGTTATAAGTAACACCATTTGCTGTTACAGTAAATGTATTCAGATCTTGAGTTCCTGAACCGTCAGCACCATTATTACCGGTAATACTCATAGTTGACAACCCATTGATATCGGAGGCCCAATAAAATATTGTTGCCGGACCAGCAACACAACCGGCTGTACCAATAAATCTTGTAAAATATTGCCCGCCTGTTCCTAAAGCTGCTGCATTACTGAGAATCGTATTGTCAGAATAAGTGATGGAGGTTGCAAGATTAGTATTAAGGAAGTTTCCACCGTCATACATGTCTGAACAGCCATCAGTAATATTTGTTCCATTCAAACCATTGTCTAAGGTAAAGCTGGTGGCTGTAGGAACCGATGCAATTAATGTTGAACTATTTGTATTGATAGCAGCTAATACATTGGCGAGTGAAGTTGTTGGCGCATTTGCAGTAAGCGTAGCGCTACCTCCCGAACAAATTGTAGGGCTTGCTGGTGAAATGGAAACTGAGGTGGGCGGATTCACTGTTACTGTAACTGATGTTCGCGGACTTGGACAAGTACCGTTAAAACTCTCAACCCAATATGTTGTGGTGGCCGTCCAAACGGAATCCCATGTTGCTCCGATGTGTTTTAAATTACCGCCTATTTGGGCATCAAACCATCTTAGCGTAGATAATCCTGATGCTGCAAGATGAGCTTGTCCTGAACATTGCGCAAAACTTGTGGTTGTTGGGGCAGGGTCTCCCGATCCAAGATTGTTAACTGAAACTGTTGCTGTTGATGAACATCCGGTTGCAGCTGTTGCCGTTACCGTATAAACAGTAATTCCAACGGGTGGACTGGCTTTTGGATTTGCAATATTAGTTGCGCTTAATCCTGTTGACGGGCTCCATGAAAATGTAGGTGTCAGAGTAGACGATGCAGTTAAAAGGGCAGAGTCACCTGAACAAATAAAAGGCACATTGGAACTAACAGTTACCACTGGGAGAGGGTTCACTGTAACTACAATTGAAGATCGCGGACCAGCACAAGCACCATTAAAGCTTTCCACAAAAAATGTGGTAGTACTTGTTATCAATGGAGTTGTATAAGGTGACCCTATTGCGATCTGTGTTCCTCCCGAAGAAAGAAGGAACCATTGGAGCGTATTGGCACCGGTTGCTGTTAAAGTAGTTGTACCCGGTCCGCATATACTAACACCGGGACCCACTGTGGGTGCCGGGTCAGCTACTGCGCCATTATTAGTTAATGAAACCGTACCTGTTGTTGAACATCCTCCGGTTGTTGTTACAGTAACTGTATATATTGTTGTTCCAACCGGAGGTGTAATTACCGGATTGCTGACAGATGTCGAGCTAACTCCCGTTGAAGGTGACCATCCAAAAGTTGGAGATGTTGCACCGTTTGTAACAGTAGTAGTAATTGCTACTGTACCACCGGAACAAACAGAAGCGCTTGAAGGCGCAATTAAAATAGTAGGAGTAAGATTTACTGTAACAGTTGAAGTTGCTGATGCGGTACAGCCGCCTGTACCGGTAACTGTAACAACGTAAGACGTAGTTGCAATTGGGCTTGCCGTTACACTTGCTCCTGAAACAGCATTTAAGCCTGTTGAAGGTGTCCAGTTATAAGTAGTTCCACCACTTGCAAGAAGTGAAACAGAATTTCCGGAACAGATAGTTGAAGTTGTTGGGGCTACAGCGGCTGTTGGATTGCTTACTACAGTAAATGTAAAATCACCGCATCCTGTTGCAGGACCGTTAGCATTACGTGGTATTACCCTCCATGAATAACTTCCTGCTGCTAAAACTGCTGTAGTAAAGGTAGTTCCGGCTTGATTGGTAGCAACTTGTGTAACTGCAGGACCTGCACCGGCATCAAAAAATACATCATAACCTGTTGCAGTTCCAACTGCTGGCCAGCTCAAAATTGTAGCTGGTCCGGCACAGAAAAATCCGCCATTGGCAGGTGAATTAGGCACTGAAACACATGGAGGTCCAGCCGCCTGTATACAAATATTAAATGTTCCTGCACCACCCGAGCCCGCTGCGAAATCATAAACACGTACAAAATAAATATTCCCTATAATAGTCGCTTGAGTAAGAGCTACAGTACCACCTGCTGCTGCAGAAGTACAGTTTAATGAAGTTTTAGTTGCACATAAACCAGTTACACCTCCGTTAAATACTTCAACAGAAGGTCTGAAGCTTCCGTTACCATTAACTGTAATATATGAAGTAGTGCTTGTTGCAGTAAATATATACCATAAATCATCATCAGGATTACTACCCACGCAAGATATTGCTTCAGCAGAGGCAGTCGCATTGCCTGTACTAACACCAGTACGCGAATTTTGACCGGTTATACAGCTGGTATTGTTTACGTTAGTCAGTGTATCAGCAGTCACACATTCATCATTTGAAGCTGCGGTAAACGCAACAATTTCAAACTCGCCATTAAGGGCCCAATTTGGTTTTTCTATGGTAACCGTTGGATTGCTTGTATAGCCATATCCTGCATTATTCAACGTAATGCTTGCAAGGGCACCGCTTGTATAATTTGCTGTTCCTACTGCATCGGTACCACCGCCACCTGTAAAACGAACACGTGCAGACGTAACATCACCCGTTGAAGTAGCATTATAGCCGCTACCCGGATTTGTGATTGAAAACGAACTAACACTACCTGATGTATTCGCCTGGACTGTAGCCTGCACTCCGCCTCCATCATGATAAACTCTTAACCAATAAGTACTGCTTGCAGTTAAGCCTGTCAGAGTTACGTTCATCATTACACCGGCACCTGTACCTGCCACGCCACCTGTACCCACAACGCAGTTAGTACCGGGTAATGGAGTAATGCCTGCATCGGAATAAGCCTGTAAGCGAGGAATATATCCACCCGCAGCATAAATTCTTACGGTTGCACTTGTTGCAGCTACAGGAACTACAAATTTAAACCATACATCATCATCTGCTGTTCCTGCACAAACTGCTTGTGGCGAAGAAGTTGCAAAACGTGAAGTAAAGAAGCTGCCGCAAAGATCTGTAGGAATAGAGTTTGATACAGGAATAGTTATAGCTCCTGCAACATCATCATTAATAGGAGCAGTTTCAGCCGGTGCAGTATAACCTGCATACACACCAGGTGTGAATTTAATTGAAGAATTACACTCGGGTTTGCTAAGCAATCCATTAACACCCACACTTGCATTAGAACAATATTTATAGTCAAACGCTGTTGTGTTTTCATATTGCTGAGCAAATACTTGTCCGGTGAATGGATTTGAACTTACAAACCTTCCTACTAAACCACTCGAATATGTATAACGGTAATTATTATTTCCGTTAAAACTTTCGAAAGGACCGTAATTAAATTTAATACTGTTGTCTGTTTCGTCCAAAACTACCTGGAAGGTAAGTTTTAAACCACCAACTCCTGCAATAGAGTATTTATTCCATTCCACAACTATTTGTCGTGAACCGGGAGTGGAACCGATAATCTGGTAACGTGTGCTGGCGTTCAAATTAGTATTTGCAGCGTCAGCCGTATTTGGGAAAGTAGTTAAATTATCCCAGAAAGGTGCAATGAAATTTCCAGACGCTGCTGCTCCCAATACGTTTGCAGAGGTTGTAGCAGCTGTCGCAGCACTTGATGCTGTATTTAATTTCATCCAGCCATTGGTACACACATTAAAAGATGTAACAGGTTCTCCCTGGTATAAAAATGTAGAGAAAGGAATTGCTACAGCAGTAGCTGTTGCATCATCATTACTTGCTGATGCTGCAAATGGTAATATGCTACCTGTTGTAATTATTGAACTGAAAGTATTTCCTGTTGTTCGCGCAACACTATAAGCCAATGCAGGTGGCGTTGCAAAAGTAGTTGTGAATGCAAAATAATCATCACCGGCTGGGCTTACGAGAGGGCCAGGAAATACTGTTGCAGTAGTTCTGTTACCTGTAGCAGCCAAAGCTCCTGCACCACCAGTAGAGTTTCTCACAGTCCATGGACCTGAATTAGATGTTGCCTGTGACAAGAACAAACTTGGATTATCTCCTGGCAATCCATCCTCAGGACCATAATTTACCTGTACGGTTGGATTTGTTCCATAAATGCCACCGGCAGTCTGTACACGGTAGCTTCTCGTACCAGTAGCCACGCCTCCTGCAGGGATTGTTGAACCTGTCGGAGCCGCTTGATCCGTCACAGATAATGAAGTGATATCAGAGCCGGTATTTAATGAACCAGTTCCCGTATTAACAATAACACCTCTTTGCTTAACCGGGAATGTACGGGTAACACTTCCACCAGGAGACGTTAATCTAACAGTGCTTCCAACATAATTGGTTGCTGTTGAAGCAAGACCGGTGTATGTATTATTTGAGAAAAATAAGGTATTGCCGCCCATTCTTGCCGCACCGCTTGTTAATGACAACGGAGCAAAGAATGAAGGATTACCATCAATTTCAAGGTTTCCCGAGAAATCAACACCTTGCAATCCATTATTTACCACTAAGTTGTTTAATTTCCTGTTAGCCGGAATTTCAGCACCTTCTGTGCGTTTCAAAGCAGTAAGAGCGGGAGCAAAAAATCCGTAAGTGATACCATAATTACCTGTTCGTGCAGTTGGAGCCGTTGCCGCTGTGGTAAACCCACCCCCTACTAAACCTGCTGTTATACTTGTAGTGGTATGATATCCGAAACCGGGATTCGTAATTATAAAATCACTAACCTGCCCGTTGCTGATTACTGCTGTTGCAGTAGCCAAACATCCTGTTCCGGGTGTAGTCGGGAATGCGCATGTTGCTCCTACCCCCCCTCCACCGGTGATTGTTATTGTTGGATACGAGTTCCACAATGTTCCTCCACCTGTACAATAAACTGAAACTACTTTACCGTTTGCAACAGTTACTGTAAAAGTTGGATTGCTACCACCTGTTAAAAATGTATTTCCTGAAAGTGTTACAGTAGGGGCACTGGTATAGCCGGCACCTGGGTTTGTAACAAGATTAGTAGAAGTTGTAGGGAAAGGGAATCCAACAGTTGGTGCAGATGTATAACCAATACCTCCATTAGTTGTAGTAATTCCTCCGACAGCATGTGTATTATTAATAGTGGAAAAACCTCCGGTGAATGTTATATAATCACCATTAATCTGGTTATTAATACTTCCGCCACCTGCAACTGATTGAACTACTACCGCTGTTGCAGTAGCTGCCGTAGTGAATCCTCCACCTGTCAAAGTAACAGAGGGTGCTGAGCGATAACCGCTGCCCGGATTTGTTATAGTAATGCTGCGAACTGTTCCGGTTGCCAAATCAAAGTTTGCAACAGCGGTTGCAGTTGTGCCTGTGCCTGTAGGTGCAGAAATTGCTACCGCAGGAGCTGAGGTATAACCTGCTCCCATTCCCGTAATAACAACTTCAAAAACCTGCTGATTAAATGCCTGGCCATAAACCTGTGCTGTATTATCTAATCCTAAATTGCCACCGGTATTAATTGTGCCTGCAGCAAATGCAGGAGTGCCGTTTATAATTAAAGGAGTATTAATATTTACAACAGGTGCAGTAATCGGAACAAGTGGAAATGAAGTAGTAATGTTATTTACAAATAAAGTTCTGATAAGACCTTTATTTGTGCCCACAACTCCTGTAGTTCCCATATAAACTCCCGAACCGCTTTGATTGATGTTTTGACCACCACCCGTTTTCATTCCGTTCAGTCTTAAAAGGGCTCCTACATGGTCCAAAGATGCAAGACCGGCATTATTTAAATCACCAAGAAGAGTAATATCTTGTCCTGTAGCACCCGTAGTAAACGCATTAAACTGGCCGCCATTCATGATATTAAGATTTCCATTAATTATCATTGCAAAAGAAGTCCCTCCCCATTGAAGGATACCGGAAGTTCCCTGGCCTACTGTTAAATTATTTGCTATAACAATCTTATCGGCCACAACTGTTGCCCCATCGGCAATTACAACATTGTCATAAATATTCGGCTGAAAACCTCCAACCCATGTGGCTGGAAAACTCCATAATCCCCCAATAGCTGTTGAAGTAACAGTGGCCGGTGTTGCAGTTGTAAATGAAATTACCGAACAACCTGACGAAGCGCCAAAAGAGTTTTTAGCTACAATCTTATAGTAATAAGTAGTTGAAGTAGCAAGTGTCGGAACTGGTGTAAAGGTAGTAGCTGCTTGATTCGGTGAAATTAATACCGAGGGATCGGAAGCGGTTACGAGTGCTGAATTTGTACTCAGGTAAACATCATAACCACTTATTGCAGGAACACCTACCGCACCGTTCCAGGTAATTATCAATCCATTGGGTGGAACATTTGCTTCACCTGTAACGCTACCCGGGAAAAAGACACCAGGACATGTTGGTGGACCATTTCCTAAAGAAGTTGCGGATCCAGCAAGAGGTGAAGTACTATTATAAAGCATCCCGTTAGAACAAAAAGAATAAACTTTGAAATCATAACCGGTAAGATTGGTTAACCCTGTTGCGCTGAATGATGTTGCGGAGCCGGACACAACCACAGTTCCTGCTCCTAAAGCTACACCCACTCCATAACTTGTTCCGTTAACAGGAGGAGTAATTACCGGTGCCGGAGAAGAATTATACCTTACAACTAAATAACCATTTGGATTACTTGCAGCCGCAGTAAAAGTTCCATTAATCTGACCACCTGAAATAGGGGTTAAATTAAGTACAGTTGGCTGATCAACCGGGGCTAATGAGCAAGAAGAAACTGGATTAAACTGATATCCATTTCCATAACCCGGCCAGGCTGCAGATGTTGTCGTTCCATTTATAGCACCTCCATTAAAGTTAAACAACCCGCTATTGCTCATTGGGTTTATATAATGATTTATGCCTCCTATTGCATCTTCGATACCCACGGCAGCTCCTGTTGCAATAGCTCCTAAAGCACCTCCATAAATAAATTGTATTCGCCCGGGATTGGTAGAAGCCGGACCGTATATGTTAACCTGGAAAGAGATATAAGTTACTGCAGGATCAGTAAAACCGCTTGCAATATTCTTATCCCATTGAAATGCATAGATATCAGTACCTATTAAACCATGACGCATAGAACCTAAACCCAAAGGAAAATTAGCGCCTCCATCTTTAAACCATGCCGCTAAAGTGTTGTTTGGGATGGTTGTTGTAAAAAGATTACCCGGAGCTCTACTATTTGAAGCATCAATAGTTGCTAATGTATTCCCCGCCCCAACCCAACCATTAGTGCACATGGTCATCTGGGTAAAAGAATTTCCATTATAATTAAAGGTAAACGGCAAGTTCACTAATATAGCTCCATCATCCTGATTTTGGCTCATAAGAGGTGCAACTGGAAACTGAGCATTAGAATTTACTATAGTAATACCACCGCCAGAAAGAGTAGTGTACGTTTGCCCTGTAATTTTAGTTAAATTATAATTTAACTGGGCATTGGAACTTGTAGTCCATAATCCAATAAAGGCTGTCAGGCAGAAAAGTATTCGCACAAAACCTCTGGAGAGGGTCATGTGATTGCCTTCGGAAGGCAGCACATTTCTGTTAAGTGGTAATACGTTACAAAATGATGCTTTTACAAAATTGACATAAGCCAACAAGAAAGCGTTCTTAGAATAGGTAATTATATTTCTCATATCGTTTGGGATTTTCTATATATTGAGTTGTATTTTTCTAAAAGAATATTAAGTTTGGTTTTATTTGTTAAGTGTAATTGTTACAGCATCTGCGCTAAAACCTGTTGAAGCTGAGGTGCCATTTATAAAATCTACTGTTAACTGCATAGATGTAAAAGTGGGGTCCATAATAGCATCGGCAAGGTAAGTTTTAAAACCTCCATTACCGGTACCTGTAGATAGTGATGTGGGCATAGAGGAAACAGGCGAAGGAATTGAGGTATTTGTAATTAACCTGATTGTTGCATGATTTTTCTGGAAGAGTATATTACCCTGTGCATCAGAAACTAATTTCCACCATTTTACAGTCATCACACTATTATTAACTTTCAATTCACAACTTTGAGCCTCGCCCAAAATTAAAGTATAGGAGTTACCCTTATTATCAGCGCCAGTCCATGTGCCGATAAAGTCAGCAGTCTGAGCTTGTTGTGCATTTGAATTGCTAAATACAAAAGCAAATAAAAATGCAAAAAAGATAGTTTTAAAGTTTTTCATATTATAAAGCATTTAATTGTTAACAGTTTTGAGTTATATTTTTATTTCAATAAAGTATTTAAGTAAATCGTGTATTGCGGGGTAATAATTCTATATAAAATTTCAGTAACTAATATGGTAAGAGTTTAATTTACCGGAAACTTTTCCTGTCATTTAACCAGCAAGCATTTTTAATCAATATCACCGATATTTTTTCATCAGGACAATTAATATCCTGGCGAGTGCATGCTATATTTAAAACTAAATGAGATGGGAATATTTTAAAATAAAGGACTTTAATATCGGCTAAGAAATAATTTATAAAACCAACAAAAAAATAACACAACCCTATTACTATTAAGAGTACAGTTGAAATAGAAAGGGCAAATAAATCCTTAGTAAAGATTTTAATCATCGTAATACTTAAATGTGACTTATTAGGGGTAAATAAAAAATTATTTCCGAAGTTTTTCTGACAGTTTAACCAGATTTTATCTTCAAAAAGCGTATGCAATCTACGTATGTTTTTTAAATGAGCAAATGGATTCACCCAAAAAATTCGCAGGTTGTTAAAAACTTTTTTGTTCGAATTTTTTCACCTTTAATAGAACGCATTTTACCTATCAAAAATAGCTATTCGGGCTATTTTTTAAAAAAAAATTTCTGAAATTTTTTCTGAAATTTTTAAAATTCATTGTTGCATTTCCAATTTATTAGCCGATTAGGTTTGGTGAAGTTGTTTTAAAGCTATAATCAATTTTATGTTTAATCTCAAATTTTGGGATACCATTGTGTCTTGTTTTTAAAAAATAAATATTACTGTAAATACATTCACTTCACTTGTTCACTTGCGCGCGATATTATCGCGTGCATATTTTTTAGTTTCAAAAACTCAAGCAAACTTTCGGAAAGTTGAACCCCGATAGCTCTCTCATTCGAGTAAAGCTAATTTTAAGAATGTAAGCGAAAAGTAACATCGTGACGACCTTTTGGTAGAATCAATAGTATGGGTTTTTATTAGTTCCGTTAGGAACGACCTTTCCTTTTTCGAACAAATAAATATTGCTCGCGATTTAAAGGTCATTCCGATACATCGGAACGGCATTAAATGCAAAACCGGATTCATTTATTACCAAATGGTTGTCCTTACAGGACTTGACACCAATTGAAATACTTTTAGTTTTACATATATGCCGCAGCTATCGGAGTTTCAGAAAGTAGAAAAGATCACTTGCGCGCGATTGTATCGCGTGCATATTTTTTACTCTTTAAAGAAGGGCAATTTTTGATTTCAAATAAAATCTACAAATTTATCCCGTATTAAATAAAGCACTTAATATTCAAACTAATAAACAGATATGTTGAATACGGAAAAAAAGTAGGGCAACAAATTATTATTTGGCTTAAAAAAGATAACTACGATTATACACGCACACTGAGCAGATATGTATTGTCAGATACAGGCGGTGCCTGGCAATCTACGGGTCCCGGTTATGCTAATGCACTTGAGCCAAACTTCCCGCTCATGCGCTCATTTTAACCGAATACAGGTTGCAGATGTAAATGACGACCACATACCCGACCTTTTATTATGTGGAAACAATTATGCAATAGAAGTGGAAACAGGCAGAAATGATGCGGGCATAGGTTTGGTTTTACTCGGTACGGGCAATGGCGAATTCAAATCTATACCTGTAACACAATCAGGGTTTTTTATACCCGGCAATGTTAAGTGCCTCCAAAAAATTATGATAAAAGATAAGCCCGCTTACATAGCCGGAAAAAACATGGATTACATACAGGTAGTTCAGAAGAAATAAATTTATTGTTTATAAGATGTCGTATTCGGATGAAATATTTTCCACGAATGCCAGAACTCCTGGTAAGATTGTAAATGCTGTAAGCGATTTCCTTTTAGAGCACCTACTGTGCAAACTCCATAATCATTCCATACAGAATTGGTTTGCTTATCGCTGATGATAAAGTCATGCTGATTAAGATTTGTTATAAAAAAAGTAAGCGACTCTTTAATACTATCAACTTTCGCATAAAACATTCCGAACGATACGCGGTCGCTTTGCAAAATCAAAACTACTGCATCATCATTAAGCGTATCATTAATCACTTTCAATTTTTGCAAATCATTCCAATCATAAGCGCGCTCTAATCCGTTATTAACTGTTCCAACAATCCATGACTTATTTTTCCATGATAAAGTGTCACGCGCTTCAAGCGAACCTTTTATTGTTCCTTTATCAAAACCTTTTAAACCTTCATAGCGTTTCAAAAATTTCGGGTCAGGTTGCATGATGAGCGAGTTGGGATGAATGTTCAGCCAACTTACCAATGTCATTTGTTGTGATGGAATTTCTTTTAGCGTGTCTCCTTTTAATTTACCTTCTATGGCTACGCCTGAGACCTGCCGCCACCATGATTTTGTAGTTGCATCTTCAAACATAGCATTAAAGTGGTCCATGCCAACAAGGCGAAACTCTGCGGGCTTTCCATTTACAACAGGACTGTAAACTCTTCCTGAGCGGCACACCGTGCAATATGTTATAAGAACACGTTCTCCACCAATTGTCTCTTCCACCTGGTGATGATAGCCGATTAGTTCAATTGGGAATGATTTTGCTTCGCCATTAATTTCAACACCTATGATCAAAGCATCCAATGGAGTTTTACTGTGACCATAATCAGCGAATATTTTATGTTCAGGTTTATAAAACATTTTATCAGCAAGAAATTTATAATTGAAAAGATAAAAAACTAAACCAAAGAACAACACAGGGATAATTGCAAGCACTTTTAACCACCACTTACTTTTTGTTATGATCTGATAAAACGGCAATCCAATAATTGCCAATAACAAAAGCCTCATCCATTCAATATTATTATGAATGAAGTAAGCTATATCAATCGTATCGCTTTGCTGGCTGCCGGGAAAAGGCATGATAAAATATACTCTCAATATTTCAATTGCGATTAAAAGCAAACAGCCAATAAAAAATACGAGGGCTTTATTCATTTAGTTCGGGGCTTATAAAAAAATGCAACTTATTAAGGGCAGTGCAATATGAAAAACTATTGCATTAGTAAGAAGCTAAAGAAATAAAAAATAATCGTTGAGTTAACGTTATATCTTTTTAATAATTCCAGGCAAGAGTAAGAATTAAATCAAGCGCAAACACCTGAAAAGAATCAAAGAATAAAACTTAGTGTCTTGGTGCCTTAGTGGCAAATGATTTAAAACCCTGAAAAGATGAAAATAAAAATTACCTGCTTAAACTGAACTGCAAAGGATCTGCACTTTCAGCAGTTTTAAAGGTTACTTCCAAATGAGTAAAAGTATCATCAGTAAGCTTTAACTCTCCTTTATAAATTAAGAATTGAGAATTACCTGTTCCTGTAAAAGTGCCGCCCTTATTATCAACGGTATTATGAATATTGGTCTGAAAAAGAATTTCTCTTACCGGGGTTAGTATTTCATCATCCACAACAGTTGATGGAATCGAAATAATCCTGTAGTTGGTTATACCGTAAATTTCAGCACCGTTTACTTTAAAGCTACAGGTGCCATTTGCGTTTAGTATCAGTTCATAGGCATTTGCATTTCCTGCATTGTCAGTTCCGTTCCATGTACCCTGGAAATCTGTTTTAGTTTGTGCAATTGAAAACGATGCTGTCATCAATAATCCGCATATAAAAGATAGTGTTGTAAATTTTTTCATAATGTTGAGTATTTAGAAGTTAATGGGTTTTTGAATTGTATGATTATAACTCTTAGTTGTATGGAGTAACGAATTTAAAACAGGACTTTTGCGAGGTAATATGAAAAACAGATTTAAAAAATCATGCGTAAAACTACAAATGATTTTGATTCGGGCAATTTTTTTAACACGCTGATTAAAAGAATATGCTCTTGAGCGCGATTGTATCGCGTTTACATTTTATCAATGCAATTCACTGTTGTCCGAGAAAAATTTTTTATGATTCAAAAGATTCCCTTCAGCGCGATTGTATCGCGTTTACATTTTATCAATGCAATTCACTGTTGCCCGATAAAAATATTTTATGATTCAAAAGATTCTCTTGAGCGCGATTGTATCGCGTTTACATTTTATCAATGTAATTCACTGTTGTCCGAGAAAAATATTTTATGATTCAAAAGATTCTCTTGAGCGCGATTGTATCGCGTTTACATTTTATTAATGCAATTATATAGTAACTCTACACGGTTAACGGAATAAGTTACCGTTCAAAAAATTTTCCATCTTTCACTTCACTCCACACCATGGTAATTCCCTGTTCAAGATTTATTTTATGCTTCCATCCTAATGAATGAAGTTTATCAGAATCCATCAGCTTGCGTGGCGTGCCGTCAGGTTTTGATGCATCAAATTTTAATTCACCTTTATAGCCTGTGATTTTTTCAACTAATAAAGCCAGGTCTTTAATGGTAATATCAACACCTGTTCCTACATTAATAAAACCTTCGTCATTATAATTCAACATTAAAAAGAAACAGGCATCGGCTAAGTCATCTACATGCAAAAACTCGCGCATAGGCGAACCGCTTCCCCATATTTCAACAGATGGTTGTTGTTCTTTCATTGCCGTATAAAACTTGCGCAGCAGCGCAGGCAACACATGCGAATTTTGCAAACTGTAATTATCATTTGGTCCATATAAATTAGTTGGCATTACTGAAATGTAATTGCAACCGTATTGCCTGCGAAACGATTCGCATAATTTTATTCCGGCAATCTTTGCTATCGCATAAGGCTCGTTGGTTTGTTCTAATACTCCTGTTAACAGGTATTCTTCTTTTAATGGTTGTGGAGCAAGCTTCGGATAAATGCACGATGAACCGAGAAACATCAACTTGGTAACTCCAACATCAAACGAACTGCGGATGATGTTGCACTCCATGATAAGATTATCATAAATAAAATCGGCACGATAAATATTGTTGGCAACAATGCCTCCTACTTTTGCAGCAGCAAGAAAAACGTATTCGGGTTTATGCGCCTGAAAGAAATCATGCACTGCTTGCTGATTGCGCAAGTCAAGTTCTTTACTACTTTGAGTTATTATATTAGCGTAACCTTCGCTTTGCAACTTGCGAACTATTGCCGAGCCAACCATACCACGGTGACCTGCTACATATATGTGTGAATTTGTGTTCAACTTCCTCTTTTAAATGTTTAGGAGATTAACTTATCTCCTTATTCCCCAATTTCCCCATACCCTTATACCCTGTCACACTTCATTATAATTCTTCACATCATGGCCGCCTTCTTTAAGATACTGGTCGCGTTTGAATAGCTTGAGATCGCACTCCACCATTTCCTTTACAATAGAACTTAAGTCATGCTTAGGTTTCCATCCAAGTTGTTTAGTTGCTTTCGAATTATCCCCGATAAGTATTTCAACTTCTGTGGGGCGATAATAGCGCGGATCAATTTGCATCACTACCTGTCCTACTTTTACATTATATTCTGGATTGATGCTTTTGATTACCGTTGCAGTTTCGCCCTCATCTTTTCCTTTAAATTCAAGTGTAATACCTACCTCGCTGAAAGCCATAATAATAAAGTCGCGTACAGTGGTGGTTACTCCTGTTGAAATAACATAATCTTCGGGTTTATCCTGCTGTAACATTAACCACATAGCCTCCACGTAATCTTTGGCATGACCCCAGTCGCGCTTTGCATCAATGTTTCCCATATATATTTTTTCCTGCAGGCCTAAAGCAATGCGGGCTACTGCGCGGGTTATTTTACGGGTTACAAATGTTTCTCCCCGCAAGGGTGATTCATGATTAAAAAGAATTCCGTTTACTGCATACATATTATATGCTTCGCGATAGTTTACCATTATCCAATAGGCATACAGCTTTGCAACAGCATAAGGCGAGCGCGGATAAAAAGGTGTGGTTTCACGTTGCGGAATTTCCTGGACCAATCCATACAACTCACTTGTTGAAGCCTGGTAAATGCGGCAACGCTCCGTCATGTTTAATATGCGCACTGCTTCGAGAATGCGCAATGCCCCTATTCCATCGGCATTGGCAGTATATTCAGGCGTGCTGAAACTTACCTTTACATGGCTCATGGCACCGAGGTTGTAAATTTCATCGGGCTGCACTTCCTGTATGATGCGGATGATGTTGGTAGAGTCGGTAAGATCACCATAGTGCAATTTAAAATGAACATTTTTTTCGTGCTGATCGCTGTACAGATGGTCAATGCGCTCGGTATTAAACAACGAACTTCTTCGCTTAATGCCATGTACCATGTAACCTTTTTCTAATAACAATTCGGCAAGGTATGCACCGTCCTGACCGGTAATGCCTGTAATAAGAGCAGTTTTCATAAGGGAATGCTGAGGGGGATTAAAAGTATTTAATTGCAGGACAAAGAAAATAAAAATTGTGGTGGTTTTTAAATTGAATGCACAACTGTTTCGCGCCCGTACCTAACGGATGCATTCAGCCATTGTCTATGTTGATTGATGTTAGTTTATATTTTATTAAAACAAGTCCCAAAATCCTCCTTTTTTCTTTTTCTTAAATCCTTGGTAACTCGCAGATTTTCCATGTTGTCTTGCGTCTTGCTTATGAACTCTGTCATGCTCTGCTTGATTTTTAAAAACCCATAGATTGTCTTTTGAATTGTTTGTCTTGTTACGGTCCTTGTGATGCACAACTTCTCCATCACGAAGTTTTCGTCCAAGTTTTTTTTCTGCCATGTAACGATGAACAGATTTGCCGCTGTCCTTGTAACGCTCATAACCCTTGTCGTCCCTGTAGGTGTCGGAAAACATTTCTGAAATAAAATTAAAAAATCCCATTGTCAATTTTTTATTAGTGTATGTCAAAAGTAAGTTTCTTGTTCGTCACTTCAAAGTTAGCACAGTCCCCAAAGCATTCCCGATAACATTTAAATATCCCCAACAAACCTATCAAAAACTTTCCCTTATCCAACCTTAGATGAGCGATGCGCTTTATTTTTTTCCTTTTAAAATACCATCAATGAGGTATTTTTTGGAGTTACCCGGCATTTACATTTGTTTCAGTCATTAAGGACTATCAAAATATTTCTATAAACTAAAAACAAAAAAAAATGAAAAAGAAAATCAGTACTTTAATGCTGTTTACAGCATCATTATTGTTCAGCTACCATGCTGCAAATGCGCAGTCATGGAATCTTGCAGGAAACAGCAATGCCTCTGGATCAAGTAAGCTTGGCACTACCAACAATATTCCATTGCGACTCTTGACCAACAATGCTGAAAGAATTCACATTAATGCAAACGTTAGCGGTAAGGTGGGCTATGTGGGCATAGGAACCGCATCGCCAGAGCAAAAACTTCATGTAGTGGGCAATGCTACGTTTACCGGCAAGGTAGGTATTGGCACAACCAACCCTTCTTATAAATTACATGTAGTGGGTGCTGCTGCCAATGGTGTATATGGCAGTGGCGACAGCTATGGCGTTTATGGATATAGCGCCAACGGCTACGGAGTTACAGGTAGCAGTGGTTATTTAGGAGTTTATGGAAGCGGTACTACCTATGGCCTTTACGGTGGTGGTGGCACTTATGGCGCCTATGCCAGTGGCACCGATTACGGTGCTTATGGTTACAGCTACACTGGTTATGGTATTTCAGGTGTCAGCGGCAGCAGTTATGGCCTTTATGGCAGCAGTGGCAATATAGGCAGTATTGCCTATGGTACCTACGTTGGCGCTTGGGGCGATGGCGATAGCTATGGTCTTGTTGGCTATGGCGGGCCTTATGGTGTTTGGGCTACCGGTACAAGTTATGCCGGATATTTTTCGGGGAATGTTTATTGCTCCGCCACTTACTCAGGATCTGACAAAGCCCTAAAGAAAAACATTACTGAATTTAACAGTGCCATTGATATCATAAATAAATTAAAGCCACGCCAGTATGAATACCGTAATGATGGAAATTATGCACAAATGAATCTGCCTGAAGGCAACCATTATGGTCTTATTGCACAGGATGTGGAACAAGTACTGCCCAACCTGGTAAAGGCAACTGAATTTAAAACTAATATGAAGAGACCTGATCCTCTGAAAACAGACGAGAATGGTAAACCTGTTAAAACAGGGGAAAATGTTGCAGCACCAAAATCAGAAACTATTGATTTCAAAGCGGTAAATTACACTGAACTTATTCCTATTATAATCAAAGCTATGCAGGAGCAGGATCAAAAAATAATTGCCCTTGAAGCAGAAAATGCACAGATGAAACAAGACTTGCAAAGCTGTTGCTTAAGCCATAGCACCGGTGCTAACGACAGGATTAAAACCGATGCAGCAGATAAACCTTTGTTAGAACAAAATAATCCTAATCCTTTTAATGAATCAACCACCATCCATTATTATTTGCCTGCTAACAGCACTGGGGTGTTAAAAGTAATGAGTCTTGATGGCAAAGAAATGAACAGCACCATAATAACCAAAACAGGGTATGGCGAACTTACCATCTCAGGCAGCACACTTGCAGCAGGCACTTATATTTATACCTTATTAGTAAACGGAAAAGCCGTTGAAAGCAGGATTATGATTCTTTCAAAATAATTTTTTCTCGCCAGGTTGGTAGAAGGACAAAATGATTTAAGGTTTGAGGTTTCGCTGCCGCAGGTTTCAGGGTTAATTGTTGTCTCGCACACAAGCCCGGAGGTTTGCGGCAGCGCTTGAACACACTATAACTATAGCTGGGCGCAAACCGGCTGTTACCAGCAGATTTTCTTATTGGATTATGAACTTGTCTCTATATTTAATGCTACAGTCCTTAATAATTACAAGACTGTAAATCCCCTCTGACAAATTGTTGCAATGTATTGCTATCTCATTTCCAGAAATATTTTCGATAAATAATTCACGTTTTCCTAAGGAATTGTATATCATTACATCAATATTGGTTAAGTTTATGGGAAAATGTAACATAAATTTATCTCTACATGGATTAGGAAATAAATCATATTCATTTTCTGCTTGTCCTTCCATGTTACTTGAAATATTATACGGGTCAAATTGCCAAAAATCATTTAGATAAGGAGCACCGATGTCGGCACCTGTTCCAACATATCCATAATTGCCAATAGTGAATGCCACTCCATATTGGCGAAGAATCCCCCCTAAAGTGCCGATTAAGGTCCAGCTGTTTGTTGTATCATTATACTTCCAAAAATCATCAAGCGTCTGCAAAGTTCCTCGCCCCGTTCCAACATAGGCTTCATTATTTAATGTAAAACTACATGATCGCATCCTGGCCAGACCACCAAAATTTGCAACTTGAATCCAACTATCATTGTTTGGATCGTATTGCCAAAAGTCATTATAATAATTGTATGAGGAATCTGTTCCCATACCAAAATATCCTTTTCCGTTTAATTCAAAGGCAACTGCACACCATCGCTCTCCTCCAGGAAAATCACTTTTTGGTGTCCAAATATCAGTCAATGGATCATACTCCCAAAAATCTTTTTTAAAATTGCCAGAATCTATTCCCGTACCTACATATGCTTTTCCATTAATGACAGTGCACACAGCATTATCCCTTTTTCCGCCTCCAAAGTCTGCCTTTTGAATCCAAGTATTTGTAATTGGATCATATTCCCAAAATTCTTTTGTTTTAGTACCAGCAGAACCAGTACAAACATATCCTTTTCCATTAATGGAGAAGCTAACAGTCATTTCTCTTGCAGAACCAGGAAATGTTGTAACATAAGTCCAGTTATTTTGCAACGTATCATATTTATAAAAGGTGTCATTACTAAATGGATTAAAACCCAGTCCAATATATCCATAACCGTCTATTGCGAAACCAGCGCAATAGGCTGCATGTTGTGGATAATTAGCTTTTTGAATCCAATTTTGACCCAATAGACTCTGAGAAAAAGAAAAACAATAAATCAAAATAAAATAATTTCGAATCATGTTGCTTAGAAGATAAATGCAATTAAAATTTGCTGATAACATCCTCAGGGATTAACGAAGTAAAAAATAATTGGGGTTTGAAACACAACTGCTCGTACTTGTTCAACTGTTTGTTTGAAACACCACTGTTTGTACTTGTTCTCAATGCCCAATTATTTTTTATTTCGTTTAATGCTCATGTTATCGGCAGCCCTACTGTTTAGGCGAAGATGGGTCGTGTAAAGTCTCTAAATTTGGAAATGCTAATCGGTAACCAATAAACATTTTCTTTCCGTTTATTTCAACCGCTTGATTTTTTTCCATTGAAGAATAATATGTTTTGAATGCTCCGTAATCTTTTTTGTCAATGTAAACGTAATAAATACCGCCTCTTCGTTTAACGGTTGTTGGAGAATGCAAATCGGGAAAACCTGGAATCCAGGGTCGTTTATTTGTTGTCCAGTAAATTCCAAAGAAGGGTGGTATTTCAATTGGTGGTGGGTAGCGCGAAAAATTAACTTCAATTTTATCAGGCAACCATTCGTTTGCTGAATCACTTTTATATTTTTTGATATTGTCGTAAACAGTCAAGAACTGTTTTGGGGTGTTTGCTCTCGCTTCAGAATCATTCTCAATCCCGCCATAAACTCTGATAATTTTTGTTGAGTCAAAGTTTATGATTAGCCAATTTATTGGCATGCACGACCAGGAACCTGCTGTAATATTATTTGGAAGTTTGTAAACGGTATCAGTAATACCTAATAACTGAATCACGTTTTGAAGCGCAATTTTGCTCAATGTCACTTCATAAATTCTCAAATGTTTGTTTTCAATCTGCTTATAAATGATTTGGCCATTTTCATAGAGTGCAAATGAGGGAACATCGGTTTCAGCCTTTGGCCAACCAGATGCTTCAGAAAGGACAATTAATGGTTTTCCATATGTGCTGTCGTATTGTTGTCCATAAGCAACAGCCGAAACAAGGTTCAGCAGCAAAGGAATTAATTTATGCCTCATCGCTTTTGTTCTATATAGTCACTTTGAAGTTACACTGTCGCCAAAGGGCTGCCGATAACATTCTATTATACGCAATACGAAATTTCGTATTGCCGTTGGGCAACAATGATAATGAATAATTTATCGCGACAATACGAAACGACTATTTTTTTTCACTCACTCCACCCTCTCCACCACCCATCCATTCTTATTCACAGTTTTCATTACTGTAAACTTTTTGGTGCTGGCTTTCATTATTTGGTTGGTGAAAAAAAACGGGGTGTGAGCTTTCCATTTAAAATCTTCGCGGGTTACATTGTACATCTGAGCATAAAAAAAATCCCCGGAAGCTCCAAACTCCCGGGGTTCTCAATGTTGAATAATGAAGTCACTTATTTTACTTCATTATTCATTATTCAAAGTTCATTATTCATTATTCTTTTAATGATCATCAGGCCGGTTACTGCTCGTAGTTTCACTAAACGGAACTGTTTGCGGTATAAAGTCTTCGTGGTGGCCGGGCTTGCCATAATCATAAGGCCAGCGGTACACTGTGGGTATTTCGCCATGCCAGTTGCCATGTATGTCTTCCAATGGTGCAGTCCACTCAAGTGTGTTTGACTTCCAGGGGTTTTGTGGAGATTTTTTTCCTTTAAAGATGGAATAGAAAAAGTTGAATGCAAACACCAATTGTGCAAATCCGCCTACAAGGGCAAACACTGTAATGAGTTCATTAATATTGATGAGCGAATCAAATCCTGCATAAGCAGTATTGGCATAATACCTGCGCGGCACACCAGCCAAACCGATAAAGTGCATAGGGAAGAATACTCCGTAAACCGCTATAATAGTAAACCAGAAGTGGAGGTATCCCAATCGCTTATTCATCAGCCTGCCAAACAAACGCGGAAACCAATGGTAAACACCTGCCAACATACCAAATATAGCCGAAGCTCCCATTACAATGTGAAAGTGAGCTACCACAAAATAAGTATCATGAATGTTTATGTCTAAGGCCGAGTCTCCCAGGATAATTCCAGTTAAACCACCGCTGATGAAAAATGAAACCAACCCGATAGCAAAAAGCATGGCCGGGGTTAATACAATATTACCGCGCCACAAGGTTGCAATATAATTGAACACCTTAACGGCAGATGGTATGGCCACCATCAAAGTAGTAACCACGAAAACCGAACCGAGGAAAGGATTCATGCCGGTCATAAACATGTGGTGCCCCCAAACAACAAATGACAGGAATGCTATCACCATCATAGAGCCAATCATGGCTTTGTAACCAAAGATTGGCTTGCGTGAATTTACGGATATAACTTCAGAAGCTAATCCCAATGCGGGTAACAATACAATATAAACTTCGGGATGACCGAGAAACCAGAATAAATGTTCGAATAAAATAGGACTGCCGCCAGTATGCTCAAGAGGCGCACCATCAATAAAAATATCGGAGAGAAAGAAACTTGTACCAAATGTTCTGTCGAATATTAACAGTAAAGACGCTGCAAATAAAACAGGGAAAGACAGGATGCCGAGAATAGCTGTAATGGTAAATGCCCAAACTGTCAAAGGCAAACGAGTCATACTCATACCCTTGGTGCGCAGGTTAATTACCGTTGTTACATAATTAATACCACCAAGCAGCGCACTTATAATAAACAGCGCCATGCTTACGAGCCACATATCCATCCCCAAACCCGAACCTCCTATTGCCTGCGGTAATGCGCTTAATGGCGGATATATTGTCCATCCTGCTGAAGCAGGACCGTTTTCAATAAATAATGACCAAAACATAACTGTGCACGAAGCAAAGAAAAACCAGTATGAAAGCATGTTCAGAAACCCTGAAGCCATATCTCTCGCGCCCACCTGTAAGGGAATCAGCAGGTTTGAAAAAGTTCCGCTTAGTCCGCCTGTTAATACAAAGAACACCATGATGGTTCCGTGTATCGTTACAAGGGCAAGATAAAATCCCGGATCTAACTTGCCATCTTTACCCCACTTACCGAGAATACTTTCAAGGAAAGGCAGTTTCACATCAGGCCATGCTAATTGCATACGGAAAATCATTGACATTCCCATGGCAAGGAAAGCCATGAAAATAGCCGTTATCAAAAACTGTTTTGATATTATTTTATGATCGGTGCTGAAGACATATTTTGTCCAGAATGTTTGCTCGTGCTCATGACGATGAGCATGCGAGTGCGCAACATCATGACCTGCCTCCTCATGTGAATGTTGCAAAGTTTCTTTCGTATCCATTTTATCTAAATATTTCGGGACGTTTATTTTTGTTTCTAATAAAGGTTTATAGTCTTTGAGATTTATATTTACAAACCTTACTTTTCTTTTTAACCTTATTAACCTTAGTAGAAAATAACGCCATTCATCTGAAAACCTTATTACCTTATTCCCACTAAAATAAGGTAATAAGGTAAAACAATTATCGTTTGATTTTTTCTACTAAGGTTTCACTGTTTTAAGCAAAAGATGTTTTTATTTTTTTAATAAACATTAAATCCTTACGGGATTTTCTTACACGGAACAATACAATTTTAAAACAAATATAATCAAACAGTGTTTACTTAACTGCCAAAGATTTTACATTAGCCGGAGCCGTTACGGCTGCTGTAGCTGAATCCTGCGGAAACACTAACTTTTGACTCGCTATCCAGCCTTTAAACTCTGTGGGACCTTCCACTACCACTTTCATATTCATGGTATAATGCGATACTCCGCAAATTTTATTGCAAAGCAATACATAATCAAACTTGGGATTATTTAATTTTTTGCGCATGTCGGCAGTTGTAATCGTAGGCACAAAATAAAACTCAGTGGTCATACCCGGCACTGCATTCATCTGCGTGCGGAAATGCGGAAGATAAACCGAGTGGATTACATCGCGCGAATTAATTTTCAACATCACCGGTTGATTAACAACTAAGTGTAACTCAGCAGCAATAATATCATCCATAGCAGCCTGATCCTTTTTCACACCGAGCGGATTATCATCAGTTATATTTTTAAAGTACGAATCGCCAAGTGTATTGTCCTTGCCTGAATAGCGGGCAGTAAAATTAAATTGCTTGCAATAAATCTGGATGTTCATACCATCATTGTGTACACTTTGTGTTATGTCATTCCATGATTTTAAACCTGTAATGATTAAGCCTGCAAGTACAATGGTTGGCGCTACAGTCCAGATAACTTCAATGGTATTATTATGAGGATAGTAGTATCCTCTTTCGCCCCTGCGGAATTTATATTTCCATATAAACCAAAATAATGCAATCTGTGTTATTACAAATACAACTATAAGTACCCATAAGTTAACATTCATCAGGAAGTCGGTTTCTTTACCATGCACCGAAGCAGCCTCCGGAAGCATGTAAGGCGCATACTTCCAACACATGTAAAAAAACAAAAACAATCCAACAACCATAAATGCAAGCATGCCCATTGCATTCAATGGGTTGTCGCGAATCATTTGCTCTTCTTCAGAGTCTTCAGATAATTTTTCGCTCAGTTGAATAATATTCATTATTCTAACGAGAGCGATAATTCCAAATACAGCAACAAAAAAATAAAGCAGTGTCATTTTATATTTTTCAATTTACGATTTACGATTTTTCCTTCTTCGTCATTGCGATCCCGATAGCTATCGGGAGAAGCAATCTGTTAATGTTATACTATTTTTCAATTTAAATATGAATTACTGATACCCCAAATTCTACTAACCATCAAGAGATTGCTTCGTTCCTCGCAATGACGAATTCCCTATTCCCCTATTCCCTATTCCCTATTTCCCTATATGGCATGATGCATGGATTCCACCAGCATGGGATGATTTTTTCTTAATAAAGGAGCACTTGCAAGCTTGCTGTGTACCATGTACATGAATCCACCTGCAAAACCCAATGTTGTTCCTATTTCATAAATTCCTATGTGCCAGTCGTGGCTTCCATGATTAATTAATACACCGGGAATTACCATGAGGAAATTATCTAACCAGTGACCAATTAAAATAATGGTGCCGGCAAATATGATGACAAAGAATTTACGCTTTGCATCACGTGTCATTAATATCAGGAATGGGAAAATAAAATTAAGGAAGAATGCAATCCAGAATGGCCAGCGATAATAATCGAAACGGGTCCGGTAATAAACAATTTCTTCAGGAAGATTGGCATACCATTGCAGCATAAATTGCGCAAACCAGAGGTATGTCCAGAATATTGAAAATGCAAACATGAATTTACCCACATCCTGCAAATGACTTTCTGTAACTTCTTCCATATAGCCCTTGCTTTTAAGATAAACTAACCATAAGGCCATTGCGGTTAATGCAGTGATAAACATTCCTGCAAAAGTGTACCATCCATACATGGTAGAAAACCAATGAACATCAATTGACATCATAATATCCCATGCGGCTGTGGATGATGTAACTGCAAATAAAACGATGAAGAAAATTGCAATCTTAGTCGCTTTAAAATAATTGGTGGTTCCTCCTTCGGTATCTTCAGCTATGGAAAACTTACGCAAATAAAAAGCCGCTCCGCACCAGATAAGAAGATATGCAACGAGGCGTGAATAAAAGAAAGGCTTGTTAAGGTAAGCCGATTTACCGGCAATGATCGAATCATATTCAGGATTTGGATTGCCGTTAATCATTTTCTCAGTAATTCCTTCGTGCATCCAGTGATAAATATGCGTTCCGCCTCCAACAATAATAATCAGCATTAAAGGCATTGCTATCCATAGCCAGGTCATCATGGCCTCGGGTACGCGTATAATATTTACTGACCAGCCGGCACGGGCAACATATTGAAAAGCCACAAAAAATGTTGCGCATAATCCCATTGCCATAAAGAAAAAGTTGATCTGTAACAAGTTTGCCCACACCTGCTCATAGCCGGTTGCAAACTGCGCTACTATTGATGCTATACCAATTGCCATAAGTATAAAGCATACCATTTTTGCACGGGATGTAAATTCGTATTTTGTATTTGAAATAGTTGTATCCACTTTTTATTTCAGATTTATGATTTCAGATTTGAACCTGCTGTTTTTTATTTATTACTAATGGGATAATTTAATTTGTTTCATCAATCGTAATATCTTCTTTTAACCTTAGTAGAGAAGATGGTCGCCTTTCCTAAACCTTATTACCTTCTTATTGACGTTATAAGAAGGTAATAAGGTTTCCGCGAGCGGATTGATTTTTTCTACTAAGGTTTTATGTCATTCTTAACTAAACGATTTTTATGTCAAATAAAATTGTTGAATTTATCTTGTTTTACTTTTAAATCAATTCTTCTTTTCTCCCAATTACATTTTTGCTGCTGTTGCATCACTTGCTTTTGCGGTAGCTGTAGAATCCTTTGCTGTAGTCGTTGATTCCCCAAAGTGCTGAAGCTGATGAACGTACATTATCACTCTCCAACGATCATCAGGTAATATCTGCGAAGCATGCGAACCCATCATATTTACACCGTAAGTTATCGTATGATATATTTTACCATCAGTAAGATCTTTCATTAAGCCGCCTCGCGATGAGTTGCCTTTTGAATAGGAAGGTGGAGGAGGAAATTTGCCTGCTGATACGATGCTTCCATCGCCCATTCCACTTTCACCATGACAGTTAATGCAATAAATTCCAAATAAACGTTTGCCTTCTGCGAGGTTAATCGAATCCTGTGATAAAGGATTGTGTGCTTCCGTACTTGCGAGTTCATATCCCTCTGGTGTATTAGGATAATTAAAGTAAGTGAAGCCCCTTGGTATTGTTCCTGCAACAGGTTTACGGGCAGAAGTTGAGTCAGCGTTTTCCAAACTCGGACCATAGGTTTCAAGAGCCGGACCGCGATACATATCCGGCATAAATTCATACCCCGGAGATTTTTCAGGATCGCGGCAGGCATTCAAAAAAACCGCAGCGGCTGATGCCGAAAGGATTATTGAATATTTAAAATTGCGAAAATTCATTATCGTATATTTTCTCAGTTATTTAATAAATTAACCTTTTACTTCTATAGCTCCCGATTTACTAATCATGGCTCTTACATTGCTTTCATTCTCATCTTCCCATACACGAACTTTCATTACAAAATGATCATCGGTGCTGCGTGGATCAATAACTTCAGGCTCCACACCCGGTAAAATTTTACATCTTAATAAAAATGTGATCACCATGCCGTGAGCTGCCAATAAAACTGTTGATTCAAAAGTTACAGGAATAAAATCAGGAATGTTTTTAAACAATGCAAAACTTGGTTTACCGCCTATATCCATAGGCCAGTCATGAATATTCATATACCATAACATAAGCAATGCCAATGAAGTGCCTGTAATTCCAAACATGAATGAAGCTATAGAAATACGGGTTGGAATAAGCCCCAATGCATCATCCATTCCGTGTATTGGATAGGGCGAAACAACATCTTTAACATCTATACCTTCGTGACGCAAATGCTCCACCGCATGAAGTAATGTATGCTCATCATTATATATTCCGTAAACAAATCTTTTAGGACTATCCATTAATTAATTCTCCTTTCTTATCTTCTTTTTGTTGTCTTTTAACCTGCGATGTGGATGAATGAAATATAGTTTTTAACTCGCTCATAGCAATAACAGGGAAGAATCGTGTGAACAATAAAAATGGTACAAAAAACAAACCGAGTGAACCGATAAAAAGACCCATCTCAACCCAGGTTGGATGATACATTACCCAGCTTGATGGAACATAATCGCGGTGAAGCGATGTAACGATAATTACAAATCGTTCAAACCACATCCCGATATTTACAATGATGGACATAAAGAATGTGAAGGTTACATTTCTGCGTAATTTCTGCGACCAGAAAAGCTGGGGAGAAATTACATTGCAAGTCATCATGCTCCAGTAAGCCCACCAATAAGGACCTGTAGCACGGTTAATAAATGCGTAAGATTCATATTCTACACCTGAATACCATGCAATAAAAAACTCTGACATGTACGCAATTCCCACTATTGAGCCCGTTAATACAATGATTCTATTCATCATATCAATATGATATAAGGTGATATAATCTTCCATACCAAGAACCTTGCGGGTGATGATCAAAAGGGTTTGCACCATGGCAAAACCTGAAAAGATAGCACCTGCAACAAAGTAAGGTGGGAAGATTGTAGTATGCCATCCCGGAACGATTGAAGTAGCAAAGTCCATGGATACTACTGAGTGTACTGATAATACCAGTGGAGCGGAAAGTCCTGCAAGCACCAATGACATTTCTTCAAAACGCTGCCAATTTTTCGCTGTGCCGCTCCATCCGAAAGATAAAAGCGTGTACCAGAATTTCATTGATTTTGTTTTTGCGCGGTCTCTTACCACAGCAAAATCAGGTAACAAACCTGAATACCAGAAAACCAATGAAACAGTGAAGTATGTTGAGATTGCAAATACATCCCAAATAAGCGGTGAGTTGAAGTTAACCCATAATGAACCAAATTGATTGGCAAAAGGAAACGACCAATATGCTACCCACGGACGACCCATGTGAGATACAATGAAGGAAGCAGCACAGATAACGGCAAAGATGGTCATCGCTTCTGCCGAACGGTTAATAGAAAGCCTCCACTTTTGACGGAACAATAATAAGATAGCTGAGATAAGCGTACCGGCATGACCAATACCCACCCACCATACAAAGTTTGTGATATCCCACGCCCAGCCAACTGTTTTATTTTCGCCCCATGTGCCTAATCCCACGCCTATTGTATATGAAAGGCAAATTACCCACCATGTAAGTGCTGCACTTGCTACTATAAAAGCCATCCACCAATATTTATTTGCTTTACCTTCAATAGGCCGGCAAATATCCTCGGTGATCTGATGCATTGTTTTATCACCTGTAATAAGGACGGGTCTCAGGTCTGATTCAACGATTGACATATTTTGTTTGAGGTTTAAGGTTTGAGGTTTGAAGTTCTATCTCCCAACAACAACCTATTACAATTTTAAATTCTTAATTCCTGATTAAAGTTTATGCTTTTACTTCTTCTTTCTTACTTTCTTCAGCCTTATGATTCCAAACTTTTGTTTGGTAAAATACCGATGGCTGAACGTCCAATTCTTCGAGCAACCAATATGAGCGCTCTTCTTTAAACATTGATAACATCTGGCTTGACGAGTCTTTATAATCGCCAAACACTATTGCATTGGTAGGACAAGTCTGAGCACAAGCTGTTTTTATTTCACCATCTTTAGGCCTGCGACTTTCTTTCTTAGCAGTTAATTTACCTGACTGAATTCGCTGTATGCACATAGAGCATTTTTCCATTACCCCGCGAGAACGAATTGTTACATCTGGATTTAGAACCATGCGCTCACTCTCACTATATAAGGTGTATGGGAATTTTGCGCTTTCGGAATAATTAAACCAGTTAAATCTTCTTACTTTATAAGGGCAGTTGTTTGCACAGTAACGGGTACCAACACAACGGTTATAAGCCATCATATTTAAACCGTCTGAACTGTGAGTGGTTGCTACTACCGGGCATACTGTTTCGCAAGGTGCGTGGTTACAATGCTGACACATGATGGGCTGGAAAAACACTTTAGGATTTTCAACAGTTGGCTTTTCCATTTCACCATACATGCTTAACTGGCCTAAATGCTTTTCTTCAGCGTTTTCTTTTGTTACATCTGAACTGTAATAACGGTCAATGCGAATCCAATGCATTTCGCGCGAGCGGCCTATTTCATCTTTACCAACAACGGCTACATTGTTTTCGGCATTACATGCTACAACGCAAGCACCGCAACCAATGCATGAATTTAAATCAATTGCCATTCCCCATGCATGATTCGGACGTTCAAAACCTGGTTGTGCTTCTGTTGCCCATAAGTCAACATCCTTTGGTCTTTGTTTTCCTTCGGGTGTTTCAATCAATACATCAGGATTGCCGGCTTTGGGATTTTTTTGCCACTCAGCCAAGGTGGTTTCCTTTACAATTTCACGACCCATCATAGTTTGATGGGTTTGTGTTGTATAGATTTTATAATCATCAGCAGTGCTCTTATTCAAAGCGCCTGATGCCCAATATTGCATGCTTCCAGAAACAACACTGATAAAAGGATAGGCATTTTTTCCAACATTATTAGCAGCGTCTCCTGCATTGGTGCGACCGTATCCCATTGCAATGGCAATAGTTTTTTCGGCCATGCCAGGTTGCAGATAAACAGGTCCGCTGATGGTAGTATCACCAACCTTCACATCTATCATATTGCCCTGCTCTAAAGATTTCTCTTTAGCGAGTTTTGGAGAAACACAGAAATAATTATCCCAGCATACTTTTGAAACAGGATCAGGTAATTCCTGTAACCAGGGATTGTTTGCCTGGCTTCCGTTTCCTATGCCTGTCTTTTCATAAATTACTATATCAACTTCACCTGATGATTTTTGATTTGAAAGAGATGATGCAGCATCATTTACATTTCCAGCAAAACTTAATGTTCTTTTCGCAGGAGCGTTGGTAACCAAAGTTCCCTCTTGTAATGATTTAGTCCAAAATGAATCAAACGACATTTCTGCCGGAGTCATTCCTTTCCAATGTTCAGCAATATAATCGTGGAATGAAGCTACAGGAATATCAGCCCATGTTAATAGACTTTCCTGTGCCTGGCGTGTATCATATAATTTTTGAATGGTGGGTTGGCATAAACTATATGAACCGTTTATAGGTTCGTAATCATTCCATGATTCTAAGTAGTGATTATCGGGTGCAAGGTATTTGCATAAAGCAGCCGTTTCATCAGTGCGATCGGCAAATGAAAGTGAAAGTTCAACTTTCTTTAATCCATCGGCAAATGCTTTTGCATTAGGGGCTGTATAAGCAGGATTGGAATTGTAAACTAATAAAGCGGCTACACTTCCTGCATTCATTTCATTAACCAACTCAACAAACGCAGCATCATTACCCTGCTTCATATTACTATGGCGATCAAGATCAATCGTGCTATCATAACTGCCAAGCATCATATTAATGCCATTGATTAAAACCTGCTCATTAATATTGTTTGAGCCTGAAACAACCAATGCTTTTCCTTTAGCATTCCAGAGTTCATCAGCAATTTTTCCTGCGATAGCATCCATGGCTGAATTGCCTCCGCTTAATGCTGTTTGTCCTGCTTTAGCAGCAATTTTATTATACAAAGTTATTACTGTTGCACCTTGCTCGCTTGGGCGAATGCGGATGCGATCATCAGCATTACTTCCGGTCAAACTCAGATTTGATTCAATCTGAATATGGCGCGACATGGTTTTTTTATCCTTATTTACTTTGCGCGTTTGGCCATACTGTCCGGCATGTTCAATAGGTGAAATCCAGTTTGTAAGAAAATCACAGCCTATGCTTACAATTACATCAGCATTTTCAAAATGATATGAAGGCAGAGCAGCCTTACCAAAAGAAAGCTCATTGGCTTTCAACATTCCATAATTAGAAATGGCATCGTAAGTAATGTGTTTGGTGGTTGGATATTTTGCAGTGAAATCAGCAATAACTTTTTTGGTTGATGGAGATAAAATAGTTGAAGATAGAATCCGGATATTGCCACCACGCCCTGCAATATCAGCCAACTTGCTTTTTACTTCTTTATCAAGTGTATCCTTTGAGGCTGGCATGCCATTGATCAAGAATTTTTTAGTTCGTGCATTGTCATACAATCCTAAAACCGAAGCCTGAACACGTGCACTTACACCTTTACCTGAAATGGGAGAAAGGTCATTAGGTTCAATTTTAATGGGGCGGCCTTCGCGTGTTTTTACAAGTATGCTTGCATAATCGTGACCATCAGAAAAAGTGGAGGCGTAAAAATTTGGAACACCGGGAATTACATCTTCAGGTTTTATAACATAAGGAAGCGTTTTGCGGATAGGTGTTTCGCAAGCTGCCAGTGATGCTGCTGCTACCCCGAACCCTAAGAATTTTAAAAAATCTCTGCGTGTGCTTTCTGTTATTGAGGATGCTTTAATTCCTAAGGATTCCTCAATAGGAAGATGCTCAGTAAACTCATTATTCCGGTGTTTTAAAAACTCAGGACTGTTATTAAGTTCTTCTACTCCCTTCCAGTATTTTTTTTCCATAATTTTTTTAATAATGTCGAATGATGAATGTTGAATAATGAATGTTGAAGTTTGTGCTGCCTTTTCTTAATTCAATTTCCATTTATTTTTTATTGTTTTTCAATTCATCATTCTATATTCAAAATTCATTATTCATAATTTCTAATTTCTAATAATGACAGCGTGCACATTCTATTCCACCCATTTTGTCAACGGTTATTTTTGCATTTTCACCGTACTTGTGTTTCAGGGTTTCGTGTAACTGTGTGTAATATCCGTTGCCTTCCATTTTCACTTCAGTGGTTCGGTGACATTCAATGCACCATCCCATAGTAAGCGGCTGATCTTGTTTTACCACATCCATAGTTTGAACTTCGCCATGACATTTCTGACATTCAATTTTACCAACCTTCACGTGCTGAGAGTGATTGAAATAAGCCAGGTCAGGTAAATTATGAACCCTAACCCATTGCACGGGCATTTGCTTACCTGTATAATTAGAGCCATCCCAGCCAACTGCGGCATATATTTTTGCAATTTCTTCCTTGCCTGTTACGGGGCCTTGCTTGATGTATTTATGACAATTCATACATACATTAACTGAAGGGATATTGGCATGACGGCTTTTTTCAGCGCCTGAATGGCAATACAAACATGCAATGCCATTATCGCCTGCATGAATTTTATGAGAAAAATTAATAGGCTGATCGGGCTTATAACCTTGCGTTACTCCAATCCCTTTTAAAGCATACCAACCATCCACGCTTCCCCAAAGGGTAAATAATAAAAGCAGAATGGCTATTAATTTCTTATTGTTCCGTGCCCATATTTTTGCTGCTTCTTTTCCTTTGTAGGCTACAGGCTGCGGAATCCCTTCTTTTTCGCGAATTACTTTATCCAAACCTTTTTGCACACGTGCAAAAGCGCCTGCAAGAATGATCAATACAAAAACGACAACAAGCAATCCCCATGGAAAACCTTTTTCGGCAGGTTCGGTTCCAGGTGGTGGTGGAGGCGGACCAGTAACCTTGGGAACATACGCTTTAATATAATCAAGCACAGCATCTATTTCAACCACGCTCAGATTTTGAGCCGGCATCTGAGTTTTGTTGTAAGATTCAAAAAGCTTTACCCCATAATCATCACCACTTTTTATAACAGCGCCCGAATTTTTGACCCATGTATGAATCCAATCGCGGTTGCGTCTTTTTTCAATGTCTTTCAATCCGGGACCCACTACTTTGTCGGCACCAGGGCTGTGACAGCTTTTGCAATTGGCATCAAATAAAGCTGCACCATCCTGGGCAAAACCAGGGTTGAAAGAAAAGAGGAATAATAAAAAGGCTATTGTAAGGGAGCGGAGGTTGCGATCAAACTTTGCAATTTGCATAGATTAACTATTTTATTTTCAACACGTTAATTACTTGTCAAAGGAATGTAATTTTTTAAAAGTCGCGCAAATTTAAGATTTACCTCATTCGCACAAAAAAAAGTTTGTAAATTTTTAACAATTTATTCACGCAAGGCTAAGGGCAGTTGCAATAGCGTAAATTATCAACATCAGAAATCTCTTCTGCACATGGTTGGTGTCCCCAGGCTGACCGAGAATTCGATGCTATGCATAATTTATGTGGACAGGGGTCTGTGAAAATTTTCATATAAGCGATTCTCAGGGCATCAAAAATAATTCTCGGTCAGCCTGTCCCCGCCAACTATTTCAGTATAATGATATGATATTGAAAAAACCAACGCAAAAATGGTTGGCGGGGGACGCCAACCATGCACAGGTTATCTGAATAACGCACTGCCTGCTACTTGCATACAATTAATTTTTTAGTGATGGTTTGTTTGTTCGTTGTTATTTGGATGAAATAAATTCCTGCCTCATCAAGCTGCAATGAAATATTATTTTGTTTGGGTTTAGTTTGATAGATAATTTGCCCCGGCAGGTTTGTGATTTTTATTTCATCAATGTTGAATGAACTTGTAATTTTAAATTGTCCATTGGACGGGTTAGGAAAAATGCTTATGCCGGGCTGAGTGAAAACATCTGCTATGCCGGTGGTGTTGTCTAACTTCGCTACAAAAATATCAAAAGGACCTGCATTAGTTACGGTAGTTGTTCCGAAAGTGATGGAATCACTTTCAAGGTAACCTGTTAACACCGCATTTCCGCTTGCATCAGTGCAAATGGCAGTGACTTCATCTAAGAAAATTCCCCCTGCGGATTTCGCCCAAAGGACATTTCCCGAACCATCGTATTTTACAACAAAAATATCATCGCTTCCTGCATTGGTTAAAGTAGTTGTTCCGAAAGTGATGGCAGGACTAGCAAAGGAACCAGTTACCAGTAAATTTCCGCTTGCATCGGTAGAAATGCTATAGCCATAGTCATGGAAAGTTCCACCCGCTAATTGATCCCACTGGACATTGCCCGAAGGATCGTATTTTACAATAAATATATCCGCTTTGCTCAGACTTGTATTGGTTAAAGTAGTTGTGCCGAAAGTGATGGAAAAACTATCAAAAGAACCTGTTGCCATCACATTTCCGCTTGCATCGGTAGAAATGCCAGCGCCATAATCATCGGAAGCTCCAACTGCAGATTTGGCCCAGAGCACATTGCCCGAAGCATCATATTTTACAATAAAAAAATCTTCACCACCTGTATTGTTTAAAGTAATTGTTCCAAAAGCGATGGAAGCACTTTTAAATTTACCAGTTACCAGCACATTTCCGCTTGCATCGGTGGAAATTCCTCTGCCACCAACATTATTGGAAGTTCCGGCTGCTGATTTTGCCCAGAGGACACTTCCCGAAGCATTGTATTTTGCAACAAAAATATTACTGATGCCCAGATTGGTTAAAGTAGTTGTTCCGAAAGTGATGGAAGTACTAGTAAACATGCCTGTTACCAGTACATTTCCGTTGGCATCGGTAGAAATACTAAAGCCATAATCAACGGAAGTTCCACCTGCTGATTTTGCCCACAGGACATTTCCCGAAGCATCGTATTTTACAATAAAAATATCAGAACCACTCACATTGGTTAAAGTAGTTGTTCCGAAAGTGATGGAAGAGCTTGCAAAGGAACCTGTTACCAGTACATTTCCATTCGCATCGGTGCAAATGCCATAGGCCTTATCATCGGAAGTTCCTCCTGCTGATTTCGCCCACACGACATTACCCGAAGCATTGTATTTTACAAGAAGAATATCACCATAAGTACCCACATTGGTTAAAGTGGTTGTTCCAAAAGTAATGGAATAACTTTCAAAGCCACCTGTTACCAGCACATTTCCGCTTACATCGGTGGTAATGTCAATGCCATAATCACCGGAAGTACCACCTGCTGATTTCGCCCATAGCCAGGCAGGTGACTGCGCGTTTCCTTTTTCATAAATAAAAAACAGTGAGAAGAGGATGATGGATAAGGTAAGTTTTGATTTCATGCTGAGGTTTGTTTTTAGAGAATTTGATTTTGTAAATATGGAGAAAAATGTCTGAACTATGATTTTCTTGATTTTTATGATTTATATGATTTTATGTACAATGATATGATAAGATTGATTGAATTTGCTCTAAAGAAATTTGAAAAGTCAATTATGCTTGTGGTTGGTGTTTTTTTTCACCAACCACCCGGAGCAGGCGTTGTCAATGGTTGGTGAAAAAAACACCAACCATACGTACAAAGTCACTTGAATAATGTTAGTGCTCCGCCCCATGGTTTTGGGCGGAGTTTTTTTTTGCTTGTGGTTGAGTTTTTTTAATAGCTTCACCTCATAAAACACAACGCATGAAATTGCATGTACCTATACGGCAAAGGTTAAAAGTGATTGGACTCTTGTTTTTGTTTGGGATGAGTTGCGGGGTGCTTCATGCGCAAAATAAGCAAGGAAACATTTGGTATTTTGGTGACCATGCCGGAATAGATTTTAATAGTGGCTCTCCTGTTGCTTTAACAAACGGACAAACATATTCTCCCGACATTAACAGCCTTGTTATTGAAGGAACGGCAGTAATTTCCGACAGTTCAGGAGCATTATTGTTTTATACAAATGGAACAAAAGTGTGGAATAAGAATCACCTGGTAATGCCCAACGGAGACAGCTTACTTGGAAATTTTTCTTCTACTCAATCCGCATTAATTGTTCCTCAACCCGGAAGCAGCCGTTACTTCTATGTTTTTACTACAAGCGATTTTTATTATCAAGACCTCCAATATGGTTTCAGATATTCTATGGTTGATATTTGTCTTGACGGTGGGTCAGGAGATGTAATTACAAATCAAAAAAACATTTTAATACTTGACACAGTTGCTGAAAAATTAACCGCTATAAGGCACGCTAATGGAACCGACTATTGGATAATAGTGCATAAATATTATTCCGATGCTTTTTATTCTTATCATTTATCTGCGGCAGGATTAATTGATACCGTAATTTCACATGTGGGTTCAAGACACCCTCTTAATTCAAACCCTAATATTACCGGTTATGCAATCGGGTATTTAAAAGCTTCACCCAACGGACAAAAACTTTGCTGTGTAAGTACAAACGGCTACTGCATTGCTGAATATTTTGATTTTGATAAAAGCACAGGAATTGTCAGTAACTGTGTAAATATCCAGACAGATTCAGTTTATAATTACTACGGTGTTTCATTTTCACCGGACAATTCCAAACTTTATATAGCAGGGAATCTAAATGATTACAATATTTATCAATATGATTTAAATGCCGGAAGTGGAAATCCTGATTCAGTAAAAGCTTCAAGAACACCCGTTGCAATTCAGGGTAACAATTATTTGGCGCTTCAATTGATGACAGATGGAAAAATATATGTCGCACGTGGCAACCCAAGCACCTATCTTGGCGCAATCAATTTGCCAAACAATTTAGGATTAAGCTGCAATTATTTAGACAGCGCTGTTTATCTGAATGGAAAGACCGCCAGTTTTGGGCTTCCTAATTTTATTGACTCTTATGATTATTCTAATTCAATCTATAATTGCATTACAGGAATAATTACAGGAATATCAAGTTCCGACTCCACGTTCTGCGAAAAGCAATGCATAGACTTTTATGACCTCAGCACCAACAACCCAACTTCATGGCAATGGTTTTTTCCGGGTGCTGATAGTACTACAAGCACATTGCAAAACCCTACCAACATTTGCTACAACAATTACGGCAGCTTTGATGTAACGCTTATTGCCTGCAATCCCGCGGGTTGTGATACGCTGGTGCTTACAAATTTTATTAATGAGTACCCGGCTCCAACACCAATCATTACACAATCAAACGATACTTTGTTTTCATCACCCGGTGTTGCTTATCAATGGTGGAATGTAAGCACAGGAATTATTGCAGGTGCAACTAACAGTTACTACATACCAACAACAGGCGGAGATTATTATGTTATAGTTACTGATACAATCGGATGTGCAGGCAGTTCAAATGTGATTACGGTTTCCTTTGCAGGAATTAATCAATGGGCAATAGGCAATGGACAATTATCCATCATTCCAAATCCGTTTAATTCACTAATAACAATTGGCATAACATCTCAACAAAATATTAAACATGCAACTTTCCAAATCAAAAACTTATTAGGTCAAACTGTTTTTATTAAGGAAGAAAAAAATTTAAGCAGCCATTTCAGCAAAACTCTTGATTTAAGTTTTCTTGAAAATGGAATTTATTTTCTGGAAGTAATTGTTGATGGCGAAATGGTGGCGAAGAAAATTATTAAGCAGTAAACACAACTGATTATAAATTGCAAAAGAAAAACATGAAAAAATATTTACTCCTCTTCACAACTTTTTTCTCTTTGACAATTGCCCACGGACAAACACCGTCCTGGCTTTGGACAAAAGGTTCATCAGGAAATGGAATCAATGAAGGATGGTGCGCTGCTACAGACACATTTGGAAATGCTTTTATAGGCGGATTTATGCAATCTGATTCAATAATTTTTGGAACAAATACACTTATAACTAATGGACAGCAGGATATTATTATTGCAAAATACAATTCTTCAGGCAATTTACTTTGGGCAAAAAATTCAGGCGGTACTTCTCCGGATGTTTGTTTCAGCATTGCAACCGATGTTCCCGGAAATATATATGCGACCGGATTTTTTCAGTCTTCAGCCCTTGTTTTAGGCGCTGATACGCTAAATACTAATGGTTCACAAGATGTAATTCTTATTAAATATGATACTGCCGGAAATGCGCTTTGGGCGCGAAGCGCAGGAGGTGCATTTACTGATATTGGTTATAGCGTTAGCTGTGATGCATCAGGAAATGTTTATATAGCCGGAATTTTTGATTCGCCTGCTATAACATTTGGCTCCACCACTTTAACAAAGGGAAGCGGTGACGCAATTTTTATTGCAAAGTATGACAATTCGGGAAATGTACTTTGGGCTAAAAGTGCAACAGGAACAAACGCGCTTAGCACAAAAGGAGTGGCTGCTGATATTTTTGGTAATGCATATATAACGGGTTCTTTTAGCTCTCCTTCTGTCTCCTTCGGCTCCTGTATTTTAAACAATCCTAATCCCGGGGCAGATTTAGTTTTTCTTGTAAAATATAATCCTTTTGGGAATGTATTATGGGCAAAGAGTTCTCTAAATATTGGCAGTGCCTATGGAATTGCTGTTGCTACCGATTTTTCAGGTAATAGTTATATAACGGGTGATTTTATGTATTGTGACAGTATATCTTTTGGACAATTTACTCTTCAAAATGCGAATCAAGGTAACGGTGATGTTTTTGTCGTTAAATATGATACCTCCGGCAATGAACTTTGGGCAAACAAAGGTTCGGGAGGAGGCGATGATTGCGGTTTTGGTATAGCAACCGACAATTCAAATAATATTTATATATCGGGCGGATATGACCGGGGTGCAAATCAATATTTTGCTATTACTTTTGGCTCATATACTTTACCCTTTCCTCCAGGTGGAAAAGACCCGATGTTTATTGTAAAATATGATTCAGGCGGAAGTGTTCTATGTGCTTCATCATTGCAGAGCGGTGGCGATGATTTTAGCGGAATTGCTGCTGATAATTCAGGAAATGCTTATATAGGTGGCGACTTTTTTACAACACCATTTATTGTAGGAAATGATACTTTATATTTAAATAACAACGGAGATGAACAATTTTTTTTATCAAAATACAGGTGCGAAACTACCACTGCACCGGTAATTAATTTAATGAGCAGCGACACTTCTTTCTGCGACAAGCACTGCATTAACTTTTATGACCTAAGCACGAATAACCCAACTTCATGGCAATGGTTTTTTCCGGGTTCGGATAGTCTAACAAGCGCAGAGCAAAACCCAACTAACATTTGTTACAATACTTACGGAAGCTTTGATGTAACGCTTATAGCCTGCAATGCTGCGGGTTGCGATACGCTGGTGCTGCCGGGTTTTATTAATGAGTACCCTGCTCCCACACCAACTATTATACAATCAAACGATACGTTGTTTTCATCACCCGGTGTTGCGTATCAGTGGTGGAGTGTTGATAGCGGCATCATAGCAGGAGCGAATAACTATTACTACATACCAACACAAGGCGGCAGCTATTATGTTATCGTAACAGATACAACAGGCTGCGAAGGGGCAAGTAATACGATTATTATTACCGGCATCAACTCCCCTCTCGAGAGGGGCCGGGGGTGTGTTATTACACCAAATCCTAACAATGGCACTTTTACAATTACCCTAACCTCATCCATTACCAAAGATTTTTCACTTCGCATTACTAACCCTCTTGGTCAAACCATTTTTAATAAGCAAGGGGCAATTGGCAAAGGGCAACAAGTTGTTGATGTAAATATGGATGGTACTGCAAAAGGGCTTTACATGGTTGAAGTAGTTAATGGAGGTAAGGTTTATCGGGGGAAGGTTATTATCCACTAAATCATTATACAACACATGAAAAAACATCTACCTATACGGCAAAGGTTAAAAGTGATTGGGCTCCTGTTTTTGTTTGGGATGAGTTGCGGGGTACTGCGTGCGCAAAATAAGCAAGGAAACATTTGGTATTTTGGTTACCATGCCGGAGTTGATTTTAATACTGGAAGTCCTTTAGCATTAAGTAATGGAATGCTCGACACATGGGAAGGGTGTGCAACAATGTGTAATAAAGCGGGTAATCTTTTGTTTTATACTGACGGTATTACAGTATTTAATAGGTTACATGTTGCTATGCCAAATGGAACTGGACTATCAGGAGGAATTTCTTCAACCCAATCTGCACTCATTGTTCCCAAACCCGGCAACCCAAATGTATATTACATTTTTACTGTTCCTCAAATTGGAGGACCTCTTGACTTCAAATATTCAATTGTTGATATAACACTTGATAGTGGCTATGGTGATATCATTAATAAAAACACAACCATTCTTTCAGGAAATTTTCGTGAAAAACTTGCCGCTACCTATCACTCCAATGGGCATGATATATGGGTTGTTGTACATGGAGGAAATAATAATGCATTTTACACTTATTTAATTACTTCAACAGGTATTAGTTCACCAGTTATTTCTAATACAGGTAGTGTTTTTAGCACCTACTCACCTGCAGGCTACATGAAATTCTCTCCTTCAGGGGAAAAGGTCGCATTAGCACTTGGGGATTCAGTTCCTCATATGGACATTCTCGATTTTGACAAATCAACAGGAGTTTTTTCTAATCCCGTTACTTTTACTTTACCTTCTCTATTTTGGTCTTATGGTGTAGAGTTTTCACCTACAGGTTCCACTTTATATCTTACTGTTGGTAATGGTATTATAAGCTCTGATATCTATCAGTTCAATATGAATGCAGGCTCTCCAATTGCAATTGTCGGCTCAGCAACGATAATTCATTCCACAATATCTGGAGCAGCACTTCAGTTGGCATCTGATGGAAAAATTTATTTTGCAATTGATGGCACGAACTGGCTGGGGGTAATAAATAATCCTGATTCAATTGGAAGCTTATGTAACGCCTCAGATAGTGGAGTGTTTTTAGGAACAGGTTATAATTACTCAGGACTTCCAAATTTCATTTCGAATACTTATCGCCCAGTCAATTATCAAAACACTTGCTTGAATGATACAACGACTTTTTCGTTGCCTGCAAATAGCAATCTCATAAGTGCACAATGGACTTTTGGTGATACAGCTTCAGGGGTTAATAATTATTCAAACCTCCTTAACCCTTCTCATTATTTTTATTTGCCGGGAATTTATATGGTACAGGTTATTAAAAATTATGCCTCAGCTAATGATACAACAATTATTTCTGTAACCATTTATGCATTGCCAACTGTTAATCTAGGCAGCGATACCTCCTTTTGTGTAGGTTCATCTTATTTGCTTAATGCTGATACGGGGAACATCTCTTACCTGTGGCAAGATGGAACAACAAATTCAGTTTTAACGGCCACTACTGCAGGTACTTATATTGTAACTGTTACTGATAATGGATGTTTGGCTACAGATACGGTTGTGCTTACTACGAATCCATGCAACCCTCCAACAATAAATTTATCTTCAACTGATACGAACCTCTGCGAAAAGCAATGTGTTGATTTCTTCGACCTCAGCACCAACAATCCAACCTCATGGCAATGGTTTTTCCCCGGTGCTGATAGTACAACAAGCACAATGCAAAACCCAACCAACATTTGTTACAGTAATTATGGCAGCTTTGATGTAACGCTTATAGCCTGCAATGCTGCGG
>JBDTRM010000063.1:0-2559 GCA_039931675.1 Bacteroidia bacterium | reverse complement strand
GTAACCTGTTGATTTTCTTTGCCTTAACCGTTTTTATTAGCGAAGTCAGGAAAACTATCAGAATAATAATAAATCAAATGGCGCTACTATAAACCTGCTTATTGAAGGTAAAGTTTCTGAGCATTTTGGCATTGGCTTTAAAGCTGCCTGGCAGCCTTTCGGAACTTATAATTCTTTGATATATGGTGGACTTTACGGCACGGTTAAATTTTAATCCTATCAGTAAACTCTTTCAGGATAATAAAAAGGTTCGCAGTTCATCAACAGTATCAGCCACTTTAAGCGTCCCATAGCTTTCCAATTCTTTTTTTGTTCCACCAAAACCCCAGCTGACTCCTATTGTTTTTATTTGATGATAATCTGCTGCAAAAATATCCCATTTGCTGTCACCAATCATTACAGTATTCTTTGCATCTATGCCTTCATCACTTTCCAAGATTTCTTTGATTAATTCGGCTTTAGTGTGATGATGATTGTCAATGTCAACACCTTTTACTAATTTAAAAAAATCTGTGATTCCAAAATTTTTCATAATCAAATCTGTAAACACCTGTGGTTTATTGGTAGCCACAAATAATTTATAACCTTCAATATAGAGATATGATAGCAAGTCATACATGCCTTCATACATCTCATTTTCAGCCCAACCGGTTTCGGCATAATATTTTCTGAAATGTTTTATTGCAGTATTAATATCATTGTCTAAACTAAAAAAGTGCTCTTTGTAACAATCATAAATAGGAGGTCCGATAAACCCTGATAAATCATAATCATCAGCTATTTCAACTTTCATTTCATGCAATGAATATTTTAAAGCATTATAAATTCCAAGACGTGAGTCGCTGATGGTTCCGTCTAAATCGAAAATGATATTCTTGTAAGGTGAAGTCATGCAAAAAATTTAAGTGACGAATGTAAAATAGTTTTGAGTTAATGGTTAATCGTTTTGGTTTTTTAGTTTTTAGTTTTGGTTTATGGTAAGTCACCATTGTGATGGTTGAAAATTAAAACTAAAAACCGAATATTATCTTCGCCCGCCATAAATAAAAATGAATCTTAAACAATTTCTTACGCATCCCGTTTTTGACATTGTAAGCCAATGCGCTGCACGTGATGGAATGCCAGTATATGTAATAGGGGGCTGGGTTCGCGATTTATTATTGCATCGCGATTGCAAAGATATTGACATTGTTTGCGAAGGCGATGGTATTGCTTTGGCGAAAGCTGTTGCAAAAAAATTAGGCAATGAATATCATGTAAATGTTTTCAAAACTTTTGGTACAGCGCAAATAAAATTTCATGATTACGATATTGAGTTTGTGGGTGCACGAAAAGAATCCTATCAAACTCATTCGCGAAAGCCTGAAGTAATTGGTGGTTCAATTGCTGATGATCAGCAAAGAAGAGATTTTACTATTAATGCCTTGGCTATTGCATTGAACAGTGAAAATTTTGGCGAACTAATTGATCCTTTTGAAGGATTAACTGATCTTGAAAATAAAATTCTGCGCACTCCGCTCGATCCTGATATTACTTATTCAGATGATCCGCTTAGGATGATGCGTGCCATACGCTTTGCAACGCAATTGAATTTTACGATTGAAAAGCAATCATACAATTCAATCATCAAAAATGCAGAGCGTATAAAAATTGTTTCGCAGGAACGCATAACAGATGAACTGAATAAAATAATTCTGGCGCGAATACCTTCTGTTGGTTTTAAATTATTGTTCGATACTGGTTTGCTTAAAACTATTTTTCCACAAATGGTGGCTTTGCAGGGTGTTGATTTTATTGATGGCAAAGGTCATAAGGATAATTTTTATCATACGCTGCAGGTGTTGGATAATCTTTGCAAAACAAGTGATGACTTGTGGTTGCGTTGGGCTGCAATATTGCATGATATTGCAAAACCTCCCACCAAAAGATTCGAACCGGGTCATGGATGGACTTTTCACGGGCATGAAGATAAAGGTGCGCGTATGGTGCCCGATATTTTCAAGCAACTTAAACTTCCGCTGAATGAACATGTAAAATTTGTTCAGAAAATGGTGTTGCTGCATTTGCGTCCAATTGTGCTTGCGCAAGAAATTGTTACCGACTCAGCAGTTCGCAGATTACTTTTTGATGCGGGTGATGATATTGAATCGCTGATGAAATTATGCACTGCCGACATCACTTCAAAAAACGAAATGAAGGTGAAACGCTTTTTGAATAATTATGAATTGGTAAAACAAAAATTAGTGGAGGTTGAAGAAAAAGACAAGATGCGAAACTGGCAACCTCCTATCACTGGTGAAATCATTATGGAAACATTTAACCTGAAACCATCGCGTGTTGTAGGAGAAATTAAAACAGCAATTCGTGAAGCAATTTTAGATGGAGAAATTAAAAACGACTACGATGAAGCTTTTGCTTTAATGATTGTTACTGCTGAGAAACTTGGAGTTAAACGTGACGAAGTGACAAGGGAACGGGGTAATGAAGAAAGTAACTCGGGATAGCAATAAGACGAGTAGCTGCAAAGCCCCCCTACACAGTTGCAACATGGGGCTTTTC
>JBDTRM010000062.1:0-2860 GCA_039931675.1 Bacteroidia bacterium | reverse complement strand
AAACTTCAAACGAAATATGGGACGTGTATTTGAAAAGCGAAAGCATAAAATGTTTGCGCGATATTTAAAGATGGCGCGAATGTTTACGCGCATCGGTAAAGAAATTGCAATAGCTGTAAAGCAAGGCGGGCCGCATCCCGAAGGCAATCCGCGTTTGCGGCAGGCTATGCAAAATGCAAAAGGAGTTAACATGCCCAAGGATCGTGTTGACAATGCCATAAAGCGTGCAGTTTCAAAAGAGATGAAAGATTTTGAAGAGATAGTGTATGAAGGTTATGCTCCTTATGGAGTGGCAGTGCTCATTGAAACAGCTACCGATAATTTTACACGCACCGTGGCAAACCTTCGCATGTATTTCAACCGTTCCAATGGTGCGCTTGGCACTCAAGGTTCAGTAGCTTTTATGTTTGAGCGCAAAGGTGTTTTCAAATTTGCAAAAGGAAATTATAATGTTGAAGAGTTGGAATTAGAGTTGATTGACTTTGGCGCCAATGAAGTACTGGAAGATGATGAGTTCATATACATCTACACAACATTTGAGGATTTTGGTAAAATGGCAAAGGCACTTGAAGACAAAAACATTGAAGTTATGAGTGCCGAGCTTTTACGAGAACCTTTAAACACAGTTGAGCTTACCACCGAACAGGAAGCAGAAGTGCAACTGATGTTAGATAAAATTGAGGACGATGAAGATGTGCAGAATGTTTTTCATAATATGGCTTAACTTAGTTTGCGGTTTTCGCTTTACGATTCACTTGCGCGCGATTGTATCGCGTGTATAACGAGCTTTTAAAATCGGCACATCTTTCCTCTGCCTTGCGCGCGATTGTATCGCGTGCATAACGAGTTTTTAAAATCGGCACATCTTTCCTCATTAATTTCCCCGCACAGTAATTGCATTTTATATATCAGTTAAAAAATAATATATATGAAACGCAAATTGTTAATTATAGCGGCAGCGGCATTTATGCTTATTGAATCCTCATGCAGAACAACAGTTGTAGCAGGTAAACCTGCTCCGCGTCATCACTGGTGGCATCACCGTCATCGTACAGAAGTAATTATTGTGAAATAACTTCCTCAATATATCTCATTATGTGAAATATGAAATTTGCATTTTGAGAAAACATATTTTGCATAATGATTTAAGCCCCGCATGAAATGCATTGGAATTCTCTCTCTCTCAAATACGAATCAGAAGTATAACTGATGATAGATAAAATTGAAGATGATGATATGCAGAATGTTTTTCATAATATGGATTAAACTGGTAAGGGTTTATGGTTTTCAACTAATCTTGTGATTAAATTTCCCAGTCAATATAACATGTTTTATTTTTAAAAAATTCGTTGTCTTGCTCTTCTTCTGTTAAATCTTTAACAATTCTACTAATCTCTGTCCGGGAAAGTTTTCTTTTTGAATGTAAATGTCCAATGGCTGAAGAATGATTTTCACCTAACCGGCATTTCAAAATCATTGCACCTGAATCCATTTTTGTTGTTACAATTGTGAAAGTTGAAAACCCAACTGAAGATATTTTAATTTGAACTTGTCCTGTTATTTTCGAAAAAGATGATGCTCCATTCAAATCAGTTTGGAGCACTGTATCAATATAAGTGCTTTTTATTTTAATGATCGCAAAAGGCATTGCACGTCCTTTTAAATCAGTAACAATAAATGCTACCTCAAATATGGTATCGCTCAAATGTTCAAACGCATAAACGGACGGTTGTTTTTTTAACCGGAATTTATATTCATACTTATAATCCTGCTGAGCGTAAGTTGATATTTCAAGTATCAGGCTGATTATGCTGAAACACAAAAACTTTTTCATGCATTTTAAATTATTCTTAATTCAGAAAGAAACAAAACTGATAACGCACAATTTATCAAAAAGGCGGTAGCCAATATTAAGCCAGGCATTATCTCTTTCGATTCTTTTATAAATTCCTATTGGGCATGATTGAAACATCCTGATTGAGCGATCACAAATTTTGTTTTTGCACCGTCAAAATATTTCATGTAAGCAGGAATCGAATACGTGATACGTGAAAAAACAAAAATTTTTTTCAATCTAATGTCTTTTGAAAACGCAACATAAAGATTGGTGATTGCTTATTGGGAGAGTTGCTTTTTGCATGAAGGATAAAGTGCGCAAACATCTATAGAGCAAGCGTCAGGGTAAGTTTTATCAGTTTCATTTTGTTTGGAATTAAGTATGTAATTGTGGACAAAATCAGCAAACCATTATCCGTATGCAACCGGCTGTAAACGCTTTTTTTCAGAAGTAAACGGAAAAACTCCGACTTCGGTTTTGGAGTCACCATTTCTTTGCACCGTCAAATCGAAACTAATTGATTCAGACAAAAACAAAATTCATTCATAAATAATTTAAAACACAAAACACAATGAACTCATTAAGAAACAGCGTTCGTTTAATCGGACACCTCGGCACAAATCCTGAAGTAAAAGAATTTGAAAAAGGAACAAAAGTAGCACGCATCACATTGGCTACAAACGAATCGTACACCAATCAAAAAGGTGAAAAAGTAACTGACACTACATGGCATACTTGTGTAGCATGGGGCAAGAGCGCAGAGTTTGCTGCAAAGAATTTTACCAAGGGCAATGAAGTGGCAATTGAAGGTCGCCTCACTCAACGTAATTACACAGATAAAGAAGGCGTGAAAAAATACATCACTGAAATTGTAGTGAATGATATGATGATGTTTGGGAAAAAAGTTGCGGAGTAAATTGTTAATTGTCGTCATTCAGGAGGAAACCTGTCGGGATATTTAGTAGGATTATTATTTCAAAACACGATTCGCTGTAACCGTTAACAAGTTTCTTCCTGAATGAC
>JBDTRM010000061.1:0-37874 GCA_039931675.1 Bacteroidia bacterium | reverse complement strand
CCAATTCCAAGAACAGCAACGTTAATTCCAGTAGCTGTGGACGCAGATGCACAAGTTAAGTTCTTGATTATGTTACCTGAAATAGATTGTACCAATGTAGTAGTTCCGGCCTGAATAATACCTGCAACCTGGGCGCCACTTGTTGTAGAAGTTGTTGCATTGTTTAGATTAGAAATGATATTATTGGTAATTGCAAGATTATTTGCATTACTATTTTGAATGCTAATAGCCCTCACAAACTGAGTCGTGGTACTTGCATTCAAAGCGTTAATACTATTAAGCACGGTTTCGCTGCCAATTTTATTATTATTTATATTGATTACACATAATTGATTAACAAAAATCCCAGAGAAATTTGCGGGATTGGTCACTGCCATTGTTATTCCACCAATAATATTATTATTGATGTTATAAATTGTGGTGGCGCTTCCTCCACCTAAAACCCCTGTAATGATAGTATGAGCTCCGCTACCGGCATTAATAGTGATATCACCTGTTGCAGTTGCCGACCCAAAAGTGTTTCCGGAAATTGTACCGATATTGACGTTACCTGCTCCTGCAAAAACAACAGCGCCATGAAATGGGTCACCTGTAATTGTTGTAGTAATATTAAAGTTTCTGATTGTATTGCCTTGAATAGATGTTGGCACCGGAGAGGCTGAGCTGATATCCGTGGTCTCTAACCTTATACCTTCAAAGAAACCCGCAGTAGTCAATGTATAAGGAGTTCCTGCGCAAAGTGGCTGGCTTCCACCAATATAATTCGAGCTTACATTGAATCCATTACCTACGTTGCCCGCATTGCGGAAAGGTATAAGCCATATAGCCCGGTTATAAAAAGTGTTTGCAACACTACGACTTGCTGTTTGGAAAAAACTATTGCCAGTAATTGTCCAAGCGTTATTACCAAAGTTAAGTTCAAGACCAGCAGCGTTTGTAGTTGTACTTGAAAAATCATAAATATTATTGTTGGTGATGATATTGTTATCATTTGAGGTCACAGAATATCCTGTAGTGATATTTGTTCCCTGTGAATAAATTCCTATAGAAGGAAATGCAGCAGCTGTTGTAGAGTGAATGTTACAATGGTCAACTATAATATTATCATTCCCGTTAACACCAATGTTTTCAAAGTATATGACCCCTGCAATTGTAGCTGGCACGTTCGCGTTAATTGTGTTTTGTCCCTGTAAGTCGCAATATTTAACCGTATCTATTCCAGCACTGTTAGTAAACCTGATGGCACTTCCCGTTGCGTTTGTATTTGCTATATTTAAAAGTGTTGCGTTATTTGAACCAGCCGCTGTAACTGCCAGTGAAGGTGCTCCTGATGTACCTCCCGGAGTTCCATCAATTGTTACGTACATGGCTCCGTTAAAATCAATTGTTGGTCCTGCGTTTGCTCCGGTAATTACAAGTCCGTTTGCCCCGGTAGCAGGTCTGATGGTTAAAGTTTTAAAAGGAGATATACATGGGTATGTTCCGATTGTAATCGGGAAAGAAGGTTCGGCTGAACTCAGGTAATTACTTTGCAACTCAAGATAGGTTGATGCCGCCAATCCATTGCTTGTTAAATAAGCCAATGCGCTTGTAAGGGATGGGAACCCTGCCGGTGATGGAGGGGCGGTAGGACCAACAGGAATAATACCTGATAACCCGGCACAACTAAGAGTTGAAGCTGTTCCATTTATGCCTGGTGTACTGTACAGTGGCCCACCAGTACAATTATTGTTTAATGCATAAACATAAAAATCATAAGCAGTGCCTCCAAATAATCCGGTCGCACTAAAGCTGGGTGATGAAGCCACTGAAACAACAGTTCCTGCTCCTAAAGATGAACCGGCAATGTAGCTTGTTCCGTTTACAGGAGGGGTGATTGTACCGGCAGGACTAATGTATCTTACCACAATGTAATTGTCTGCACCGCTTGCTGCAAAGGTTCCGTTTATTTGTGAAATTGAAATTGGAGTAAGTGATAATCCTGTTGGATTTCCAGGCACTGCGCATGGACTAAATCCGGTAAAGTTACCCGCATCAGCACCAATATCAACAGGCGTTAAAGTTGAACGCGTTTGATTGTCATAATCATCCGTAACTGTTGCAATGTTTATTCCTAACCCTTCAACAGGAGTCGCGAGTGATGGATTAATATGAAGGTCCTCCAATGTTGAATTGCCGGTTGGGTTAATAAAGCGTGGGTCATTTGCCCAGCTATTGACATCTCCGCTAAACCATCCGGGTGTATATATTGGAACGTCAGTGGCCACATTTAATCCAAATACAGCACCTGTTCCATTGCCATAATAAACATTATAATTTAAGGTAAGCAATGTGTTGGCTACAGCAGAAAACTGGTAATGCTTTGCAGTTCCGCTTGCATTTGAACGGTTATTAACGAAAATATTATCCCTGATATCATCATTTGGAGCTGCAGAAGGTGCTGTGCTTCTTTGGAATGCAAAAGTATTTTGTGTAGAAGATATTACACCTGTTCCGCCTATGAATACACTGTTGTGATAGAAATTATTTGTGAGTGCTATACCTTTAGTAAATCCCCTTAATAGGATACCTGCTACAATGCTGCTTCCTGATTCATCATAACCTAAACTAATCATATTGTTTACATAATTTGCCGCCCCGGCTGCAACTGTAATTCCCGTAAAAGTACACGCTACATTGGTGGTGGAAGCAAGTGAGAAATTATGTAAATTATTTTTACTTACGATGTTTGTTCCTGAGGTTGGACCGTTAACAGATATTCCTGTTATCTGCGCTGCGGCTGCTAAAGCGGCATTGGTTAATCTCAAGGCATAAATATTATTTCCTGTAATAGTCATAGGTGCAGTAGTGGAAGTATAAGCTATACCATTAATAGCAGAAGTAGAACCACTTGCAGTTGTTTGGGTAGCAGAGGTAAGATTTCTTATTGTGTTATTACTAACTGTGCTGGTACCAATGGAAACAGCAATACCTACTAAGGTGGTTGCCTGTGCTCCTGTGGACACAATTTCAGTATTCATATTTGCAATCGTATTACCAATAACAGTTGAAGTAGTTCCGCCATTAACAATTATACCTCTTATTGACTGAGCTGAAGCACCGGTATATGCTGTAGAAGCATTAATGCTGTTTGTTAAGGTTGTACTTCCTACTGTATTATTGGTAATGTTAACTGTCGTACCACCACCATCATTTATTCCATTAAATGATGGAGTAATACTTACGCTATTACCTAATACTGTAATACCAGACACTGTATTATTTGAAATATTAATTGTTGTTCCTCCACCTGTCCTGATACCAATAAAACCTCCCAATGCAAGGGATGTAGTATAAGTAATGGAGCCGGCAACAGTATTAGAGCCAATAACGTTACCGGTAGTTGTTCCAATATCTACATTTCCGTTTGCAATATTAATTCCTACCATTGCTGTGCTTGATGTACTTGCATTGGTCATATTTATATTCGCGATGGTATTATTCTGTAATGAAGTGATAGAAGCTGTACCAACTGAAATATCTATACCGTCAAATATGTTTGCCACTGCCGCTGTATTTGTATAAGCAGCACCTCCGCAAACAGGAGCCGTTCCTCCAATAAAATTGCCGGTTATAATAAACCCGCTACTTGATGCACCGGTGCCCGGAGTAATCCAAAATCCCCGCTGCACTACTGCTGCGGTATAGGTATAAGCAAGGGCTGCACTTTTATAAAAACTATTATTTGTTATTGTCCAGTTATTATTTCCTACTAATATGTCTATACCTGCTGTTGCTGTAGTTGCATGAAAGCAATCGTAAATATTACATCCTGTAATAGTATTGTTATCATTATTAGAAGGATTTCCAACTGTAGTTGCATTGTATGCATAAACTCCCACATTCAAAATGTTTCCGGCTGCTGTTGCAGAGTGAATATTACAAAATGAAATAGTGTTGTTATCATTTCCACCGGTTCCTGCTGTGGATAAAACTGCTACAACACCGGGTACTGCTCCAAGTGTTACTGTTCCTGTATTGCCTGCAGGGTTAAGGTTAGATGCCTGTAAATCTAAATAAGTTAGGATATTATTGCTTGCCTCGCTTCTTAGAAGAACTGCATTACCTGCAGCGGCAGCAGTAGAACTTGTGTTCTTAATAATTATAAACTGGTTTGTTCCAACGCCTCCCGGTCTTCCATCAATAGTAATATAACTTCCTCCATCAAATACAACAGTTCCCAAAGTGCTGGTGCTGGTCCATGTAAATGCAGACGCAACTGCTGCTGCGGGACGAATCGTAAGCGGACGTCCAGCGTTAATACATGGATTTAGTGGAAATGTAATTGGAAAAGTTTCGGAGGCAGGAACGTAGTCGGTCTGTAACTCTAATACGGTTGCGCCTGCCAAACCATTAGCATTAATATAGGTTAAGGCACTTGTGATTGTTACGAACCCATTAGGAGAAGCTGGTGCTGTTGGTCCAATTGGTACCAATGACGGTAATGCAGAAACGCATGAAGCGGTTGCCTGAGTTCCGAGTAATCCGCCTGTTGTCAGATAGATTGGTCCTCCACAAGTGGCGCCCGTATTAAAGGAATAAACATAAAAATCATAATTAGTACTTCCACTTAAACCTGTTGCAGAAAATGTTGTTGTCGCTGAGGATTGAACTACAATGCCTGCCCCCCCAGTTATAGATTGGCCTGTTGTATATGTCGTTCCATTGGATGGTAAAATTTCAGGAGAACCAGCTGGATATCTCACTACAAGATAACCGCTTGGCGCACCTGCTGCCGCAGTAAAGCTTCCGTTAATCTGGCTTATAGAAATTGGTGTTAGCGAAGGAGCTGTTACTTGAGCCGTTGGTACTGCGCATTGCACTTTCATACCAACCCCCATCACATTAAGAATACCTCCGGTGCTCGTTATTGAAATAGAAGAAATGGTTTTTCCATAATTCGCAGACAACACAGCCAGATTTACATCATATAGATATTGACATGTACCTCCGGTGCACGTTATATCGGCTCTTTGAATACGATAAAAAACTGTAGTGGCTGCTGAAACTCCGCTGCACCAATCACCAGCAGTACCTGAAATGGGCTGTGTTGATAAATCAGAAAAATTTAAAGTGCCGGTAATTGTACATGCACCGCTTCCGCCTGTTGCAAGCAGATAAATATTAGCTGCCTGGGTGGGCGAAGTTAACGTTAACGTACCCGAGCTTCCGCTTGTTAACCTCAATGAATTGTTAGCATTATAAGGCTGCAGGGTGTAATTTAGTCCAGCAGTTGTTAAGCTGCTTATCACATTCGTTGCTGGTAAGGCAGTTGCACCCGCAGCACAAATTCCTGACCCCGGGTTAAATGTTGTGCTTACAAAAATCCATGCCGCGCCATCAACATCAGCGGTAGTTGAAGTTGTTCCTGCACCAACACCATTTCCAACCACGTCAGCATTATAACCTGTACATGGTACGTTCAGAAATTGTGCATTTGCACTAAACACGTTCATCAGAAAAATTATCGTAATTGAAAAGGTAAGCGAAAGATTTCGCATTACCAGTCCCTCACAATTTAGTTTTTTAAAATAGTTTTTCAGTGTTACAACACCGGTTTCAGAATAATAATTGTTTTTCATCTCTATAATTTAAATTAAGTTTTAACTAACGGATTTATAATGCACGACATAGTTTTCATGCTATAGGAGTGCAATTGGCCGGAACGAACCGGTCTGAAATTAAATGGATGTAACTGAAATAGTTTGAAGGGGTAATGCAAAAAGCGGAACACGAGTGTAAGTAATAATTTCTTTCAATTTAATAATCATTTTAATCAACCCATTTTCATAGGTCAAACAAAAGTATTTTAAGTGTGAAAAGATTATGTAGAAAAACACCTACAAAATGTAGATATTTGTAGAAATGAAAACAATAACTACTCCTATTATCCTGATTGCCGATGACCACGTGATCATAAGGAGAGGCATGAAATTTTTGATTGACTCTCATTTCGGAAAATTTACCATAGTTGAAACTGAAACAACAAAGGGGTTAAATGCTATGCTGAAACAATATGCATTCACACATCTTATCTTAGATATGCAACTGAAGAATGGTAATGTGCTTGAAGTTATTGAGAAGATAAGAAATGATTTTCCGCAGGTGATGATTTTGATTTATACTATGAGCCCTGAAGAAATATTCGGAAAGCGTATGATTCAATTAGGTGCTAATGGTTTTTTAAGCAAACAAAGCACAGAGGAAGAAGTGTTGCATGCATTGGATTTATTCTTTAAAGGAAAAAGATACGTAAGCAACCAGTTAGACGAAATATTAGTTAAAGACCAATCGCAAAAAGGTAACTCGGAGAATCCGATTAAACAGTTGTCTGACCGCGAAACACAGGTGCTCAGTTATTTGCTTAAAGGAGAAGGTGTAACTGATATTGCCGCACGGCTTAGTGTAAAACCAAATACAATAGGAACTTTTAAGGCGCGTATTTTTGATAAGCTCGGTGTGTCGAATGTTTTTGATTTACGCAAGATTGCAGACCTGTACGACTTTCAATCCAGTTAATTACACTTTTCATTATTCATGAAAATTAAATTACAATTATTCCTTTTCATTTTAACCCTGATACTGTTTTGCTCATTGGAAGTTGATGCTCAAAAAGAGTTTTCGGTTTTTCAATACACTTCAAAAAATGGACTTCCGCAAAACAGCGTAAAGTCTTTAATATTGGATGATAATGGTTTTTTGTGGATGACTACTGAAGGTGGATTAGTACGATTTGACGGAAGAAATTTTAAAACTTTTGATAGGGCCAATTCACCTTTTATAATAACCGACCGCCTTACTGATATTTTCAAAAATCCATCAAATGAATATTTCACTTTTGACGGGAGAGGAAATGCTTATAAAATTCTTTCAAACAAAATCATTCCCATAAACAAAGATAGTATGAGCTTGCGGGATTTTTATTTCAAGGATGAATTGAATGGAAAAAATTATTTCGCTTCTCACAATGATACCAGCCTACAGTTTTTTTCAGGCAACAACCTGATAGATTCTCTAAATACAAAGGCATATCATGTTAGCGGTTATTTTCAGTTTGGTAATGAAATTTATTTTCTCGGAAATAAAAATGATTTGTACAAAGTTGCTTTTCCTCAACGGAGATTTATACAGTGTTCTTTAAAGAATAGTTTTTCATTTAGCACACCAATTGTCTTGTGGGATTATGGCCGGCCGGGTATATATCTTAAAGATGGTTTCAATTTATATATCCTTAAACCCACAGGTAATAAAGATGAATTTGAAACCAAATTACTTTGTAATAAAATGCCTGATAAATGTGTAGTTACTGCATTGTTCTATGATGATATCAATCACATTCTATATGTAGGAACCGATTCGAAAGGATTATTTTTATATAAAGAAAAATTCTTTCGCCCTTTAATTTATGATAAGCCTGAAGAGGGAACCAACAATGCCTATTACAGCCAGCTTGCATTGGATAGCAACAATGTGTTGACTATTCATAAGCGACAATTCAGTCTTGATAAAGTAACCAAAAACAACCTCCCCTTTTCTATGAATCGCGAAGGAGTGATTCGCGATAAAAACGACAACACCTGGTTTAATGAGAATAAAATCTTATACAAATACAATTTGACCAGTCATCAAAAAATTAAAATTGAAGGTTCAGAAGACACTTACGCTTACTGTTTTATTGAAGAGGGTGATACTATGTGGATTGGTAATACACATACGATAGATTACGTGATAAATGATTCATTGCATCACGTTTTAAATTGGGATGAAAAAGCTCCCGGGTCTTATCCATTCAATCTTTTACTCGCACCGGATAATAAATTATGGTATTCGAACTGTGAGGGCATTTACCGGCTTGACAAAAAAAACTTTACTGTTGATACTATGCCTGAGTTTAAATCGCAATGTGTGCGCAACATGACTTTGCACAATAACTTTATCTATATAGGTACTTATGGAAATGGGTACTATCTTATGAAAGATACTAAATTTGTTCACATGCCTATGGACAGGAATAATTACTTATCGCAAACACATACGTTTGTTTTTGACCAATCGGGTCTTGTATGGATGACTACCAACCGCGGGCTTTACAAGGCAAGGATGGCTGACCTTGAAAATTATTTTAATGATACTACTATAAAGGTGAGCTACATTTATTATGGTGAAGAGGATGGTATAACCAATGCAGAATTTAATGGTGGCTGTTCGCCATCAAGTTTAATTTTAAAAAGCGGTTATGTTTCACTCCCCACTATGGAAGGCCTGGTTTGGTTTAAGCCTAACATGGTGACAGATGCAAGTCCCCTTTCTCCCGTAATTATTGATGCTGTTTATTTTGATGAAAAAGCTATTGACACTGCACAACTTGCGAACATCCCTTCATCAGTTCAGACTTTACGATTTGAATTTGCCACACCTTACTGGGGTAACATTAACAACCTGTATCTTGAATATAAATTGGAAGGTTTTAATCATGAGTGGATACCATTGCGCACCCAGCAAAGCAACATTACGTTTTCTAATTTACACTCCGGTAAATATTCATTACTTATCAGGAAGAAAGCAGGGTTAAATGGTCATGATAATATTATTACTAAAGTTGCGATTAACGTTGAGAAAAAAATTTTTGAAACAATATGGTTCATTGTGTTATGTCTTTTGGGAGCTACACTATTTGTTATTGCTGTGGCCAGAATATACGCTTACAACATTAAACAAAGAAATAAACAACTTGAAGAAAAAGTGCATGAACGCACTTCAGATTTGGAAAAAGCAAACAAGCAAATGCAGCAGTCAGTTAATGTAAAAGACAAACTGATTTCCATATTGAGTCATGATATTCTTACTCCATTGCGATTTATTTCAATGGTGGCCCGCAAAGGTGGTGATGCTTCACATGATATTGAAAAAGAAAGTATGCGTCATGCATTTCATGACATTAAAAACACATCGGACAAGCTTCGCGATAACACACAAAATATTCTGAACTGGATTAAGCATCAAAATAAACGTATCAGTGTAAACAACACGCACTTGTCTATACGCGCATTGACAGATGATGTTTCAGGCATGTTGAAGGAAATGGCTGATGCGAACAGCATAACTGTTATCAATAATATTTCACACGATGACATTATTAAAACGGATAGAAATATTTTATCCATCATATTGCATAATGTGATTTCTAATGCAATTAAATTTACAGAACATGGAACCATTTCCATTGAATCAAATCATGCCGGTGAAAATTATTTTATAAAAATAACCGATACGGGTGAAGGTATGAGTGAAGAACAATTGCATCGCATCAAAAATATTATTGAGCACAAAACGGTAAGTGCACCCAACCCCTCAAGCGGTGAAAGCGGAAACGGTTTGGGGTTTATAATCATCAGTGAATTAATGGAATTGCTCAAGGGTAATGTAATGATTGATAGCGCTCCTGATAAAGGAACATGTGTTACGCTATCGCTTAATATTTCAAACTAAGAACTTTTCTTAAAATTCATTAGACTCTTGGTGGCTTGGGAAGACATCCAGAAAAATAAGAAAAAAATAAACTTCAGGATTACTTCTTTTCAAAAACCTGTATGCTGTCATTATTGTTAGCGATAATAATCCAGGTTTTGTTATCGCTGGCATGTTTAAGTTTCCTGATAAAACGTGCATCCTTGTTATTGAAGAAACCGCCTTCAGAAATTTTAACGGGCACAAAATTTCCTTTGCCATTTCCTTTTAACAACAGTCCTGTTCCTGCGTCATAACGGCCAATTTCTATTTCGGTTGAATACATATTATCAGCCATCAAAATGTCTTTGTTTCCATCACCGTCAAAATCTTCGCATAAGAAATTTTGTGCCGGTGCAAATTGAGCGCGCAAGGGGAGTTCATGAATTTTAAATTTTCCTTGGCCAATATTTTCTATCCAGCTTGTTGCAAAAGTATTTGCACGAAGTATTAATGCCGAATCAACAGTTTCCTTTGGATAAAAATCATAGATAGTAGCATTCGCGTATTGCTCATATCTCAAATATTTTTTGCGCAATTCACGTATCTGGTCAAGCATCAAATCGCGGCCCTCCATAGGATAACTTATACCCTGTACGTAATAACACATAATGGCATCTATGCTGCCGTTACGATCAAAATCTTTTGCATATACACAGCAGGGTTCATCCGGCTTTGCTTTCATCCTCGAGTTTAATCCAAGGTTTCCCGTAACAAAATCCATATCTCCGTCATTATCAAAGTCGCACGCAGTTATGCAATTCCACCATCCATTGCTGCTATCCAATCCACTTCCTTTTGTAATGTTTTTAAGTTTACCATGTTCATTTTTAAAAACAGTTAAAGGCATCCACATACCAGCAACAACAAGATCAGGCTGCTTATCGCCATCTATATCCGTCCATTGTGCATCGTTAATCATTCCTGCATACATCAGTTCTTTGCAAACATTTTCAGTTGCATCTTTAAATATTCCTTTGTCGTTTTGCAAAACATAACTGCGTGGGCTTACGGGGTATTTGCCGGGAACAATTTTTCCCCCAATAAACAAATCAAGATCGCCATCACCATCAAAGTCGCTAACACGCACACATGATCCGCTTGTGTTCATTTGTGGTAAAGCATTTACGTTGCGGGTAAAATTTCCCTTACCATCATTCATATACAACCTGTCCTGGTAGTTTGCGGAGTTTTCATCAAACTCATTTCCTCCGCTTACAACGTATAGGTCTAAATCGCCATCACCATCAGCATCAAAAAATTCTGCGTTAACATCTTCAAACAATTTATCTTTTTCAAAAACAATTGAATTTGTTTTTTTAAACGTTCCATCTTTTTGTTGTATAAAAAGCACTCCTGCATAACCTGTTGCTCCGCCTGCAAAAAAATCATCGGTACCATCACCGTTTATATCACCTACGGTAAGGCAAGGCCCGCTCATTGAAAACTTTTGTGGCAATAACGGTTCGCGTTTAAAATCTATGTAATCATTTTCGGTATGCTGAAAACTAATGCCCGATGATTGCGTAATGTTTTTAAAAACAGCATTTGCATTTGCTGAATTTGCCGGTTGCAACTGTTCTTTTGCATCTGAATAATTTACAGTCAGCACCTTATCTCCTTCAACATTTTGAAGGTGTTGCATTTTCCCATCGGGCCAGGTAATTTCTAATTTCTTTACCGTTTTATTTTTCCCCAAACCAAAATGCAATTTATTTTCTACTGATGATAAGTAACCTTTAAACGGCATATTGGTTTCAACCTGTAAACCAATGTCAGTTTCAATTTTAACTGTAGCACCAATTCCGTTTAAATTAGCGGGCTGGCCATTAAATTTAATTTGCAGATAATGTTGATCGGGATGATTTTCACGCGAATTATTTTTATACACGATTGCTTCCATATCAATATTGTTTACAATCATGTCCATATCCCCGTCATTATCAAGATCAGCATAAGCGGCCCCGTTTGAAAAAGTGGGTGTTGTAATTCCCCATTCCGAAGTTTTTTTTGTAAAGGTTAAATCACCATTGTTTTTAAACACATAGTTTAACATCGCTTGGGTTGGCATAATATTGATGAGTTTATAAATACTGTCTGCCTTTATTCCCCCGGCTTTGTTCATGGAATCGAGCGTATATTTTGAATAGTCCATATTGGTTACATCGTGCCTGTAACCGTTTGTGACAAAAAGATCTTTCCATCCATCGTTATCAAAATCTTCAAGCAAAGGCGCCCAACTCCAATCGGTATTATATATGCCGCTCAATTGTGCAATTTCGCTGAAAGTGTTGTTGCCGTTATTCACCTGCAACATGTTGCGCATATACTGATGATAGAACCCGTTTTTTACAGCAAGCTGGTAGCCATCATAACTCATTCCTCCAAGCAACATTTTTTTCCTGTAATTATCTTCGGGAGTCATATCAAGTGTAACGATATCGGGCAGCCCGTCATTATTAAAATCAGCAATATCCGAACCCATGCAAAAGTTACTGATGTGCTTAACATATTTCTCCAACTGATCACTGAAGGTTCCATTTTTATTATTGATGAATAAATAATCGCGTGAGAGATAATCGTTACATACGTATAAGTCAGGGTAGCCATCCTGGTTAATATCACATACGTTGGCGCTTAACGCATAGCCTTTGAAAGCCAACCCCGCCTGCTTCGTGATATCTGTAAAATGATTATTATCATTTCTGTAAAAACGATAGCTTACATATTGCGTGCTGGTGTCAGGTTGAAGAATAACCTTATTTGCATACCCGAAATCAATCGGGTGATTTGCTAAAAATACATCAAGGTCGCCATCATGATCAAAGTCAAAAAAAGTAGCCTGGTTCGTAAAACTATTATCGTTCAATCCATATTGCGCAGCGCTTTCAGTAAATGTATTGTTATGATTGTTTATGTATAAAAGTTTTGCCCTGTCTGAAACAGGAACAAGTCCTGTCTGGCAAATAAAAATATCTAACCAGCCATCGTTGTTTATGTCAATCATTTCAACACCTGTACACAAACCATTATGCCTGGCAATGCCCGCAGATTGCGAAATATTTGTAAATTTTAAATTGCCATTGTTGAGAAACAATCCATTGTTTTTCATCGTGCTTGTAAAAAACAAATCGGGCAAGCCATCATTGTTTATGTCGCCAACAGCTACTCCTCCGCCATTATATAAATATTCATAATTGAGAATATTGAAATGAGGAGTCTCCCTCATCGGGTTCATAAAATCAATTCCGGTTTCGGTAGAATTCAGTTCGGTAAAAAGTGGCTGCTCAACTTGCTCTTCTCTTTTATTTTTATTACAGGATGTTAGCAAACCATAAACCATCAGTATAAAGTAAAATGATAATGCAGAAATTTTTCTTGCCTTGTGATTAAAATATATCATTGCTATTTAACTTTAGTTTGAATTTTTCGAACAACGTATTCCCCGATTTTTTTTCCCATAATTCTTCCTTCCGTGCATGCCGGCATATAATGAATGCCACCATATACACGGCTGATGGAACATTCAGCAGAAGCATCATGAAAGGTTTTGAAAGAGCGAACAGGGAAACCATATTCCACCTGCGAAGAATCAGTGAATGAAACGGTATCGCCAATTAATAATGTGAGCACCTGTGCTGCCGTTGCCGAAATAGTGCTGTGTCCGCTCGTATATTCGGGAAAAGGTGGTGTTTGTAAAAACGTTTTCCAACTGCGGTCAATATATAAGTTGATGTACGATACTGGGCGAATTAAATTGCTGCGGTATTTTTCATCCCAGCACGCAACGAATCCATCATGCATTGCCATTGCCGTTAGCGTATATAATTCGGACGTTTCCATAATGTTGAGATTTTTAATTTTGGACGACAATGAAACAATGTTCATCCAATGTCCGGTAGGAGTAGTTTTCTTATTGAAGAATTTCAAATGACCTGCTGTTTCCGACACGAAGGGATTATCATCCCAATAAAGTGCAATTTGTTTTTGTTCACCGGTTAACATATTGGTTGTATCATAAACAGTTTTCGCCATCTTATAAAAATCAGTGGAGGTAATTGTGTCAAATTCATAAGGACGCGGTGCCAGAAATAACGAAGGCGAATCAATTACAAACGTGCGAATGGTATTCCAGTAAGGCTCAATGGCATCCATATAATCAGGTGGAGTGGGAATCCATGAACCAGGTTTATTCAGCAAAGCATAACGGGTGTTTTTTCGAGATGCGGCAAAATTATCTTTCATCATCCATTTTAAAATTGCCTGCCCCACCTGCTCGCCATATTGCTGTGAATTCAAAATTACTTTCTCGTCTGTTCCAATGATTTTTGCAGAATCCAAAAGATGTTTTTCAAAGTCTGAAAATTCAAATTCTGAATAAACCGTTTTACGCGCAACCGTGCTGAATGCAATAGCCGAAGCTAAACTAAAATCATAAGAGAGGTTTTTTTCAGGCTTAGGAATATCTTTCAAATCTTTTACCTGTCCTGCTAAACTTTTGTAATTGGAATACTCATTTACCAAAACTTCAAAGGCTGCAATGTTTGAATATGCATACATGCGCGCTGCAACCGGAGGTGTAAAAATGTCAACCACGATTACATCAGTGAGCTTCTTATTGCATTGACGGATGATACCGGCATCAAATGTTTTCTGCTTCACTGAAGACTTGCATCCGTAAAGGATTTGCATAGAAATCAATACGAATAAAAACTGTGATATTACCTTCATATATTTTAAACCAGGCGAGTTAAAAATTGATACAGATTTTTTATAGAAACTCTTAATTTTAGTTTTTTTTCATTGCGTTAATGAACGAACAGAAAAAACCATTTCTTAAAAAACAAGAGTAAGCAAACAGATTCATCATTCAAAAAATAAGTTGATTTCCAAATTTGAGTGTCATCTCAAAAAGAAAAGAATATTTTCAGCAATCATGCAATGGTTGGTAAAAAAAACACCAACCACACTCACCAATGACCCTACATAAACTTATGCCTCACAAAAGCCTCGATAGCTTCATACTCTGCAAGTCCCAGTTTGTTATACGCTTCTGCAGTTGCATGATTGCGATCTTCTGCCCTCACCCAAAATTCGCGCTGGTCGTTGCCGGGAAACAAGGCACTGTCTTTTTGCGATTGATGTTTGAATACTGCCCTTCGCTTACGCATCAACTCATCCGGACTTAACGGTACTGCCATTTCAATCTGGTCAATGTCCCACTCCTGCCACGCACCGCGGTATAGCCACACGTAACAATCCTTCATCCATGAATTATTTTTCAATCTTTCAATCGCTTTAAAAATTGCATCAAGGCAAACGCGATGAGTTCCGTGAGGGTCGGATAAATCACCCGCTGCATATACCTGGTGAGGTTTAATTTCTTCCAATAAATTTACAATGATTTGAATATCGTCCTCGCCAAGAGGCTTCTTTTTCACCTTGCCTGTTTCATAAAAAGGCATGTCGAGAAAGTGAATATTTTTTTCTGGAACGCCAACATATCTGCAACCTGCCTTTGCTTCGCCTCTTCGAATCAAGCCTTTAATAGCAAGCACTTCATCGCTATCAACCTGGCCCGGTGTTTTCTCTTTCAGCAACTTCACAACCTTCTTATAAAACTGTGCAGCATCATTTTTACTCAAGCCGGGGAGTTCATTAAAGTCTCTTGCAAAATCTGCAAAGCGAATAACATCATCATCAAACACTGCAATGTTTCCTGATGTCTGATAAGCAACATGAACATCATGTCCCTGGTCAACAAGGCGAATAAAAGTTCCGCCCATAGAAATCACATCATCATCAGGGTGCGGACTGAAAATAACCACGCGCTTTGGAAACGGCACTGCTCTTTCAGGACGATGAGAATCATCTGCATTGGGCTTGCCTCCGGGCCAACCGGTAATAGTATGTTGCAGTTCATTGAATATTTTAATATTGATTTGATATGCGGAACCGAACTCTGTAATAATATCAGTCATGCCGTGCTCCATATAATCATGATTGGTCAGTTTAAGAATAGGCTTCTTCAACTTCTGGCATAACCACACCACAGCTTTGCGGATAAGATTCTCATTCCAATAGCAACTATCAACCAACCACGGAGTTTTAATTGCAGTTAATTCTGATGAAGATGCATCGTCTAAAACTACTAAAGCATCTTCGTGCTTTTGCAGAAAAGTTGAAGGCACCTGGTCGCTAACGTTACCTTCAACAGTCTTTTGAATAATCCACGATTTACCTTCGCCCCATGCAAGCATAATGATGCGCTTCGATTTTAGAATGGTGCCCACTCCCATTGTTATCGCTTTGCGCGGAACATTCTCCTCACCAAAAAAATCACTTGCTGCATCCATTCTTGTAACCTGGTCTAAAGTAATGAGCCGCGTAAGCGAACGCTCCGATGAACCCGGCTCATTAAATCCGATGTGTCCTGTGCGCCCTATACCGAGTAACTGCAAATCAATTCCACCAAGCGTTTCAATTTTTTCTTCATACGATGCATAATAGTTTGGAAGCTTTTCTCTATGAAGCGTTCCATCAGGTATGTGAATATTATTTTTTGGAATGTCAATATGATTGAAAAGGTGCTCATTCATAAACCGCACATAACTCTGCAATGAGTCAGGCTGCATGGGATAATATTCGTCAAGATTAAACGTGTAAACATTTTTAAAACTAAGACTCTCTTCCTTATGCATGCGCACTAACTCATCATAAACCTGTGTTGGAGTGGAGCCTGTTGCAAGCCCAAGCACGCAATGCATTCCTTCCGATTGACGAGACTTAATCAGCTTCGCAATTTCATTGGCTGTAAAAACAGAAGCCTCATCAGCACTTCTGAATATTCTTGTGGGGATTTTTTCAATTGTCTTTTGGTCTGTCATTTATGTAAACATTTTTGTTTATGAAAAGTGCAAAACTAATAATTGATAAAAATCAAGTTGTAAGGATGTTTCTACGAAACGCTGAAATATATTTTCGTTTTGTAGGCTTTTTTCTACACCGGTTTATTATTGCGGAATTACTTTTGCTTGCAACAGGCAAACTCCAAAGAAAAAAACATGTTTTTTCTTCGCGCTATAATTCTTGGTTTTGTTTTGATGAGTAACAATGTAGCTCATGCTCAATGCACGTGGCATAATTTATTGGTTGATGGATACGAGTACACAACTGTTTGCCCTGATGTAATACCCGGGACTACATACCAAAGTAGTCCTGCAAGCTGGGCAGTTCACAGCGGCACCTACTCCTTATATCTTAATTTTAAAGACTCAAATATTGCTGGTGGTACTGTGGCAGGCACGTTGGTTTATGACAGGACTATTGATGTTTGCCCTAATCTGCCTACACGAATTTCTTCCTGGCTTACAACTTCATTTGCAGGCATTCAATGCGACATGCACATTAAAATTATTGATGCAACAGGTGCTGTTATCTTTAATACTCCGAGTATTCTTGTACCATATTATCCGGCATGGTATCAATATCAATCGGGTTCATTTACACCAACTACAAGCACAGTTCAATTTTTAATGTACACCAATGTTGGCGGTGGTGGTGGCAACGACCTTTCTATGGATGATTTTTTAGTGGAGCATTGTTACAATCTGAATACAGTTAAAATTAATTACGGCAACATTTGCCAGAATGTACCCACGCTGGATTTTTATCCATTACTTACCAGCGCTCCTCCGAATAGCGGTACATGGGCGGGACCAAGCGTTTTGACAGGAGGTTATCTCGGCACTTTTAATCCATCAACAAACACAAGTGGAAATTATGTCTATACAACTTTTCCGCTCGGAACTGCGCCTGCATGCCCTGTTGCTAAAGACACAGTAACAATAACGGTAAAACCAACACCTTCTCTTACACTAACAGAAACCGATGCTTCATGCGGTGCAACTAATGGAACAGCAACAATAACTTCCATAACCGGAGCAACTGCACCTTATTATATTTTGTGGAGCGGTGGACAAACTACTATGTTTGCCACGGGGCTTGCTGCCGGAACATATACTGTAACAGTTACTGATGGAGTTGGCTGTATTAAAGTTGACTCTATTGTTGTAGGAAGCACCTCAGCAATAACTGCTTCAATTGTTTCTCAAACAAATGTTTCATGTAATGGCGGAAGCAATGGTGCAGTAACTGCTACAGGAAATAATGGTTCGGGAAGTTACACTTACTTATGGTCTTCGGGTGCGGGCACTAATGCATCAGCAACAAATCTTCCGGCAAATACCTATACGGTTACAGTTACAGATGCTGGAGGTTGCACAGCCACGCAAAGTGTTACCATCACTCAACCAACTGCCCTTGCTTTTTCAGTAAGTGGTGGCACAACAATTTGCATCGGGCAAAACGATACTATATCTGCTTCCGTTTCAGGGGGAACGCTTCCTTACTCATATCTGTGGAGTAATGGAAATACAACTGCATCTCAAATTGTATCTCCGCTAACAAGTTCTACTTTCACTGTTACCGTAAGTGATGCTAATGGATGCACGCTGCCTTCGCAAACTATAATCGTTAATGTTAATCCACCGCTTAATGTCACTTCAACTTTTACAGGTCAGCTTTGTGCAGGAGACAGCACAACAATTACAGCAACACCTTCAGGTGGAAATGGCGGACCTTATACATACAATTGGAATAGCGGTGCCGCTACTTCCGCTAATTCAATTCCTGTAATTCCTCAAAATGATACAACAATAACAGTTACTATAAATGATGGATGCAGTGCATCCGTTCAGTTGCCCATGAACATCATTGTATCACCTCCGATAAACACATCTGTTGCTTCTCAATCGGATGTTACTTGTTTTGGATTGAATAATGGTTCTGCAACAATAAACTGTACAGGAGGTATCGGAACGCTTACATATTCATGGTCGCCTGTTGGAGGAAGCGGTGCTACTGCAACAGGTCTTCCTGCAAATACTTATACAGTTACCATTAATGATTCCATTGGTTGTACAACTTCTCAAACTGTAGTCATTACCCAGCCAACTGCACTAACCTTTTCTTTAAGCAGTTCATCAACGATTTGCATCGGGCAGAATGCAACAATTTCTGTTTCAGCGTCAGGCGGCACTCAACCATATAGTTATTTATGGAGCAATGGAATTGCTTCTTCTTCTCAAATAGTTTTTCCGGTAAGCAGTTCAACCTATACTATAACAGTTACTGACGGTAATGGGTGCAACATCCCTAATCAATCAGTAACAATTAATGTTCATCCTCCTTTGAGTATTAATGCAAGCTTTACCAGTCAGCTTTGCAAGGGCGACAGCACAACAATTATCGCAACACCTTCAGGTGGAAACGGTGGACCTTATTCTTACAGTTGGAATAATGGAACAACTACACTTTCAAATTCGATGATTGTCATTCCCCAAAATGATACTACAATAACTATTACTTTAAATGACGGATGCAGTCCGCCTGTTCAGTTGCCAATTAATATAACTGTTGCTGAAACACCGGTGGTTAGCTTTACTCCGCTTTCAGTAAAAGGTTGCGTACCTGTTGAAGCTGAATTTATAGATTCATCAACATCACCTGTAGGTTCAAAGTATCTCTGGTCTTTTGGTGACGGTTCAACTTCAACATTGCAAAGTCCAACGCATGTTTATTCAAATCCGAATCAATATTCTGTTTCTTTGGTGATAACATCCCCGCAAGGTTGCATTGGTTCGTTATCAGTTTTAAATTTGGTTGATGCAGGTGCACAGCCTCTTGCTACATTCGCGGTTTCCAATTCACTCTCCATTGAAAACTTACCTGTTTATTTTACTGATTTAAGTTCTATTGATGTAACACAATGGCAATGGAATTTTGGCGACAGCAGTAATTTGTCTTCATTGCAAAATCCTGTTCACAGTTATTTTAATGCGGGCACATATAACATTTCATTAATCGTTCAAAACTCAACAGGCTGTGTTGATACTGCAGAAAACATTCTTGAATTGCTTGGAGAATTTTCCTTATACATTCCGAATGCATTTACACCTAATGATGACGGTGTAAATGATTCCTTCACTGCTTACGGTGTGAATATTTCCAATTTTGAAATGAGGATTTTCAATCGCTGGGGACAGGAAGTTTATCAAAGCGGAAATCTTAATCAACCGTGGAGAGGAACATTTAAGGATAATGAAACAGCTTGCCAGGACGGTGTTTACATTTATAAGATAAAAGCAAGCGACTATTATGGCAAACATCATGAATATACGGGAAGTGTGAAATTGATTAGATGATAATTTCATTGAGAAGTTGGCAATTGGCAGTTGGCAATTAGCAATTAGCAATTGGCATCCCGATAAATATCGGGATGCAATTTAGATTCAGTTATAAAATCCACGCAACAATAATCCTCATAAAATATTAAATGAAAAAAATCAAACAACTACTACTTTCACTTTTTATTACTACCCTTCCATTAATTTTTAATCCCGCAAATGCACAATGCACCTGGCATCAAACATGGTTTGAAGGTTTTGAATATTCAACTGTGATACCGGGCGTTCAAACGGGAGTTTCTTATCAAAACTCCCCGGCCAATTGGGCAGCACATACAGGTGCAACTTCCATGTATCTCAACTTTGTAAATGGTTTAGCGGCAGGAACTTTAGTTTATCAAAATACAATTTCAGTATGCCCTGCGGAGCAAACAAGGGTTTCAGCTTGGCTTACAACTACTTTTGCCGGAACTCAATGTGATATGCAAATGGAAATCAGGGATGCTAATAATGTTGTTCTCACTAACACCTCAAGCATACTTTGTCCGTACAGCCCCACATGGACACAATATATTTCTCCGGCATTTATTCCCGGCACTGCAACCATTACAATTAATCTTTATACAAATGTTGCAGGTAATCCCGGTGGCAACGACCTTTCAGTGGATGATTTCTTAGTTGAACAATGTTTTACTTCGGATACGCTCACAATTAATTATGGAAATATTTGCAGTAATGCTGCTGCAATAGATTTATTCAATTTACTTACCACTAACCCGCCCAATACCGGAACATGGAGTGGACCTGGTAATTTAACAGGAGGTTACCTCGGCACATTTGACCCTGCTGTTAATTCAGGAGGGAGCTACATTTACAACACCTTTACATCAAATTGCACTAACGATACAGATTATGTTGTTGTTATAAACGTGACTCAACCACCATCGCTTACTTCATCACATACCAATGCAACAGCGGGTAACAACGGTACTGCAACAGTGGTTGCAACAGGCAACGGTCCTTTCAATTACCTTTGGTCTGACGGCTCCACAAATGCAACGGCAACAGGACTTGCTCCCGGAACCTATACGGTAATTGTTACTGATTCAAACGGATGTACAAGTACAACATCAGAAACAATTCTTTTTGGCAATTCCTGTACATGGCATTCATTACTTGCAGATAGCTATGAATATACAACAGTTTGCCCTGATATTATTCCCGGAACTACTTATCAGAATAGTCCTGCAAGCTGGGCTGCACATAGCGGTACGTATTCGCTTTATCTAAATTTTGTTGATTCTAATATTGCAGGCGGAACAGTAGCCGGGACGAAAGTTTATGAAAGAACCATTGATGTCTGTCCGAATTTTCCAACACAAATTTCCTTATGGCTTACTACAACCTTTGCTGGCATTCAATGTGACATGCATCTCCAGATTACAGATGCCAACGGTGTAATACTTGCTGATACGTCATCCATTGCTGCACCTTATGCTCCGCAATGGTATCAATACCAATCGGGTTCTTTTGTGCCAGCAACAAGTACTATTCAATTCAGAATGTTTACTAACGTTGGTGGTGGCGGTGGAAATGACCTTTCTATGGATGACTTTTTAGTTGAGCATTGTTATACCGACCCTAATTCGGTGAGTATTAATTATGGAGGTATTTGTCAAAATGCTTCCACTGTTGATTTTTATAATCTTCTTACTGATACTCCAACTACAGTTGGTTCATGGACTGGTCCAAGCAATTTAACAGGAGGATATATTGGAACTTTTAATCCCACATCAAACCTTAGCGGAACTTATATTTATACAAGTTCGCCTTTTGGAACTGATTCGGTTTGTCCGATTGCCCATGATACGGTTAGTGTTGCAGTTAACGCTTTGCCCACAGTTTTGATTGCAGTGACTAATTCCATTTGCGGCAATTCAAACGGCACTGCTAACGTTGACACCAATGCAATCGGAACTGTACCTCCTTACCAATTTTTATGGAGCAACGGGCAAACCACATCTCAATCAAACGGGCTTGGGCAAGGTTTCTATACAGTAACTGTTACTGATGCCAATGGCTGTTCAAAAATTGATTCTGTAACTGTGGGAAACACTACTTCAACTATTCTGCTTCAACTATCTTCAACAAACTCAACATGCACACAATCGAATGGAACTGCATCAGCAATTCCTAACGGAGGCACTGCACCATACTCTTACCAGTGGTCAAATGGGTCAACCGTAGCTTCAGTTTCGGGTTTGTTTTCCGGAACCTATACAGTAACAGTTACTGATGTTAATGGTTGCACAAAGATTGACACAGTGAATGTTGGTAACAATCCTTCAACGGTGCAGCTTCAACTTTTTTCTACATATACAACATGCTCACTGAATGACGGAACAGCATCAGTTACTCCGGGCGGTGGCACAGCGCCTTATACTTACCAGTGGTCATCAGGTTCAACCGTTGCAAGTCTTTCAGGCTTGGCAACCGGGAGCTATACGGTAACTGTTACTGATGTGAATGGCTGCACAAGAGTTGATTCAATTTACATTGGCAATAATCCATCAACCGTACAGCTTCAAACAACTTCAACCGGCACTACATGCGGACAATCTAACGGTTCAGCAACAGTATCTCCTAATGGAGGAACTTCACCCTACTCATATCAGTGGTCATCCGGCTCTTCAATTTCTGTTCTTTCGGGATTGTCACCCGGAACCTATACAATTACAGTTACTGATGTAAACGGATGCACTGCAATTGATACAATAACTGCCAACCCAAGTTCAGCATTTATCCTTTCCGTTAGTTCTGATACAATAATCTGTGCAGGCGAATCCACTTCAATCTCTGCAAATGCTCCGGCAGCAACTTCTTATAGCTGGTCTCCTTCAACAGGATTAAGCAGTTCTTCAACTGCAAATCCATTAGCCACTCCAGGCAGTACGACTACTTACATTGTAACTGCAAGTGACGGCATTTGCACTTCTGTTGATTCTATTCTTGTTACCGTTTCACCTTTGCCTGTTGCAGCATATACAATTGCACCACAACAAGGTGCGGCTCCCTTAGATGTAACTTTCATTAATAATACTTCAGGTTCAAATTCTTATACCTGGAATTTTGGTGATACTACTTTTTCTTCTTTACCAAATGATTCGCATACCTACCCGTTAGCCGGAACTTATAACGGAAGTTTAATAGTTACGAATTCCAATAATTGTTCAGATACTTTGTTGTTTACGATAATTGTTGAAGACAGCTTATCACTTATTATCCCCAATGTTTTTACACCTAACGGAGATAATTTTAATGATGTTTGGAAATTTAAAGAACAGGGAATTGAATCCATCAGTGTTTTAATTTATAACCGCTGGGGGAACAGAGTTTTTGATTGGAATCAGTTGAATGGCAGTTGGAATGGTAAAACAACAAATGGAGATTTAGCTCCTGAAGGAACTTACTTTTATATTGTAAAAGCAAAATCAAAAGGTTCAGGCGAAAAAACTTTTGACTATCATGGAGCAGTTACTTTGCTAAGAGAAAAGAAATAATTCTACCAGTTTATTTTTCATTTGTCTATTGGGAGGATAAAACTATTTCCTTTGTTGAATTCATTTCATCAGTATTTCTATTACAATTTTCTGAACTTATCAAATGTACCTTTTAGGATTCGATATTGGCAGTTCATCGGTAAAGGCTTCATTAATTGAAGGCGCTTCAGGGAAATTAATTGCTGATGCTTTTTCACCTGAAACAGAAATGAAAATTATTGCAAAGCATCCTGATTGGGCAGAACAAAATCCTGAACTATGGTGGGAGAATGTTAAGCTTGCTACTGCAAAAATTATTTCAAAAGCCGCAATTAATATTGATGAAATAAAAGCAATCGGAATTACCTATCAAATGCACGGATTGGTTTTGGTGGATAAAAACTACAGTGTGCTTCGCGATGCAATTATTTGGTGTGACAGCCGTGCAAGCGAAATCGGCAGAAAAGCATTTGCATCAATCGGTGAAGAAAAATGTCTTGAGCATTTTCTGAACTCTCCGGGAAATTTCACTGCATCAAAATTACGTTGGGTAAGAGAAAATGAACCTGAAGTATATGAACGTATTTATAAGTTCATGCTACCCGGAGATTATATTGCAATGAAAATGTCCGGTACTATTCAGACAACAATCTCCGGTCTTTCAGAAATGATTTTATGGGATTATAAAAAGAATGATGTTGCAGATATTCTTTTGCAGCATTATGATATTTCAAAAGATTTGATTCCCGAAATTGTTCCAACCTTTTCAATTCAATCTGAGTTAAATGTAAGTGCTGCAAAAGAATTAGGGTTAAAATCTGGAACAAAAATCACCTACCGCAGTGGCGACCAGCCGAACAATGCATTCTCATTAAACGTACTCAACCCAGGTGAAGTTGCAACGAATGCAGGAACATCAGGTGTAATTTATGGAGTAACAGAAGAAGCTAAAACTGATAGCAAGTCAAGAGTAAATCCATTTGTGCATGTAAATAATTCAAATGAAAATCCTCGTTATGGAATTTTACTTTGCATAAACGGAACAGGAATTTTAAATAACTGGTTGAAAGAATTTCTAAGTATCACCGGAGATATTTCATACCAAAAAATGAATGAACTTGCAGCACAATCACCACCGGGAGCTCAGGGTTTAAAATTTTATCCTTTCGGTAACGGAGCAGAAAGAATCTTTGAAGATAAAAATATCGGTGCATCACTGAAAGACTTTCATTTTAATATTCATAACCCAAGTTATATACTTCGTGCAGCACAGGAAGGAATTGTTTTCGCTTTAAATTATGGACTTGATATTATGAGAGCAATGGAAGTAAAACCAAAAGTAATACGTGCAGGAGAAACCAATATGTTTTTAAGTCCTGTTTTCCGACAAACATTTGCAACATTAACGGGAGTTGTAGTGGAACTTTATGATACAGATGGTTCGGAAGGCGCTGCAAGAGGAGCCGCGGTGGGCTTTGGTTTTTACTCCAACTTTAATGAAGCATTTCAAAATTTAAAACAAACAAAAGCTATTGAACCTGATGAGAACCTCTCACAAGTTTATCAGGATGCATATAACAATTGGTTAAATCATTTGAATAAGATATTAGATGCGGATTAGGATTTAAAAAATAAGGTTTTTTATTTTCATGAAATTTTCTCCACAAAATACATATCAATCAATCCCTTGTTTTTTGCTTCAATTTTTCCCCGATGAATGCATGAGAATTTATTTTTCACTAAATCATAAGTTGTTTCGCTGATATTTATTTTTCCTGGCTCACCTGATGCTTCTAATCGTGAAGCAACATTTACAGTATCGCCCCATATATCGTAAGCAAATTTCCTGATGCCAACGATTCCTGCCACAACAGGACCTGTATGAATTCCTATTCTTATTTCAAAAGGAATTTCTCCCCTCGCTTCTTTTTCGTTTTTACGTGCGATCATAAAATTCCTGATTTCAATTGCTGCATTGATGGTATCTGCTGCATGTGTGAAATTTAATACCGGCAGGCCTCCCACACAGATATAAGCATCACCAACAGTTTTAATTTTTTCCACCACGTATTTATGAATGATGTTATCAAAAGCGCTGAAACAATGATCAATTTCTGCAACTAAAAGTTCACCGCTTACTTTTTCGCTTATTTCAGAGAAGTCCTTAAAGTCAGTAAACATAACTGTTACCATGCTGTACGTTTTTGCCTGCGAGTGTCCCTGGCTTTTTAATTCATTAGCTATTTCATAAGGCAGAATGTTTAGTAATAATTCATCTGACTTTAGTAATAATTCATCCGCTTGTTTTTTTGCTGCTTCTAATTCATGCGTACGCTCTTCTACTTTTTGTTCCAAAATTATATTCTGGTTAAGCACCAGGTTTTCATTTTCTTTTGACGCAGCAAGAGCTTCCTGCTGAGCCAAATTCATTTCTTTTCTGATGTTGATTATTTTATCGCCAACGGCAAGTGATAAAAATATCATCTCCCAAAGTGTACCGAATACTAATGAGTTTTGTGATAAAAATGAGGTCGGGATTAATGCTTTAGTTTGCATTGCAAAAACACAATATCCCGCCATTGAACCCGAAAATGCAACGAGATAAAACCTTGCAGGATTATAACCTTTCTTATAAATAATACTTGAGAAAATTATTACTATAACAGTAGCAATAATTGAAAACATTTGTAATAATGTGGATGCTAAAACCCTGTTGCCTGATAAGTAAATAGCGGTATCAACAATGCCGTAAATTATTAAAGCTATATTCAGTTTGTAAAACAATGGCGAAAGTTCTTTTGCTTTTAAGAAACTTATCGAGAACAATGGAATAAGAATCATAGAAGGATAAAGAATGACTGCCGAGTGCGGACTGATCCATAAAAGAGCATCTGGTATCCATTGAATAAAATATCCTTTTTGAATGGATGCATATAATCCAAAACAGGTAACATAACCAATATAATATAGCAAAGATTTGTCGCGGATGGAAAAGAACATCATGAAATTAATCAGGAGAATGGCAACAACAATTCCGAAATAAATCCCGAAATAATAATTGTATTTACTCTCCTTTTCAAGCAAGGGTCCAAGCTGCCCTATATCCAATGGTAAATATAAAACATGATGTTTTATTCTCAGGTAAACCAATTGTACCGAATCCTTTTGCAAATTCAGCGGGAAAATAAAATTAGTTGTTTTTATTTCGCGATCATTGAATGAGAAATTTCTTCCAGATTCATGTTCCTGAAAAGATTTACCGTGCTGAATGAATAACTGAATAGTATCAAGATAAGGATTGTCAATTCTTAAAAACCATTCCCTTCCAGAATTATTCTGTAATGCAAACCTGCACCATAACACGGAATGAGTGGTGCCTAAATTAGGAACATCAAATTGGCTCCGTTTAAATTGCGATTGATATTCGGGTTGCAGAATTTTTTGAAGATCAAGCATTGCGCTTTTGTCTTCGAAAACATCAACCAGTTTTCCTATGCTGATTAGTGAAGCAGAGTCGGTAAGTATGATTGCCGGTTGTGCATAGAGTTGTGTTATCCCGGTACATCGCGAGAGCATGGCAAAAAGAAAAAAAAATTTTATTTTCATTAGGTCAGGTTGTTAAATTCTATCCTAAGCAAAAAACATTAATCGTAATCGGATAAAGGTAGTTTGTAATTTGGTTTAAACATACAAATAAACATAATGAGCAAAGCTAAAGAAAAATATTGGGCAGGAGTAAAACTGTAATCTCGCCAATGCTCTGGCTCAATGCATCTGATGATAAAATTACTTCACCTTCTCCACCCTAATCCCCACATCCAATATCCCCGGCAACGGATTTAATCGCATAGCTTGTTGCATAGTGAATTGATAATTGCCGCTATTGATGAATTTGATTTTTTCTTTAAACAAAATCCGGCTTTCAAAAATATCACCAAGGCCACTTCCAAGCCATTTGCCTTCATCGTTAGCGAGCACCAATTGCAATGTGTCTTTTTCAATTTGGTTCATTGGTAATTTAGTAGTCATAAAAATATAGAGGTTGCTGAAACGGTAAGTATCAGCATTCCTGATATTGATGTACATGTTGTAATAACTTGCAGTGTCTTTTATATCAACATTAAATACCAACGGATTATTTTCACTCCAGCTGCGGTCATTGATTTTTTGATTTTGCTCAAAGACTCTTTCTTTATCACAGCACGTTAAAGCTGAGAATAAAGTAACTGCTACTGTATAGCAACATAAAACAGAAAGTTTACTTTCAGAAATTATTTTCACGGGCTGCAGAATTATTGCTCAGGCTTATCCTGTTGAGGCGGAGTTTGACGTTGCGGACGTGAAGGATTTTGCGGCGGCTCAGGTTTTGATTGCTGCGGCTGCTGTGGCTTCTGTTCACGATTAGGTGATTGCTGCTGCCGCTGTTGCTGATTCTGCGCCTTCTGTTCCTGATTTGGATTTGGAGGCTGCTGCTGCCTCTGCTGATTAGGATTAGGCTTACTTTGATGCTGATTTTTATTTTGATTACCCTGCTGCCCCTTTTGTGTTTGCTGACCTTGCTGTTGCTGAGGTTTTTGCCCTTGCTTCTTTTGTTGCTGTGCAGGTCTTGGAGTAAAGGGCTGTACAGGGCGCTGTTGACCCTGATCGGGTGCAGTTTGGGATGTAGGATTTTCTCCTTGTTGTTGCTGACCAGCTGCCTGATTAGGATTTGAAAACTGCTGTTGTCCCTGCCGCTGTTGATTCTGTGGTTTCTTTTTCTTCTTTTTCTTTTTGTTATCCATGCGGGTAATGCTATCCTGCCCTACCACATTTTCATAATCGTGCAATATCTCTTTCACTTCTACTTCAATATCCGTAACTAACTCAGCAGGTTTTTCGCCAACCTTATTCATCGCTAACACTTCTTTTACACGATCAACGCTTAATGGTATCCATGCATCCGAACCCGGAGGATGCCATTCATCACCACGTGTTTCAGTTGAAGTAAAACTGTACCACATCATGCGCTTAAAAATATCCGTCTTCACATGCTTGGCATAACCTTTCTGCAATTCTAATTTTAAATTGGTATCAGGAAAATCTTTAACGGCATCCATATAACTATCCAACTCATAATTCAAACAACATTTTAATTTGCCGCATTGCCCTGCAAGTTTAATCGGGTTCAATGAAAGATTCTGGTATCGCGCAGCACTTGTAGTTACTGCTTTAAAATCGGTAAGCCATGTAGAGCAGCACAATTCGCGCCCACATGAACCAATCCCTCCTAAGCGGCTTGCTTCCTGTCGCATACCGATTTGACGCATTTCAATGCGCACTTTAAAGCGATCTGCTAATCGTTTGATCAGTTCACGAAAGTCAACACGATCTTCTGCAGTATAATAAAAAGTTGCTTTTTTTCCATCACCCTGGTATTCCACATCACTCAGTTTCATTTTCAAACCAAGTTCAATGGCAATAGTTCGCGAATCAAACATGGTTTTTACTTCAAGCGCTTTCATCTGTTCCCACTTTTCCAAATCGAAACCTTTTGCAATTCTATAAAGTGTTTTTACTTCAGCACTGTTTTCTTCCACGTTTTTCTTTTTCAATTGCAGGCGAACAAGTTCTCCAGCCATTGACACTACACCAATATCATGACCGGGACTGCCTTCTACAGCCACCACATCACCTTCATGTAAAGCAATTTCATTTTTATTGCGGAAAAATTCTTTGCGCGAATTTTTAAAACGCACCTCAACTATCGGAAATTGTTTTTGCCCATCAGGCAAAGTCATATCCGATAACCAGTTATATACATTGAGTTTATTACATCCCGTTGTACCGCAGGTGCCATTATTCTGGCATCCCCCTGGCGAACCACCTGTAGTGGTTGAACATGAACTACATCCCATATCTTTTCTCTTTCTTGTTAAATTTTTTTCAGACCCACTTCACCCTATTTCCTTATTTCCTTATTGCACTATCCCCTTCACTTTACCGCCAGCAACTTTGCAACTTTAAAGGACAAATCTAAAAACAAAATCTTGGCATTGGCATTTCGCTCTATATGATAGTGTGCTTCGCTCAATTGCTTGCTGAATTCTTCAGCATTATTCTGATTCACAAACGGTGCAAATTTACTAAGCCCGGGGAATTGCTGTTCGTCAAATCTCACCATCGCAATATCGGCATAATTGATGAGCATGCACTCCCTGCAAGTTTCCAATCCGAAAGCAATAAAGTTTTTAATCATTTCCCGTTTCTTCTTCGACATTATTTCTATCCATTCATTCAAGCCGCTGTAATTTTTAATCGGACTTAAGCATAAACGCATCCAATTCAAAAAATCAACTTCATACTTATCATTGTTTTCTTCTTCGGCAAATTCCATTGCTGCGCGATAACTGCCATCACTCATGTGTACAATTCGTTTGACATCATCATCGCTTACTTTATGTTTTGTTTTCAGTACCTGCATCAATTCATCAATCCCGACCTTTGGAATTTTTATCAATTGCGTGCGCGATAAAATTGTTGGCAACAACTGATCATAATTTTCAGTCACCAAGATAAAAACAGTTTTATCAGGAGGCTCTTCGATAATTTTAAGCAATGCATTGGCTGATGTTGCATTCCATTTTTCAGGGCACCAAATGATGCACACTTTATATGCAGCTTCAAAGTTTTTAAAACTTAATTTGCGGATAATATCTGCCGACTCATCAGCACTCAATATCAATTGCTTGTTGGTTTCAAATCCTAATTCGTAAAACCAATCGTTGAGATTTAAGTAGGGATTATCAATAAACGCTTTGCGCCATTCAACAGCATAATCTGTTGTAAGTGCCTTTTTATCCTGCTTCGAATCTGATGCAGTTGGTACAGCAAAATGCAAATCAGGGTGCACTAACTTTTCAATCTTCAAACATGAACTGCAAATGCCACAGCTATCAACATCAGTTTTGTTTTCGCAATTCAGATATTGCGCATAAGCAACAGCCAATGGCAAACCACCTGCACCTGGCTGCTCATAAAAAAGTTGCGCATGACTAACTCGGTTATTTTTTACCGAATTAATCAATCTTTGTTTTATTGATTGTTGACCTATGATGTCAGAGAATTTCATGGTAGAGAATTGTCTTCAATTTTTCTGCAATTGTAATAAAGAAATAATTGGGATGGAATTGGGAGTCAGATACGTTGAAAGGATAACTGCTCCAAAGCGCGAAAAGCTTAAACGTAATGATGTTTGCAACTTATTATAATAATTTCATCATCCGTAACTTTGTAAATCAAACGATGTTCGTCATTAATCCTTCTTGACCAATATCCTTTGAATAAATGTTTTAATGGTTCAGGTTTCCCCTTTCCTTTAAAAGGTTCGCGAAAAATTTCTTCAAGTAGGTCAAATATTTTAGCTGTAGTTTTTTTATCAGTCAGTATCCAATTTTGAAATTCTTTAAATGCATCGGGCTCAAATGCTAATTTTCTTTTCATAGCCCCGCCATCTTTTTCAATTCATCAATACTTAAATAAACAAGCTCCTCACCTTCTTCTACTTTTTGAATTCGCTCATCAATAACTGCCTGATATTTTTTTGGCTCTGTCTTAGTTTTAACTGAATCGGAAATAGTTATCTCAACATCTCTACCATCAAATAATTTGTGCAAAGTTGCAATCAAAGATTCATTTAATTCATTGATGTGAATTTTTATAACAGCATTCATTTTTTATGTTTTATAATCTTTTCAAATTTATAATTTTTCAATTAACAAAGAACGGAAAATGTCAATTAACCCCAAACCTTGTCACCCTGTTCCGATAGTTATCGGAAGAAGTGGAAGTGCCAAACCAATATCTACATCTTCCCTGCCTTCTGCATCGGATTTACATTTCCATCTGAGGAGCCGCGTGGTTTAATTTTGTCTTTAAACAATTCAAACTTTGAAGGATTGCCTGTGGGTTTACCTGCAGTGTTATTCGTTTCATCTATGTCAGCTGTTTCGCGAAAAGGGTCGAGTTGAAATGAGACCACTTCTTTATCGGTAACAAAAACCTTGGTAACTTTTTGTTCATTCATTCTCCAGATGTATGCAGGTACTCGTTCCACTTTAGTAGTGCCATCAGCAAAGGTCATTTGAAGAATGATGGGCATTACCAATCCTCCAATGTTTTTAAAATCTATCTGGTAGAAATTAAGATTGGCATCATACAATTTCCTTTCATCATCATTGAGAGAGCCATAAAAAGTTTTAAAATCTTCTTTCGCTTCAACTGGTGAAGCAAACTTATCATAAGAATAATAAAAATCCTGAACGCTGGTATCCTGCTGCACCATTGATTTTGCTTCGGCAATATTTCTTGTGCGGCTTACGTAAGTTTCATCTTTATCATTATTGGCTTTTAGTTTTGCATTTTCTATTTCAGGATTGTTATTCATTTTAAACCAGGTAACTTTTTCGATGGAAATATCGCAAGGTTCAATTCCGTAAAACCAGCCACGCCAAAACCAATCTAAATCAACTGCACTTGCATCTTCCATGGTGCGGAAAAAATCTGTTGGTGTTGGATGTTTGAAAGCCCATCGCTTTGCATATTCTTTAAAAGCATAATCAAAAAGTTCACGTCCCATAATGGTTTCACGCAAAATATTTAAAGCAGTTGCAGGTTTAGCGTAGGCGTTATTTCCGCGCTGCGCAAGATTTTCACCATTGGTCATAATGGGCTCCAATTGGTCTTTTGGCAATTTCATATAGTCAACAATTTTATGAGCAGGCCCTCTTCGCGAAGGGAAATTACTGTCCCAAGCCTGCTCAGCAAGAAACTGGCAAAAAGTATTCAAACCTTCATCCATCCATGTCCATTGACGTTCATCACTGTTGATGATCATCGGAAAAAAGTTGTGGCCAACTTCATGGGTTATTACGTATATCATTCCGTTTTTAGTTCCTTCGCTATACGTGCCGTCTTTTTCTGTTCTGCCACCATTGAAACAAATCATCGGGTATTCCATGCCTGATGATGCTTCGCAAGAAATAGCAACAGGATACGGATATGGAATAGTGTGTGCAGAATAAACACGCAACGTATTTGCAACAACCTTTGTGGAAAATTTGCGATACAATCCATAAGCTTCTTTTGGATAATAACTCATAGCCATCACTTTGTTTCCTTCAATGTTTACTGACATGGCATCCCAAATTAATTTTGGGGATGATATCCATGCAAAGTCGCGCACATTCTCAGCATGATAACTCCACGTTTTTGTTTTAGTGGTGTTATCAGTTTCGGATTTTTTTGCTTCATCAAGTAACACTATCTCTATAGGTTCTTTGGATGATTGTGCTTGTTTCCATCTGTTTAGTTGTGCAACTGAAAGCACTTTATCATAATTAGCGCATTGACCGGTTGCACCTACAATATGGTCAGCAGGAACTGTCATGCGCACTTTAAAATTTCCAAACGTCAAAGCAAATTCTGCTGTGCCTGTAAATTGTTTGTTGTTCCATCCCTGCCAATCACTATACACACACATACGCGGATACCATTGTGAGCATGTGAAGACATAATTACTGTCATCTTTAAAATACTCATATCCGCCACGGCCCCATCGTTCTAATCGGTTCACTTGCTTGTAATTCCATTTAACGCGGAAATAAAATATTTCGCCTGGCTTTAAAGTGTTCGGTAGCTCTACGCGCATCATAGTTTGATTAATCGTGTATTTCAAATCTTTTCCCAATATGTCAGTAACCTTTTCAATATTGTCGCCAAACGGAGTGTCACCATTCATCATTCGTGTAATATCTTTTGCGCTCATTTTATCGCCTACTGTGCTACTATTCTGAATGTTATTGTCATTCTTGCTCACATGTTCATTTTCATCTAACTGCAACCATAAATAAGTTAAGGCATCAGGGGAGTTATTGTAATAAGTAATTGTTTCATTACCCATTAGTCGTTGGTCTTTTTCATCGAGCGTTACATCAATATCATAATCAGCCCGCTGTTGCCAGTACTTAGGACCTGGCGCACCTGATGCAGAGCGATACATATTCGGGTCTTGCAAAGTCTGGCCAAGCTGCTCAAACTTGTTTCCATGATTAGAACCTGTTTGAGCATATAGGGTAACAGTTACAAATAATAATGTGAGTGTAAATATTTTATTCATTATAAATAAGGTTAACGAGTATTTAAAATATTGATGTGGCTAAAAGTAGAAGTAAATTGAAAAGCGGTTTGGTATTTAGAATGATTTAACGTTTGATTGAGGTGCCTGTGGTTGGTGTTTTTTTCACCAACCACCTACAACACCGAACAGCAGGGCAATGGTTGGTAAAAAAAACACCCAACCATACACATGAATCTGCCTCACGCTCACCCTGACCCTACAGCGCACAGCCGCACAATTCATTACAATCTACTATCAATTATCCGAACAGCATTAGCCAACCTCTCATCACCGACTCCCGAAACAATTTCAAAATCCACTTGCTGATTTTTTAATTCATTCAAATAAATTTCAAATAATTCTTTTCGCTCATGCGGATGCTCACGCAACGGGTCAGGTTGCCAGGGCAAATCAATATCTGTCAATAAATGCAAAAAATATTTTCTTGATTTTATTTCGTTTAAAATCCATTCATCACACCTGGCATATTTAAATTCACTCCAAACTTTTATTACTGTGAGGTTAGTGTCGCAGAAAAGCCCGCTAATCTGCCATTGGCGGAGAACAATGGACTCTCCATGGTTGGCGTCCCCGCCAACCATTCGGGCAGTTTCATCCTCACTCAACATTTGCCCTTTGGCCATCTCAAGCAAATCATCATAAACATAATCCCGCGAAAGCGTATTCAAATACTCACGCGCATACTCGCGAACCCATAAAGTCTTATAATACAGTGCCAAAGCTTCTGCAAGTTCACTCTTGCCGGTACTTTCGGGGCCAACTATAGCGATGCGTTTTATAGATGAAGTATTGCTCATTGATTTAAAAATTGTTTGCGTCAATTAATTTCCTCTTCCAATCTCTCCAACCAACCACAGCTTGTCCTAAATAAATTAAAGACAACACCGAATAATACTCCATCCCCTTCACATAAAAAATCCCGATATACAGTACGTTACCAACCATCCATAACAACCAGTTTTCAATTTTCTTTTTTGCAATTAAATATTGAGCAATAAAACAAATGTTCGTTCCTGTCGAATCCCAAAAAGGCAAAGCAGCATCTGTATAATTCTTCAGCAGCAAATACATTATTGCTGAACCTCCAATAAAAACAATGAAAGAAATTATGCGTTGCTGCGAAGTGAGAAAATTTATTTTAACGCTTGTTGCCTTATCAATTTTACTCCAGTTAACCCAACCGAGAATCAGCAAAATAAAATAAACAACCTGCTGCAAAGTATCGGCATAAAGTTTTTGAGTAAAAACTAAATATGCCGTTATAACCACATTAATAATCCCCACCGGAAAACACCAAACCTTTTCTTTAACCGTCAACCATACGCCTGCAATTCCGAAAAGGGCACCGATGATTTCTAAATTGTTCAAGGAAGAATGGTTTAAAGTTTGTAGTTTTAGCCCTCCGAGGGTTAGCTGCCGCGCGGGCTGCAAACCCTCGGAGGGCTTCTCCACGTTAGGTTTTCAACTTATTTTTTGTATTCACTTACAGCCCCCGCCAGCGCACCAATCACACCCTCATCTTTCTCAATAGCATTACCAACCACAATCATATCAGCACCGGCCTTCAAAGCTGCCTTTACTTGTTCAGGCGTTTTAATCCCTCCGCCAACTATAATGGGTAACGAAATTTCATTGCGCACTGCTCGAATCATTTCTGCTGTAACAGGCATTTGTGCACCGCTACCTGCATCCATGTATATTAATTTTAATCCGAGCATTTCTCCCGCCAAAGCGGTGCATGCAGCAATATCATTTTTATGATGCGGTATCGGGTGTGTATTGCTCATGTACAATGCCGTAGTTGTGTTGCCACTTTCTATCAACATGTAACCGCAACTTATAGTTTCAATTTTCTTTTCTTTTAAAATAGGAGCAGCTATTACATGTTTGCCTATCAACAACTCAGCATTGCGCCCACTGATGAGAGATAGAAATAATATTGCATCGGCATGTTCATCTATCTGCAATGTATTGCCTGGAAACAAAACCACAGGCTTGCTGCAATTTGCTTTCAGTGTTTTAATGCACTCATGCAAATTACCATTGGTAAGCAAGCTGCCTCCAATAAAAATATAATCCACTGAATTTTTATTTGCCAAATTTGCAATTCTGATTGCACTTTCAACGGTGCACTTATCGGGGTCAATTAAAATTGCAAATTGCTTTTTGCCAGTTGACTTTCGGTCGAGAATATTTTGATACACATTCATAGGGGCGTGCAATTTGGTTAAGAAAAATGAGATGTGGAAATGGGTGCTGACATTTACCAGTTAGCTTTTGACCTTTGACAATTAGCGTGACCAATTGCGCGCGATTCTATCGCGTGCAAATCCATTAACAAAACTTTTCCACCTCACCTTTGTTTGTTCCCATGACTTAATTAATTATTTTCGCACAAAATTTATAAAAAATGGTAAAAACAGAAGTAAAGACGTATGTTCCATATAAAGTGAAAGACATTTCGCTTGCTGCATGGGGACGCAAAGAAATTAAATTGGCTGAAGCCGAAATGCCCGGCTTAATGTCATTAAGAGAAGAGTTTGGACCTTCACAACCTTTAAAAGGAGCGCGCATAGCAGGTTGCCTGCACATGACAATTCAAACTGCAGTATTGATTGAAACATTAAAAGCGCTTGGCGCAGAAGTAACCTGGAGTTCGTGCAACATTTTCAGCACGCAAGATCATGCTGCCGCTGCTATTGCTGCCGCAGGCATTCAAGTGTATGCATGGAAAGGTTTGAATGCCGAAGAGTTTGACTGGTGCATTGAGCAAACTTTATTTTTTGGTAAAGACCAACAACCTTTGAATATGATTTTGGATGATGGTGGCGATTTAACCAACATGGTTTTAGATACTTATCCTGAAATGGCTGCCGGTATCAAAGGTATCAGTGAAGAAACCACCACAGGCGTTCTCCGCCTGAATGAGCGTGTTCAAAAAGGAACCTTGCCACTACCTGCAATCAATGTAAACGATTCTGTTACCAAATCGAAATTCGATAATAAATATGGCTGCCGCGAATCTTTGGTGGATGCCATTCGCAGAGCTACCGATTTAATGCTTGCCGGTAAAATTGCAGTAGTTGCAGGTTTTGGCGATGTAGGTAAAGGTTCGGCAGAGTCACTTCGTGATTCTAAGGTTCGTGTAATCGTAACTGAAATTGATCCGATATGCGCATTGCAGGCTGCTATGGAAGGTTATGAAGTAAAGAAGATGGAAGATGCTGTTAAAGAAGCTGATATAATAGTGACCGCAACAGGTAATTTCAATATCATCGGTGAACGTCACTTCCGTTCGATGAAACACAATGCAATAGTTTGCAACATCGGTCACTTCGATAATGAGATTGACATGGCATGGTTAAACACCAACTATGGCAAAACAAAAGATGAAATAAAACCACAGGTTGATAAATATACGATTGATGGAAAAGACATTCTTGTTCTTGCCGAAGGTCGTTTAGTAAATCTTGGTTGCGCAATGGGTCATCCATCATTTGTGATGAGCAATTCATTCACCAATCAAACGCTTGCACAATTAGAGTTATGGGATAATGCCGATAAATACGAAAACCGTGTTTATACTTTGCCTAAGCTGTTGGATGAAAAAGTAGCACGCCTGCACCTTGCAAAAATTGGTGTTGAGTTAGATACACTTTCATCAGAGCAAGCAAAATATATTGGTGTTGACCAAAAAGGTCCATTTAAATCAGATTCTTACAGATATTAATAGTTTGCTATTGACGTTAACCCAACTTGCAGCAAACCAGTTAATACCCCAGTCATTTATGAACATTTTGCGGGGTTTAATTGTATGACCCCTTGCCATTACTGCATTTGAGATTTGAAAAAGTTTGTAGTACACAGGGGGGTATTGTTTTATTGAAATGAGGTGTTCTCCTTTGCACCCATGTATTTCAAGGGTTCCATACGAACAAATCCGGCAACGGGAGAAATAGCAACCTATTATCGGTTGGTAGAAAGCTATCGAAATATAGAAGGACGTGTATGCCATCGCACATTATTGAATGTTGGTTTTTTAGAACAGGTGAGTGTTGACCAACTAAATAAAATACAATCCTATTTGAATGCACGATACAAAAAACAGGAAACATTATTTGAAGAAGCCGACACTGTTGTAAAAACGATGACGGAGCAATTATGGCAGCGATTGGTAAACGAAAAGCGAATTGATATTGATTGGGCAGACCAAGCGCAGCGGCACATAGATGTAGATACCATCAAATATACTAATGTGCGCGAAGTGGGCACAGAATGGATGTGTTACCATACCTGGAATCAATTACAACTTACTGAATTTTTGCAAGAGCAAGGCTGGAATGAAACACAGATACAATTGGCAGCCAC
>JBDTRM010000060.1:0-44261 GCA_039931675.1 Bacteroidia bacterium | reverse complement strand
TGCTCAATTGGTTTCTTCGGCTTACCCCAATGTTCAGTTGGAAGAAATCAAAGGAGCAGGTCACGAAATGATTTATTTCGGATGGAATAACTTTTACCATATAGCATTATCATATTTAAACACTTTAAAATAATTTTATCATGAAAAACACCAGATTCATAATTATAGCAATCATCTTTTATTTTACACTGAATTTTAGTTCAGCACAAAATATAAACTGGAGAAGTCTCAGCGATGAGCAAACCAATTTGATAAACCTTAACGTTGGCTGGGATTACAGTTCAACCATAGGAATCGGTTACGGACACAAGTTAAAAACGAAAATTCCTATTGTAGTAAATGGAGAGTTTTCAATGCCTTTCGGAAACAATCTTCTTGATGACTTTAAAACAAAATTAGGAGGACAGGCAGAGCTATTAAAGGTGGGAAATTTTTCTGCGACTGCCAAAGTTTACGGAATATACAGGCGCTATGAAAATGATTTTGCAAGACTTCAAAACTTTGGAAGCGAATTTTCAGGAGTTATCGGGTACTATAAACCTAAGTGGCACATTGCAGGAGAATTTGGTTTCGATAAAGCGATTGCTACCCATGTTAAACACAGTGCGATAATAAAAGAATATAACCCCGGTTTGCAAAGCGGCTGGTACGTTCCTACAGGAGGCAATTTCTTTTACGGAATTCAAACCGGAATATCATTTAAGAGCAATGATGCATATTTAAAAATCGGTAAAACAGTAACAGAGGATTTTAAAAGCACTGCAACGATTCCTTTTTATTTTCAGATTGGAATTAACAGGAGATTTTGATTGGAGAAGTAAATCAGATTTTGATGTCGGGGGCTTTTGTGCATTACAAAGTGCCCCCGCTTTGTAGAAAACCATTTCCGGAAAATTTATTTGTATGCCAATGCCTGAAATGGCGAAATAAATTAAGAAACTGAAATCATCCTGCTGTTTCTTCTTCCTCAATTATTACAACTTCATTGGTTACAGTTTCAATTTCTTTTTGAGTAAAGAGTTGTGTTATTTTTTTGTTTCGCACAGCGTGTATGATGGATAATACAGGACCGATCAGTCCATACGAAATGCCTGAAAATGCAGCCAGGTTGCTACTGTTAATGCATAAACCGGATACGGCAAGTGACAGGGAAAACAAACCCACACCTATCATACCGCTGTAGCCGCGGAGGTAAGTTTTAGTGTTGTAAATTTCAAGAGGCGAAAGCAGCAGTTCCCTTTTAAGTTTGAGCGCATGAACGTGCATAAGTGCAATCATAGCATAAATGATTATGTAACCTGCTCCGTAAATAATCATTAGCTGACAGATCTGTTCATCAGAACTAAACCTCTTAAGCACTTCACCATTTTCGGTAACAGATTTATTGCCGAGGGTGAGATAAGAGAAGAGAAACTTGAGTGGGTAAACAAAAAATAGAACAACGAACAGGAGAACGGTATTGTAAAAAATTGTGCGGGTATCCTGCAATCCATACCTTCTGAAAAAAAGATATTGGTCATGCCAAATCAATATGAGGAGCGTAAAACAGATCGCAAAGCCTGCAAAGCCTTTCATGCTGTCAAGCAGCAGGTCAAATGTGCGTGGCACTTCAAGTGAAACAACGATAAGTGTAACTGCAAAGGCCATCAATGCATCACTGAAAGCTTCAATGCGTGCAGGCTCATGCAGGCGCCAGCGAACAGAATCGCTTTCGGCTTTTCTACGGAACAGATGTTTTCGAATCATAAACCGAAAGGAAGAATTAAAATTTGAGAAATAAAGAATGTGAAAAGACCAAATGTAAAAGCATTATTCTTTTTTTAATAAGAACGCATTATTTCATTTTAAAACTATTCAGGCGACTTTACAAACAATTTGCCATCGGTAGGGGCTTTAAGGTCTATAACAACTTTGCGTGATTTTAAATATGAATCGTTCCAATGTACTGCGAATCCATTTATAATTTCTTTTTTCTCATTTCCTTTTTGATTGCCTAAATATTGCATCACCTCATCATAACCAACAAAAATGCCTTCTATATAAACGCCTTCACTGCTTATGCTTATAAGCTGACCTTTAAAAGTTGTATAAGCTTCAAATGTCATGCGTTGGCTGCCGTTGCTCATCATACCAAGAATTTTTTTAACTGAAGCTAAGGCCTGAACGTTGGAATAGCCGAGGCAAGAATCATCTGCTAAAACTGATTCGCACTTTTCTTCTTTATAAATAAAATCTTCATTCCTGTTTAGCATATTCAGATAACCCGAAAGCTGAACAATTTTTGAGGAATCAACAGATGCTGATTTGAAATCATTGAAAAGCATCTTTGCGCGGGTGGTATCATAAATATTAAGCCCATATATAAGCAAAGCAAGACCGCCCGCAACAATCAAAACAACTTTTAGAATTTTCTTGCCGAATATGACTAATTGAAATTTTTCGTCAGTAGCATTTTCGTTTTTAGTTGTAATGAATTCGATGCCCGAAGAAAGCAAACTGAAATTCAGCAACAAGCTCAAAGCTGCACATGCGCCTAAAATGATACCTAGCAAAGGGATTATTAATTTTTCGATGACGTGCTGCACTTTATAAGGAATAATATCCCAATCGAAAAAATCATCTATCATTCCAAGCATAAAAATTACCGCTAAAAATAACGTCAACTGGTAAGTGAAGTAGGTGCAATACGTTTCAATTTGTCTTCTTCTGAATTTCATGGTTTATTTTTTTTAACTAAACAGCATTTTGATGCAATTATTTTACATCGGCAATTGTATTTTGAAACAATTCTATTTTTGCGGTTAACACTCACTTTTATAAAACCTCTGGCTTACCATCGTTGAGCTTAGAATTGGTACACAAAGCTAAAATTGTCAATGCATTCTTTTAATATTAATTTAATAGAAAAAATACATTAACCTATCATCGAAAATATATTTTTATAAAGTCTTTGGTATTCGGATTTTAATTAAATTTCTCCAATCAAATTCTTTTCAAAAAACCATTTAATATATCAATCATTTAAATTTAAAAACTATGAAAAAAAACCAAACATTTATCATTTCGGCAATCGCATTTATGATGATTGCTTTAGTAAGTTTATCCAATGCACAGGGAATTGCATTAGACACCACGCTGGCACCTTTTTATCATGGTGTTGCATCGGGCGATCCCACAAACAATAAAGTTACCATCTGGACCCGTGTTACTGCAAACGTTACGGGCAATATCGCGGTAACGTGGCGTGTATCCACTGATACCGCTTTTAATAATATTGTTGCTTCGGGTACAACCATGGCAAGGTCAAAATCAGACTATACTGTAAAAGTGAATGTTACAGGACTTAAAGCAAACAGGTGGTACTATTACCAGTTTGCCGCATTGAATAAATATTCATTAACAGGCCGCACTAAAACGTTGCCTGCCGGGACCAACGTGGATAGTGTGAGACTGGCCATAATGGCTTGTACAAATTACCAGGCCGGCTATTTTAATGCTTATGAAGAGTTGGTTCACCGTAATGATATTGATGCAGTGATCTATCTCGGAGATTACATTTATGAATACGAAGTTGGTGGTTTTGGTTACGATGCCTCAATCAATCGTCCACACGATCCCGCCACTGAAGCGATTACTTTATCAGATTATCGTACGCGTCACTCCCAATATAAACTCGATCCTCAAACTCGCATGTTGCATCAGCAGTTTCCTTTTATTGCTGTTTGGGACGATCATGAAGTTGCAAACGATTCCTATAAGGACGGGGCAGAGAATCATGATGCCACTGAAGGCAATTGGTACGATAGATTGCACCAGGCCAGGCAAGCCTACTTTGAATGGATGCCGGTTCGCAAGCCCGACCCCACAGGTGACAGCTTAAGATTGTATCGTAAATTTACTTTCGGCAACCTCATTAATCTCGATATGATTGATACACGTTTGCAGGGACGCACTATTCAGCTTGCATCGGGCGATGCACACTTTAATGATACAGACCGCACGATGATGGGCATACAGCAGCGGCAGTGGTTATTCAATGATTTCAATGCTTCAACGGCTCGGTGGAATTTAATTGGTCAGCAGGTAATGATGGCTCCGTTAGTTATATTCGGTGCTCCTTTAAATATTGATCAATGGGATGGCTATCCGGCAGAGCGCGAGCGTGTTTATAATTCGCTCAATACAAACAGCAGTAAAAACTTTGTGGTGCTAACGGGCGACATACACTCGGCATGGGCTAACGATTTAAGACTTCCGGGCTACAGCATTTTTAACCGCAGTGCATCAGCAGGTGTTGAATTTGTTACTCCCAGTGTTACATCTCCCAATCCTTTCAGTACGATAAGTCCCGGCCTGGTTCAGTTGTTTAACTCGCATGCGCGCTATGTTGATTTAAGCTATCATGGTTTTACAATTATTGATGTAAATAAGAACAGGGTGCAGGGAGATTTTTATGATGTTAATACCATCACCTCCCCATTATACACATCTTCCTTTCACGAGGCATGGTATGTTAATAATGGTGAAAAGTTTTTGCGCCAGGCAACTTCAGCATCAGTGCGGCCGGCTAATAAACAAAAAGCGCTGGCTCCTGCTGTGCCGATGGCTTACGGCACACCGCGCATGCAGGCAGCAATTGATAACAGTTTGATTTTGCTGGGGGTTTATCCTAATCCTGCAAATGATTTTGCCGAAGCACAATTCTACATCCGCAAAGCAGGAACAGTTGAAATTTCAGTTGTTGATGTAACCGGCAAAACACTTTATTATTTTACTGAAGAAAAAACCGGTGCCGGTGTTTACATAAACCGCATTGATTTGACTTCTCTTTCGGCAGGTAATTATTTAATCGTTATTAAAACAGACGAAGCAAAACGGACTTATAAAATTAATAAGCAATAATTTTTTTCAGGATATTATTAATTGATGTTACCGTGTATAATGAGTGCATGACATTTCCGGCACCCGTATCGCATTAATAAATTACCGTTGCTGTAGTTTTCTTTTTTAAAATATTGAAGTCAGGCGATTGATAAAGAGGCGTCCATTCGCCTGATGCGATTAAAATATTAACCTGCTCTTCAAACATTACTTTGCTCAGCGGGTAGGTTCTTTCAGTGTTTGAATAGATTACAAAGGATGCATCCTTTATTACAGGAAACTGGTAAATTTTATCGCGAAGGGCAAGATGTGATACAAAGGGCGACTGTGCGCTTACAATGGCATCGCCCGGAATTTTATTCAATTGCACATGAATCGTTTTTGAGTTATACTCCGGCTTAAAGTGGCTCATTTTGTAAATGCGTATTTGATCACGCGTAAAATAAAGCACCGTATTATCCATTAAGCGTAAAGTAGCTGCCATATTGCCTGCCACCATGCAGAAAATTAAAACGTTTCTTAATTTCCTGTTTTCGATTTCTTTAATGGTTTCAAATGCGCCAATTATTATCAGAGGTGCAAACTCAACTGCATACTGTGCATAAATCCCCCACTTATACATATCGTTATTAAATAGCTTTTGAAAAAAAATCGGTACGAGCATAACTATGTACAGAGGCTTTTTAACTAACAAGTATAATCCCGAAAGCAGTAAAAAAATAAAAAGTTCTGCTTTTACATAATCGCCTTTAGGGTTTGATGTATGATTGGTGAAAAAATAATGGAGTGTTTTTAATGGGTGGCTGATGATAAAAACAACAGCCTCATACATAGAATTTCCCAGCACAGAATAATCAAAATGAGCATAAGTTTTATTATTGGAAAGGTAAGGCATTAAATACACAACTATGGCAAAAAACCATGCAGCAGAAGTTGCGAAACAGAAAAGTAAGAAGCGAAGTGTTTTTCTGTCAGCATAATTTTCTGCTGCTAACCCCAGGCAGATAAATGCCATCCAGAGTGAAATGTTTTCTTTTGAAATTAAAATGAACAGCAACAGCAGAAAGGATGATTTGAGTTTTCGCCTTCTTATAAAAAGTAAAAACCACGGAACTAACATGGCTGCCACCACATTGGAGTGATAGTCAAAAGAAATAGCTGAAAAAATTCCAAAAAACAGGACAAAACAAAGCACTGCAAAAATGCTGATAGTTTTTTCGGTTTGCTGATTTAAAAAATAGAAATAAACTCCGCAGGCACCAATCATAACAGAAATGATTTGGACAATAAGCAGCGTATAGGAGCCCATGATAAATGTAAGTGGAGAAAAAAGCATAAGGTACAAATCAAAATGATCGGCAAGAAGATTTTCAGGTTCTGTTTTAAAGGTGAGGCTGTCATTAAAGTGCAGGTGCCTGTAGTCGAACATGGCATTAGTATATAATCCTAAATCAAGCGCATAAGTGCGGAAGTTATAATGATTGACAAGGGAGATCAGCGAATAAATAATTGCAAAAATCAACAGGATGATAATAAGGACACAATGATCTTTAGCGAAAATTTTCCCCCTGCTTATTGATTTCATTTTTTAAACCCTGCTTTTGCTAACCTTGAACTTCAAACTCCATTATATAAACCATTTTAATTTCTCCGTGCTTCCCCGTGCCTCGTGCTATTTTTCTTAATTCCAAACTTCAAATCACAAACAGAGTTTCATCATTTCCCAAAATATTCTTCCAAACTAAAAGTGTCTTTTCTTTTTACTCCGCGTTCGGTTTGTTGAAGATTGCAACACACTACGGTCGGGTCATGCTCGAAAAATAAAATGTAATCGTTGGCTGCCGCTTCCTTCAAAAACTTTTCTTTCTCATCCATTGTAATCAAAGGTCTTGTATCATAAGCCATCACGTAAGGAATAGGAACATGATGAGATGATGGAATCATATCAGCAACATAAACCACAGTTTTATTTTTGTACTGAATCATGGGATGCATCATGGCTTCAGTATGCCCGTTAGAGAATAATAATTTAAAGCCGGGAAAAATTTCATCACCATCGTTTGCAAATTTTAAATGACCACTTTCCTGTATCGGTAAAATATTTTCTTTAAGAAAACTTGCCTTCTCGCGCGTGTTGGGTTGTGTGGCGCAATGCCAGTGTTCTTCGCTGCTCCAATAGGTTGCATTGGGAAATGCTAATTCAAGTTTACTGCGGTCGTTATTATATTTGATGCTGCCGCCACAGTGGTCGAAGTGCAGATGGGTTAGCACCACATCAGTTACATCTTTAAAATCAAAGCCTGCTTTATGGATAGATTTTTCAAGTGTATCATCACCATGCAAATAGTAATAGCTGAAAAATTTCTTGTCCTGCTTATCGCCAATACCGTTATCAATTAAAATTAAACGGTCACCGTCTTCAACTAACAGGCAGCGCAATCCCCAGTTGCACATATTGTTATCATCTGCCGGATTCAATGAATCCCATATAGATTTCGGAACCACGCCAAACATAGCGCCTCCGTCAAGTTTAAAGTAACCGGTTTCGATAGTGTGTAGTTTCATATTTATTATTTATTGTTTGGAGTTTATTGTTTGTTACTCGTCATTGCGAGGCACCAAGCAATCTGTTATTGTTAGCACGAAGCAAAAATATATTTACTGCTAAACATACCAATTAAACTTATGAAAGATTTAATTTACGGAAAAAAGATATTTGAGAAAATCAGGAATGGTTAAATCATCGACAGATTGCTTCATTCTGAAAATGGAACAAAATAAAATTTAACTTTGAAAAAATTTCAAATCATGAATGAAAGAGAAATAAATCAGTTTCTTAAAATTTTAGAAAAGGAAAAAAGAGCTGCTGCAAAACATACCAAAGCACAGGCATTGGCTTTTTTACAATCAATAGGTGTATTCACTAAAAACGGCAACCCTTCAAAACAGTATAAAAGTATATGTATTCCAAAAGAGCGAACCTGATAATTGGTTTTCACGGTTGCGATGAATCAATAAGGGACAGGCTGGTGAATAGCAAAAGTGCTTTTAAGAAAAGTGAAAACGATTACGATTGGCTTGGCCACGGAATGTATTTTTGGGACAACGACCCTGAGCGTGCTTTAGAATTTGCAGTGTTTAAGAAAACTCATATTCAATCTTCAAAAAGTCCTATAACCAAACCTTCTGTAGTTGGCGCATTAATTAATCCCGGTCTGTGCTTAGACTTGATTAATTCAAAATCACCTCATTTATTGAAATCGGCATTTTCAATCTTTAAATCAGAAATGGAGCGCAATGATTATGAATTGCCTAAGAATAAACCTCTTAAAACAGGAAAGGATTTGGTATTAAGAAATCTTGATTGCGCTGTAATTGAAACATTGCATCTTACAAGAATAGAAAACAAATTGCCGTCATTCGACACAGTTCGCGGTGTTTTCTGGGAGGGTAATGATTTGTATGATAATGCAGGCTTTAAAGAAAAAAATCATATCCAGGTTTGCGTTCGTAATCCGAATTGCATCAAGGGCTTTTTTATTCCACGCGAATCGGATAATGATTTTGATATTCCCTGAGAATGAAAATGTTTTTAAAAATTGTTAGTCATCAACAGATTGCTTCGTTCCTCGCAATGACGAATTCCAAATAGCAAATCACCGAATCAAAAAAATGAAAATTCATTTAATAGCAACAGGCGGAGCGGCAATGCATAACATGGCAATTGCTTTGCACAAAAAAGGTTTTACGGTTACGGGTAGTGATGATGAAATTAATGAACCATCACGCTCACGGCTGGCTGCATTGGGTTTGCTGCCTGATAATATGGGCTGGCATCCTGAAAAAATTACTACAGATATTGATGCTGTTATTCTGGGAATGCATGCGCGTGCTGATAATCCTGAGTTGATATGTGCGCAAGAATTGGGCTTGAAAATTTATTCTTATCCTGAATATATTTATGAGCAATCGAGAAATAAAACCCGCGTGGTGATAGGCGGCAGTCACGGTAAAACAACTATCACTTCAATGATCTTGCATGTATTGAAAGTTTGCAATAAAAGATTTGATTTTATGGTGGGCGCGCAGATAGCAGGTTTTGATACAATGGTGCAACTGAGTGAAGATGCTCCTGTGATAATTGTTGAAGGTGATGAATACCTGAGTTCGCCAATTGACCGAAGGCCAAAATTTCATTTGTATAAAGCTGATATTGGTTTGATAAGCGGCATTGCATGGGATCACATTAATGTTTTTCCAACATTCGAAAATTATACGGAGCAGTTCAGAATTTTTGCTGATGCAATCCCGGCCAACGGTAAATTAATTTATTGTGAGAACGATGCGGTGCTTAAAAAACTTTGTGAAGCCTCAACTACCAAAGCAGAAAAAATTCCATACACAATTCCACCGCATGAAATTAAGGATGGAATAACACATCTTATTACAGATTGCTTTCCCGCAAAGGCGGGACACGCAGTTCCTCGCAATGACGAAAACCTTAAACCGGAAACCTTAAACCACAAACCACAAACTACAAACCACAAACTGGTTATCTTCGGCAATCACAACCTTATGAACCTCGAAGGTGCGCGTCATGTATGTAATGCTATAGGTGTAAGTGATGATGATTTTTATAATGCTATAATTTCGTTTACAGGTGCAGCGAAAAGATTAGAATTGGTGGTGACGAAAAACTCTTTTATCATGTTTAAAGATTTTGCGCACTCACCTTCAAAATTAAAAGCAACTACAGAAGCTGTTAAGCAGCAGTTCGCGGGCAAGCAATTAATTGCCTGTATGGAGTTGCATACCTTTAGCAGCCTGAACGAAGATTTTCTAAATGAATATAACGGTGCCATGAATGAAGCCGATGAAGCATACATTTATTTCAATCCGCATACGATAGAACATAAAAAACTAAAACCCATTAGCGAAGAGCAGGTTGCAAATGCCTTTAAGCGAAATGACATAAAAGTATTTACAAATTCAACAGCACTTGTTGAAGAACTGAAAAAGAAAAACTTTCATGATACAGTTTTATTGATGATGAGTTCGGGTAATTTTGATGGTATTGATTTTAAAGGGTTGGGTGATGAGTTGGCTTTGAATGTTTGAGCTTTGGTTATTCATTTTATTAGAACCGAAAGTGGGCTGCGTCTGCCAAAGGCAGGACGGGGTGAAGCAAGAAGAACTTCAATGAGTAACATTTCAGACCATTGAATTTAAAACAGTTTTTTACCTTTAAATTCTCATGCGCAGGCTGGTCTCCATATTAGTTTTACTGCTTTTAAATTTGAATGTAAATGCACAATCAAAATTAAAAGTAAGAGGAACTGTAGCTGATGCCACTACACATAAACATTTGCAGGATGTGGTAATCATTGTTCCTAATTCGACCACAGGAACTTTTAGTGATGAAAAAGGCGTTTTTGAAATTGATCTTGATTCATCAATTAAGGTTTTGGTTTTTTCGAAAGTGGGTTATGAACGCCAAACGATTTCAATTTCAAAAAATAATCTGAATCTTAAAATTGAATTACAACGAAAATCAATTCAATTGAAAGAAGCGACCGTTACTGCAGATGCTGCCAAGCCAATTACAAAAAATAAAGGATTAGGTTTGGTTGATTACGATTTCTGGAATGATGATACGCTTTTGATTATAGGATGCAGAAATAATAATCCGGCAAAATCAAAATTATACATGATCAGTGAGTATGGTGATACTATAAGTTCGATTGCCATTCCTGAAAAACCAATTTCGCTTTTTACAGATTGTATCAATAACCATTACATTATATGTGATCTGAATTTTTATGAAATTTATTTTGAAGACAAGGAGTTGGAAATTTTTGATGCTGAGTCTTCGGATAAATTCAGAAACGTGCAACAACCCTGCGTTGCAGCTATTGATACGATGATTATTTATTCAATTGTAAAAGGTGCAGCAAAAGAAACGATTGGTGAATTTAATTATACCACCAACAATTACCTGCAGGTTTATGTGTCATATAATAGACTGAATGGCAGGTATCGCCAGTTTGCAACCATTGCAGATAGAAAATTAATCCGCCAGTTATTTGAAGAGAAGAGGCGTGTTGACGAAAATTATAATAATGGCTTATATCGCAGTGCATTCGATGCACAAATTGATTTTATGTTTGCGCATAAGGTCATGTACAAAGCTGTGTATGCTCCGCTTTTTAAAATAGACACATTGCTTTACATATTTAATTTTCCTGAATCAATGATTCAGACTTATACTGCCACACCTGACCATGTAAATAATGTACCGTTGCAATTTGGTGATGAGAAGGAATTCAAACGGGCCATTTACCAGGACCGGAAAAACCAAAAAGTGTATGCATATTATTTGAATAATGGAGTAGGGGAGCTGCGCTTAATTGATATTGCAACCGGTGAATTGAAAATGACCTATACCATTAAAAAACTTTTTGCTGAAAATATAAGAGTGCGCAACAATTATATTTATTTTCTTGATAAGGATGAAGGTACTGATGATGTAAGGGTTTTATATAAGCAGAGTATAGAGTGATTGCAGAACGGGTTATGCAAAACAAATCCCTTCAGAATTTTTTATTGGATAGAACATTGACAAAGTTCTTTCACTTGGTCAATGTTGAACGAGTTGATATTTAAAACGGATACCCTATACCAAGATTAAAATTAATGTCTTTGATCTGGTTAAATTCATTAAGTACAAAGCGTTCGCCATAAGGCCTGCTGGGGTCTTTGATAGGAACGGCAGCATCTAACCTGAAAATAAAAAAAGTAAAATTAAGACGCAGGCCAATACCGCCACCCATAGCTAATTCTTTATGAAAACGGGTTATGTTAAAATCAGCAAGCGGTCGGGCGGAATCAGGTTTTGCAATCCATATATTGCCACCGTCAAAAAAGAAAGCGCCTTGTAAAATTTTAAAAATATCAAACCTGTATTCTATATTATAGGCTATTTTAATTGTGCCAAACTGCTGTATAGTGTTTTCATGAGTATAGCCCCCGGGTCCAACTGTGTAAGGACTGTAAGCTCGATTATCGTTACTGCCACCTGCATAAAAACTCTTTTCAAATAAAATGTAATTTGTATTGCCATAAGGATGTGCTACTCCTCCATTAATACGATATACCAATTGACTATGCTCGTTGAATACCTGGTAATAACGGAAATCAATATCGGGACGGACGTATTGTGCATAGTCAACATTTAACCGCTGATAGTTCCTTGTGCTGTCACTCACATGTTTATTAGGCCGCACCCTATCCCAGAGATAAAAAAGATTTCCGGCAAATTCAAAATTAAAACGCAGGAAGAGTACATTCTCAATACGGCCCACATATTGATTATTGAAGGTAAGAGAATACCGGCCATTAGCTATCAGGTGATCAGCGTAAGATGCTGCAAGGGCTGCATCATTGAGCGAAAGGATCTGCTGTTCATAAGCATCGGTAAGCGTAACGTCCACATAATTAAGTTCGGCCGGATAAATGTAATGACGTACGCGCGGATTCTTTTTAAAAATATAGGCTATTGAAAACCGGGTGGTTGAGCGGTCATATTCAATTTGGTTTTCGAAGCCGACACCTGCAGAAAGTCTTGTAGTGGGTTCAAAAGTTTTTTCATTTCGGGAAGTTCGAAAAGGTAATAAGAACTTATGAAAACTCAGGTTGGTTTCCACACCAAAATCGTAAGTATTAAAATGCAGACCTTTGGTTTGTTCCGCTGCAGAATCAGTAAGAAAGTTTGGTTGTGATTCTATCGAACCCCTAACTTTGAATTCGAACAATTCAGTGCCGTGAAAAATATTTTTATTGCGATAGCTGATGCTTCCTGCAACACCAATGTTGCCGCCACTTGTAGTCAATTCGTTTTCTATCTGGTAATCCTGCATTTTAGCCGGAGTGAGGCGAATAAAACAATCGAGGCTGTTGGCGGTTACACTGTCGGATGCATTAACAGGCAATGCGGTGTACATTTTAATATTCACGAAACGAAAGGTGCCTAAATCCTGCAATCGCCTGTAAGTAAGGTCAACATCTTTTTGACGGAACATTTCACCATTTGAAAGGAAAATGTGCTGCTCTATTATGGCAGGTTTAAACTGATGCTTAGTTTGCTTTCTTGCTAAAAAATTAATTCCGATTTGATTGACTGTGTCACGATTCATATAGGTATCGCTTTTGGCGAGCAGATCGTAATCGGGTATAACATATATGTTATGAAGATAAAAGCGTTGATGATATAAGGCACTTTCTGTTGTATCAGAACTTTCCATTGAAGGATTGTCAATGATCATTACAATGTTTACAATATTGGATAGAAAAGCGGTATCAACATCAAAACGGATATATTGTTGTGAAAAATTAAAGTAACCATTATTTCGCAGCATTTTTGTAACACGATCGCGTTCCTTTTGAATGTCGCCAGAACTGTATTTTTTTCCCCGCTTTACGTCAGCACCGGCAGAATCACTGAATACAAGATTTTTAATATTATTGTCAACAATGTCATAACTGAATTTATTTACAATATAAGGGCTGTTGCTTTTAATAAGATAATACACAAAAGCCTGATGCTTCTTTTTATATACAACAGAGTCTTTAACTTCGGCATTAAAGTAACCTATGTTTTGCATGTATTGCTTTAACTGTTTGGAAGATTTCTTAGTAAGAAAAGTATCCAGGACGATTGGCTCCTCCCCAACGGTGTTCATCAGCCAGCGATTAAACTTTTTATGATTTCCTGCACTGTCCACTTTTCCTGATGCGCCAAGATTATAAACGCTGAGATGAAAACGAAACAAGCCAAGAATTTTACGATTTGGCTTTTGTTTTATGATAGGAACCAGTTCACTTTTTAAAGAACCAGGTTCCACCTTGATAATGTTTTTATCTAAAAGGTATTCGTTGGGTTTTAAATGTTTGGTTGAACTGCATGAAAAGAAACACATTGCTGCAATCACAAGGCATAATGCCTTAATGACTCTTTGTGATTGCATGTTATAATTCATAAGCGCAGTAAAAATAATTATTGGTTACTAGTGCAATTTGCTGAACTGCAAAGTGAGCATGTAATATCCTGTATCCAAAGAAACTTAATTAATTATTGGTGCGAAGTAAACTTCGTTTATCATATTTGCGAATTATCTAACGATTTATTTGTAACAATTTTTGCGTTAGCATTATTTAATTATTTCGTTCGAGTTTTTAATAGAAAATATTTATGCTTTCAAAGGCCAAACTTCAGTTCATCATCTCTTTACACCAGAAAAAGTATCGTAAATCAACCGGTCTGTTTATAGCCGAGGGCGATAAGGTAGTGGCCGAACTTTTACAATCATCGTTCCGCATTCATTCGGTTTATGCATTAAGTGAGTGGTTTGATGAAAATTCAGTTAAGCTAAAGCGAAACAAAACCATTGGTGATGTTATTAGTGAAAATGATTTGAAAAAAATTTCGCAGTTAACCACACCTAACCGTGTGCTTGCTATTGCCTATGTACCTGATACAAATCTTAGCATTGCTCAGTTAAAAAATGAGCTGTTAATTGCATTAGATGATATTAATGATCCCGGAAATTTTGGAACTATAATTCGAACAGCTGATTGGTTTGGTATAAAGTCAATAGTTTGTAGCACTGCAACAGCAGATGCTTATAACAGTAAGACAGTGCAATCGGCAATGGGCTCGCTTTTCAGAATTAATGTTGCGTACGTTGATTTGAAAAAGTGGCTTAGTGATTATAAATTGCAAACAGGCAATCGCCTATATGGTACAACGTTAGAAGGTAAAAATATTTACAATCAAAAATTAGATGATAAGGGAGTGATCATTATAGGGAGTGAAAGTCATGGGATAAATGCTGCATTGCTTGATGAAATTGATTCGCTCATTACCATTCCATCTTACTCATCAACAGGTAGCGGTGCAGAATCGCTTAATGCTGCTGTTGCTGCCGGAATTGTTTTAGCAGAGTTCAGAAGGGGAAATAAATAGTTGGTTGGGAATTGGAATATTAGTCTTCCGGAATTTTCTTTGCAGTGAAATGCAATTCACGATTTTATTTTTAATACGCCCGAAAGAAGCAGCACCCATCCTGTAAGAAATAGCAAACCACCAATAGGCGTTATGGGACCAATAATAACAGTTGGGATAATATCTGAAAATTGATTTGCACCGGTGACATAAACATCGCGCAAAGCAAGCAAATACAGAGAGCCGCTGAAACAGATGATCCCTGCAAAAAAGAACATGCCTGCATGATAAAATCTTTTATTGCCATAAAGGTGAAGCAATATCGCAGCAGCTATCATTGCAGAAACATGATAAAACTGGTAGGTAACACCCTTTTCAAAAATATCGAGGTTGGTTGCGCTAATAATTTCTTTCAGCTTATGCGCTCCCAATGCTCCCAATGCAACAGCCATAAAACCAAGAACCGAAGCAGCTAATAGTAATCGTTTTATCATAGGAATATTTTTGCGCAAAAGTAAAAAGCCTGTTTTATCAACAGGCTTTTATATTAAATTTATTTTCAGACAGATATTATCTATGCGAATTGATATAGTTGTTTAAATCTTCAATACTACTTTCAAAAGTAAAAACATCATTTACTTTAAAATAATTACCGCGGTCGTAAGTATAATCGTAAGCATATTTTGCAAAATCAAGTTTGGTCTCTTCAAAGGTAAAGAGGTTAATGAGGTCTTTAACCTGTGTAGTAAGCAAGCAATGATCGCGCAATACTTGTTTTGCAATAGTCATCTTCGATTCTTCAAACGATTTACTTGCAATGGAGCTTTTCAGATCGCGGAAATCACCATCGGCCATTGGCATCGGGCATCCAACAGGTCCACTGTAACCCGGTAAATATGAAGGAGGAGGAGGGGGTGTGCCATTTCCTGAAACAGTAGTTGTAGTAGTAGTGGTAGTTGTTGAATTTCCTGTTGTATTCATTCCCATTCCGTTCATATTAATATTCATTCCTACACCGTCCACATTTACTCCCATATTAAAATTGTCAGGATTACCAGTAGTGGTCGTGGTGGTTTGCTGTGTTACCGTCTGGCTATTTGAATAATCAGTGGGCACAGCTTGCGGATTATAGACTACAACCTGTTGCGATGCAGGTGAAGCAGGCGCACTGGCTAAGGCCACTTCGCTTATCATGCGCAATACATATTTACCTTTTGAATTTTTCTTGATTGAAAAAGATCGCTCTAAACCCGGCTCAAGAAATAGATTAAAACTTTCTTCACCTAAACGGGCATCTTCAAAAATCACCTTCATTTTATACTGAGGCGCAGGCAAACCGGTGAGCTTAACATTGGTTTCGGGCTTTTCGTTTTGCCTGAGACCATTTAGGATTATTGTAAATCGTTCACCGTTTTCGGTAAACAAAACTGCATTTGATTGGGCAAGTGCTGTAGCAGTTATCACCAGCATTGACATACATGTTAGAATTAATTTTTTCATTGATGTGGGATTTAAAATTTATCGGGTATAGAAAACAATTATTATTCCTTTAATTTCATAAACTAAAATGATGTTGCCAAATTAATTAAATTTTCATTCCTGCATATTTCACTAATGAATTTTGAATGATATGGATCGAAGATAAGCAATTCTTTTCATCAGAAATTTATGGAATCATTCTCAGCTTTCTAAGTTCATCCGAATAAATACTTTTGCAAGCCGATTTTAGGCTAATCGTAAAATCATAAATCGTAAATCATAAATCGTAAATCGTAAATCATAAATCGTAAATCATTCATGCGTAATATACTTCTCTTCGGTGCAGGGCGTTCAGCCTCAACACTTATTAAATATTTTTTAGACAACAGTTTTAATGAGCAATGGAAAATTATTGTTGTTGATGCATCGCAAGAGTTAGCACAGCAAAAAATCGGCAGTCATGAAAATGGTGTCGCTTTAGGTTTGGATATTCATGATGATGATCAGCGGAGATTTCTTATTGCGGGGGCACATATTGTTATTTCAATGCTTCCGGCAGCTTTACATTATTTAGTGGCACAGGATTGCTTGCTACAGAAAAGGAATTTAGTTACGGCTTCTTACGTATCAAATGAAATTGCTTTGCTAAATGATGAGGCAATTAAGAATGACATTTTAATTATGAATGAGTGTGGTCTCGATCCCGGTATTGACCATTTAAGTGCAATGAAAATTATTCATGAATTAAAACGGCAGGGTAATGAATTGACAAGTTTTAAATCATACACAGGAGGTTTGGTTGCGCCTGAAAGCAATGACAATCCGTGGGGTTATAAATTTACATGGAATCCTCGTAACGTAATAATTGCAGGACAAGGCATTGCAAAGTATATTGAAAACAGCCTGTACAAATACATTCCTTATAACAGGCTGTTTACACAAATTGAAAAAATTAGTGTGGACGGTTACGGAAGTTTTGATGGATACGCTAATCGCGATTCACTTGCCTATCGTCATCATTACGGATTGGAAAAAATTCCTACCATGTTGCGCGGCACTTTGCGTTATGAAGGTTATTGCAAAGCATGGGATGTTTTTGTTAGATTAGGTTTAACGGATGATAGTTTTCAAATAGAACAGTCTGAAAAATTAACCTACGCACAGGTGCTCGAATCATTTCTTCCTGCTTCAATTAAGGGAAGTAAATTAAGCGACCGCATTAAGAAATTTTATGGAGATAAAATAACTGATGAAATAATTGATAAAATTATGTGGACAGGAATTGCCGAACCTGTAAAAACAAATTTACCCAATGCAACCCCTGCGCAAATTCTCCAGCAATTATTAGAACAGAAATGGAAGTTGAACGAAGGTGATAAGGATATGGTGGTGATGGTTCATCAATTTGAATTTAAAAATGAAGAATCGGTAAAAGGTAAAATGACTTCTACACTTGTTGTAAAAGGTGATGATACTACACATACAGCCATGTCGAAAACAGTTGGCTTGCCATTGGCTATCGTAACTAAAAATATTTTGAATGGAAAGATAAAATCAAAGGGTGTAAAAATTCCTGTTGATGCAGAAGTATATAATCCTGTGCTTGATGAATTAGCAAATTATGGAATTGTTTTTTCGGAAAAGAATGGATAGCGCAATGCCTTTGTGTGGCAGTGTCCGCCTTTAGGCGGATCAAGGTGGGCGAGGCCAAACTTCACCGTTGTTTCCGCAAATCAGGATAAAAATCTTTTGTAAGCTGAATATAATCTTCTGTAAAAAAATTATCTGCTTCCTGAATTACAATTTCATCCTCATTCATTACTTGCATCTTTCTTGAAAATTCCATCATCAATCTTTTTTCAGGCTTATCAATTTTGGTTTTCACACGGGTAAGGTTGGTGCAGAATAAATTATGTAGCAAAGCTTTTTCATAAAACAACATCCCTTCTTTTTGAGGAAGTATCACACAAAAATTTCCATCTGTACTTAATAATTTAAGAACCCCATTAATTAAATCTTCCATTGATAAAGTTGCATCCATGTGGCGTGCAATATTTCGTGCTGCATCGCTTGCTTTATGCGATGATGAAAAATAAGGGGGATTGCTTACGATTAAATCATACACAGCATGGGCATGGTTTTGAAAATGCTGCAATGTAGAGTGAAACACTTTTATTCTGTCTGCCCATGGTGAAGCGATACAATTTTCGCGTGCTTGTTCGCACGCCTCTGCATCCACATCAATAGCATCAATTTGTGCATTACTTTTTTGTGCAAGCATTAAAGCCAGCACTCCTGTTCCTGTTCCGATGTCGAGTATAGAAGATGCATTACGTGTTTTTATCCACGCGCCAAAAAGCACGCTGTCAGTGCCCACCTTCATGGCGCAGCGCTGCTGGTTTATTGTAAACTTTTTGAAATGAAAAGTTGATTCTGACACAAAACGATTTTGCTTTTTTAATAATAAATGTTTGAGGGAATCTTTATGCTTTCATGACAAGCATAAAGGTTTAAGGAATGACATAATAAGCAGTGACAAATCTATATTAAAAATAGATTAATGCTAATGTTGTTTTTAGCTATGGGTTTCTTTTTTCGGAAAAGACCTCGCGGGTTGAAAAAACCCGCGAGGTCAGAAATCCAGCTTTTAATGTATGGTTCAGTTTTCAACCCGCGAGGTTTTTTTCAACCTCGCGGGTTTTTTCCGAAGAAGGTGGCTTCCTACGAAATATAAAGCTCAACCAATCCTTCAGGCAATGACATTACTAATTTCTTATTAACCCTGTCAATCTCAGTAACCATATCTAATTTTAAAGGAACAAGCACTTCCTTATCACCATGAAAAACCTGTGCAATGGCCTGTTGCGGCATGTCAAAAATCTGGTTCACAGTTCCAACCTCTCCAAAATTATTATCAATTAAAGTATAACCTATAATCTCGTGAAAGTAAAATTGATTTCCCGTAAGTGGTGGCAGTTTAGTTAACGGAAGATAAATTTCGCAACCTGTTATCAATGCTGCATCGTCATGATTATTTACGTTTTCAAACCTAATTAATGCAGCATCACGCTGAATGTTGAAGGCAGTAATAGCAAAGCGAACAAGTGTATCGTTTAAAAAAATATAAGCCTCATTAAGCGATTTATAATAATCCGGCTGGTCAACATCCATTGCAACCACAACAGTTCCATCCCTGCCATGCGCCCGCATCACAATACCAAAATAAAAGCAATCGTCTTTTTGAATTGTCATAACATTTTATAAAAAACAAACCCGCAAGAATTGAAACTCAAGCGGGTTTGTAAATAAATTCAGATTGTAATTATGCATTCTCTGCTGGCGCTTCTGCGGCAGCATCGGCAGCGGGTGCTTCAGGTGCAACTTCGGCAACGGGTGGTGCTACCGGTGCAACTTCTTCGGCTGGCGGAGGAGTATTTTTAGCAACAATTGCTTTAGCACGGGTTTCCTTCTTGGTTTTTTCTGCTTTAAGGCGTGCTTCCATGTCGGCCTTGCGGCTTTCTGCTAAACTGCCTTTTTTCGAATCAACCTTAGAAGCTTTTTGCTGATTCCATGCTGCGAATTTCTCATCAGATTGTTCTTGCGTAAGTGCTCCTTTTTTAACGCCTTCTTCAAGGTGTTTTTTGTACAACACACCTTTGTACGATAGAATCGCGCGCATGGTGTCTGTTGGCTGAGCACCTTTGTTTAACCAGGCTACAGCCTTGTCGGTGTTTAACTCAATCGTAGCGGGGTTCGTGTTAGGGTTGTAAGAACCAATTTTCTCAATAAACTTACCATCCCTTGGAGCACGACCATCAGCCACTACGATGTGGTAATAGGCATAGCCTTTTTTACCAAATCTTTGCAATCTTAATTTTGCTGGCATTTTGTTTTGTTTTTAACTGTTTATATCATATAAAACCCCGCTGTATCCAACAACGGGGGCGCAAATGTAAAATTTGTTTTTGAATGAGCAAGGGTTTACAACCCCGAGTAATAATCATACCCTCTCTCAGCCCAATAATCAGGCGGTCGCGAGTTGCTGAAAGATATAGTACCGATGCGCTTGATGTTTTTCACTCCATATTTTACAGGAATAATTAACCGCAACGGATAGCCTTGATTAAGCGGCAGTGTTTTGCCATTCATTTCATAACAAAGCAAGGTTTGCGGATGCAACATGCTGGGCATATCAATGCCTACATAATAAACTTTATCAGGAGTTTCCAATGAAGCATATTCTGAATCCATTGGCAAGCCATACTTTTTTGCAAAAACAGAAAATGGCACTCCGCCCCAATTGCTTATTTGATTCCAGCCTTCTATACATTTAAAGTCGAAAGTGATTACCGTTTTTGGCAATGCTTTTATTTCGTCAAGTGTTACAATTAAGGTATCTCCCGGCTTGCGAATAATTTTCAGTTTCCAGTTGGTAGTGTCGGTAGCATTCTGCAAACCATAGTTGCCATTTACCCGAACACGCTTGGCTGCTTTTTCAATAGGGTAGGTAGGGGCAAGATTTTTATTGCTGTACGCAACTCCACGCAATATTTTTTCATTGTTTTCTAAAGTAGCTCGTAATGGTTTTATAGCGCCATCAACCTTTGTCTGATTTAAAAAATGATTCCAACCTATGATGACAAAGCATATCATCATAAAGAAAAATAAAAATGATAAAACAGTTTTTCTCCTGATTGTATTTTCGATGGTGGAGTTATCGAATTTTGAAAATATTTTATTAAATATTTTTTTCATTACTGTAACTTTTAGCATAAACCAGATTGCTTCTTGTTATACTTTTTTAAACTTCAGTTTCATTTTAAAATGTCCCGCTGAGCAAAGACACAAAACTATATGAAAATTTAGTTTTTAGCCTATTTTATATTCTATGTTTCATGATCGGGAGAAAGAACAAACTTTAAAAAACAAATCAGAAAATAAACCTGTTAATTGCGCTCATGATTTTTGAAGACATCATTAAAGGAATACCCAATGATAAGGATGAGCTAAATACTGATGCGATAAAAGCCATTGTAAATGAAATAAGAAAGGCAGCAGGCAGCAAAGCACGCGGTTATGAAAGTGTTCAATCGCTTACACGGTTTTTAAAAAATGAGCCACAGCTTGCAGCTACGTTCAGAAATTACCTTGTTCAACTCTTTAATCAACACGATCCACTTACGCTTTATACTGATGTGGGTATATTACCAGGTCACGGTTTTTTTGCCGAAACGTTTAAAAGATTCAGGTATAAAATCCTGCCCCCGCTCGAAAATAAAAACAGTGCTGAATATTTGATTCGCCAGGTATTTTATAATCGCAATGATTATAAAAGAACAGTACAGGCCGATAACCCATTATGGCTGTCATTGTTTACAGCAATTCATTTTGAAACCAATGCTATTAAGTGGGATGCATCACAATTAAATTATTTGCTCAATGCACTGATGGTTTTATCGCAGCGTATAACGGCCATCGGTCTCGAACCGGAGTTGATCAGTAAATTACCTGACATTGATGATTTGCAATCTCCGTTTTTTGGTCTTTATCGCGAGGTTCAAAATTATGTAGATAGTTTTAAAGATGATAGTAATTACCTGCAAAATAATGTGACTGATTACAAGCAGATATTGGTAATGTGCACTCAGTGCGAAGCAAGCATTGATCAATTTCATAAATATAAAGATGAGTATGGCATAAGCGTTAACATGGCTTACCTGATGCTGCGTATGGAGCAACACATCAGGCGATTAAAAACTGTTTTAAAATTAATTCAGCATAGCGAGGCTACTCATTTTAATGAAGTCCTTGTATCATTTGTAAACGAATTAATCTATGCCGAAAATAAAAAGTACAGCATCAGGAAACACCTTAATGATAACCTGAGTTTGATTGCTTACAAGATCACTGAGCACTCTTCAAACAAAGGCGAACATTACCGCACAGCAGACCGTAAAGAATATTGGAGCATGTTTAAATCAGCGATGGGTGGAGGATTGATAGTTGCATTTTTAGTTCTGCTTAAAGTGTTTGCGCATCACATGCACTTGCCGCCCTTTGGCGAAGCATTTACTTACAGCATGATATACGCAGGTGGTTTTATTCTAATTCATCTTTTGCATTTTACACTTGCCACCAAGCAACCTGCTATGACTGCCAATACCATTGCAACAGTTTTAGATGGCACTGATAAAAAGGATAAGGAAATGTTGAAAAGCGTTCAACTGATTGCTGAGATTTCGAGTGCACAGTTTATTTCTTTGGTAGGAAATATTCTGATCGTTTTGCCTGGTGCCTACTTAGTAGGGTGGATTTATTTTTATTACAAAGGAATTAACTTAGTTGATGTAAACGAAGCGCATGAAATGATGAACAATCTTCATCCCTGGAATACAGGTTCATTGTTTTACGCTGCTGTGGCAGGAGTTTTCCTCATGGCGAGCGGACTCATTGCAGGTTATTATGATAACAAAGTTGTCTATAGTAAAATCCCCGAAAGGTTGCAGCAACATCCATTGCTTAAAAGAATTATTCCTCAAAAATTATTGCTAAAGCTTACAAACTACTTGCGTAATAACCTTGGCATTATACTCGGAAATTTTTTCCTCGGAATATTTCTCGGTTCAGCCCCGTTACTCGGAAAGTTTTTCGGTTTACCAATTGATGTAAGACATGTAACGCTTTCTACCGGCAACTTCGGTTTAGCCTTGCAATGTCTGCACGAACTTCCTGAAACCATTTACCTTGTTGAAATTATTTTCGGAATAGTGATGATGGGATTAATAAATTTATTTGTGAGTTTTGGTTTGGCAATTTATGTAGCAGTGCGCTCACGCAGTTTGCAGACTTCATTAATGCGAAGGCTGCTGTATGCCATCACCATTTATTTCAGAGCCTATCCAAAGTCTTTTTTTATGCCGGGGAAATAAATTTCTTCTCGCTGCTGTCATCCTGAAAGGAACTTCCGCGTTTGGAAACGAATTGCCTGATTCCATACTATTGGTTAATTGGAAAGGACTGTGAATTAGAAGTGGTTTTCAAACAATCAATTGAATTAAATACAAACATGCGTTCCTTTTCACAGAGGTTCCTTACAGGATGACAAAAATTTATCTCGCTCCTTTCAGGGTGACAAGTTACGCGCGGGCATATTTTTAGTTATAAGTTAACACCCATTCTTTCATTATTTAATTTCCTTTACGGGATAAATAATTCGCTTATGAAAAAATTACTCCTTTTGTTATTTATCGTTTTTGGTTTAAACAATTTACTTATAGCACAAAAGAAATCCGATAAAGGCAATGCAGCTAAAAACAACTCTAAAGCAAACCCCGATAGTCTTTTGCTGAGCGGTTTGAATTACCGCTGCATTGGTCCATTTCGCGGTGGACGAAGTTCTGCAGTAACAGGGGTGCGCAAGGTGAAGAATAACTTTTACATGGGTTCAACCGGTGGCGGTGTTTGGAAAACAACCGATGGCGGCAGCAACTGGAAAAACATAAGCGATAAATATTTTGGTGGAAGCATAGGTGCAGTTGCAGTGAGCGAAAGTGATAATGATGTAATTTATGCAGGAGAGGGCGAGCAAACATTAAGAGGTAATGTAAGCGAAGGTTTCGGAATTTGGAAAACAACTGATGGTGGCAATACCTGGAAGGATATAGGTCTTAAAGATACACGTCACATTGTGCGTATTCGTATTCATCCAAAGAATCCACAGTTGGTTTATGTTGCCGCATTAGGTCATTTGTTTGGTTCGAATGAAGAGCGTGGAATTTATAGGACTAAAGATGGTGGAACTACCTGGGAAAAAATATTGTATGTAAATGATCACGTTGGCGCTGCCGATCTTTGTATGGATCCTAATAATCCGCAAGTGTTGTTTGCGACATTCTGGAATGTAAAACGTACGCCTTATAGTTTAGAGAGTGGGGGAGCAGGCTCATCAGTTTATAAAAGCAGTGATGGTGGTGATACATGGAAAGATATTACCGGCAATGATGGTTTACCAAAAGACACGCTCGGTATTATAACCGTTGCCATAAGTCCTGTAAACAGTGATCGTATATATATGATGGTAGAGGCTAAAGAAGGAGGTCTGTTCAGAAGCGATGATGGTGGCGAAACTTTTACACGCATTAATGAGGAACGTAAAATACGCCAGCGCGCATGGTATTTCAGTCGCATCTATGCTGATACAAAAGACGAAAACACTGTGTATGTTTTAAATGTGGAGTTTCATAAAAGCACCGATGGCGGAAAAACATTTAAGACTATCAGAACTCCGCATGGCGATCATCATGATTTTTGGATTGATCCCGATGACAGCAAGCGAATGATCATAGCCGATGATGGCGGTGCGCAAATTTCTTTTGATGGTGGTGATAACTGGAGCACTTATTACAATCAACCTACTGCGCAATTTTATCGTGTAACTACTGACAATCATTTTCCATACCGCATATACGGAGCGCAGCAGGATAACAGTAGCTTGCGAATTCAACATCGCACAGGTGGCAATGCCATTTATCAAAACGATTGGGAAAACACAGCAGGTGGCGAAAGCGGTTATCATACAGTTGATCCGTTAAATGATGATATCGTATATGGTGGTAATTATGGCGGCTACTTAGAACGATTGGATCATAAAACAGGTGAAAGCAGAAATGTAAATGTATGGCCTGATTCACCGATAGGATGGGGAGCAGACACTTTGAAATATCGCTTTCAATGGAACTTCCCGATTTTATTTTCTCCGCATGATCCAAAAAAATTATATACAGCAGGCAATGTACTTTTTACATCAGCAGATGAAGGTCAAAGTTGGACCGCCATAAGTCCAGACCTCACACGTAATGATAAATCACGCATGCGTGCCTCAGGTGGCGCGATAACAAAAGACAATACCGGTGTTGAATATTATGGAACCATTTTCTATGTATGCGAATCACCTTATGAAAAAGATTTACTGTGGTGCGGCAGCGATGATGGATTGCTACATGTATCGCGAAATGGAGGAAAAGACTGGACTGATGTTACGCCAACAGGCTTGCCAAAATGGATAATGTTTAATTGTATTGATGCCGATCCCTTCAATAAAGGTGGCGCATACGTAGCTGCCACAAATTATAAGAATGATGATTTTACACCTTACTTATATCATACTACTGACTACGGCAAGTTATGGACAAAAATAACTAACGGTATAAACCAATTACATTTTACGAGAGCTATTAGAGCCGATCATAAACGCAAAGGTTTGTTATATGCAGGTACTGAATATGGAATGTATTTATCCTTCGATGACGGTGCAAACTGGCGTCCATTCAAACAGAATATGCCTGTAGTTCCCATTACTGATATGACTATTAAAGATGACGATCTGATATTAGCAACTCAGGGAAGAAGCTTCTGGATAATGGATGACATTACACAATTGGAACAGATGAATGATAGCATTGCCAATCAAAAATTCTTTTTATTCAAACCACGCGATACTTGGCGAATGACTTCATCGAAACAAGAGAAGCCAGTTAATGCTGGAGAAAATCCAACACCGGGAGTGGTAATAAATTATTTTCTTCAAAGCAAAGCGGATACAGCAAACGTTATTAAAGTGATTGTGATGGATGCTCAGATGAAAACCGTAAAAGCTTTTGCAAGTAATGCGGATAAAGAGGAAGATAAGCTGAAAACAAAATCAGGCATGAATAAAGTAAGCTGGAATATGTTGTATGCCGAAGCCGATAAGTTTGAAGGCGTAATAACGTGGAGCGGTAACGGAGGCAATCCTTTTGCAAACCCCGGTAAGTATTATGTGAAATTAATTGCAGGCAAAGATTCAGTAACTAAAGATTTTATAATTAAAAAACCCGGAAACATAACTGCAAGTGATGAAGACTTAAAAGCGCAATTTGACTTCATGATTAAGTGCCGCGATAAATTATCAGAAACAAATAATGCAGTAAAAAACATTCGCGATTTACGACAGCAATTAAATGGTATAGTTGACCGAACTTCAAATTCAAAAACAGTAAGCGATACTTTGAAGAAAGAATTAAAAACGATGAAAGATTCCGTTGATAAAAAAATTACTTCTATTGAAGAAAAGCTCTATCAAACCAAAGCCAAAGCCGGGCAGGACTTTTTAAATTATCCTGTAATGCTCAATGATAAATTAGCTGAGTTAATGAACACTGTATCGCAGGGCAACACAAGTCCTTCAAAACAAGCACAGGATTTTTATGTTGTGATAAGCAAAGCAATTGATGAACAATTAAATGCTTTGAAAAAATTGAGCGATGAGGATTTAAAGAAGTTCAACGAGTTTGTAATTAAAAATAATTTACCTGTTGTTGTTATTAAGGAAAAATAGGTGGAATAGTGAATAGAATAAGAAATCCTAAAATTCTTTAATCCAATAAATCCTAGTTCAGACAATTGGAATGATCATTTACCCAAATTTCAAATTTCAAATTTACTTTCCCCTTCATCAAACTTTTATAATTCTAATCTTGCTTTGTATTTAAATTTACAAAAATGAAAAACACAAAATCTTTTCTTGCTGTCATCACTGGTTTAATTTTATTCTCATGTTTTATAAATGCAGGATGCAATGCTCAAAATGAAACTTCAAAGCCTTTAAAATATGTTGCGCCTGTTGATAATCGGATTGCGTCTTCAACTTTTCCTGCATCACAGGTTAAAGATGACGGAGCAATTGCCGCTAAAATAAAAGGTCTTCACATTGCCACTAACTGGAGGAAACCACTTGAAGCAGATGCATTAAGTAATCCTGACATCACTTCAGTTACACTTTATGCATGGTGGATGGACATGAATCCTGCAAAAGATAAATATGATTGGTCGCGCTTAGATGGTGAGATGAGCAGGTATATGGCTGCGGGTAAGAACATTGGAATTATGATGGCTGCGGGTGCGCGCAGCCCTGCCTGGATATACAATGAAGGTGTGCGGCATTTTACTGTTGTAGAATTTAATCATAATGGCAAGGGTAAAAAATTTGAAAATGAACAGCCTGTGATTTATGATAAGGCATACGTTGATTTGTTCGTTACATTTATTCGCGCTATGGCAGCACACATGAAACAGCAAAAATACTGGAGCAATGTAACTCATGTTTCCATAAATGGTATAAACCGCACCACTGCTGAATTGCGTTTACCTGCACAAGTGGAAATGAAAAAAGGCGATGAACAAAGTACAGATGCAGTCGCCCTTTGGAAGACTAATGATTACACTCCTGCAAAAGTGATACAGGCATTTAAAGATATTACAACAGTGGTTGCACAGTCATTTCCAAACAGGCTATTGATTGTACCCGTGCTTGGTGTGCAAACAAGAGCTTTTCCTGGTATTGGCGCGAGCGAAAATATTTCTATAGAATGTATGAAGTGGCTTAAACAAACTTACCCTGCACGTGCTGCCGCGCAGTTTACTGCTCTTTCATCGGGATATAAACCAAGTGGATTTATTCTTGATTTAATGAACATTGGCATACCTGTAGGTTATGAACTGCAACAAATAGATATGCAAAATACGACTGATGAAGATAACTTTAAGAAAGCTGTACAGGCCGGTATTGACGCCAATGCATTATATATTGAAATCTATCCTGAAAATGTAAGTAAGTTTTCGGGGTCAGTAAAAAAATTATCCCCTGTAGTTCTTCAAAAAACGAAGTGATTTAATTTGGATGAAAAAAGAAAAGCTCCCGATGAGGAGCTTTTTAATTTTGTGCCCGAAGAGAGACTCGAACTCTCAAGGATTTAACTCCAACGGCTTCTGAGACCGCAACGTTTACCAATTTCGCCATCCGGGCAGTTTAGTTTTGAATTTTGAATTTTGAATGATTGAATAAAAATCATTCAGTAAACTAATCATTCAAAACTCAATCATTCAAAACTAAAAGAGTGCCCGAGACGAGATTCGAACTCGTACGCTTTCGCGCCACCCCCTCAAAGTGGTGCGTCTACCAATTTCGCCACCCGGGCAGGGGCGGCAAAAGTAAACTTTATTTCATTTTTCAGAAATACAATTCTGTTCATCAGCGAATTACGAATTCCGATGTATCGGAACGAATATACGAATGACGCGGATTCGTATATTCGTAAAGATTAGTAATTCGTTGATTATTTTTATCTTCACGCCACTTTCCAAAACTGTTACAACTCACTCCATTTATTTTATGGATACCAAACATAAAATTGCATTTTATCTTTTCTTTATTGCAATCCTTATTGTGCTGTTTATAAATATGTGCCGTAAGCAACCTGTTGATTATCTTGATAGGGCCTTGCTTCATTTAGACAGCGCCCAAAAACACCTCGACAGCGCTCTTGCTAAGATTGATTCAACCAGGATTGTGATTGACAGTATGAATAGCAATTTCAATTCATTCCAGGATCAGATGAATTACATGCGTGCAGATGTGACCCAGCTAAACGAAAGAAGTAAAAGCAGCGAGAAATCATTTAAATCATCTTTGAATGAATTGAAAACGCGCAATCAAAAAGTTTTGGAGCAACTTAAAGTGCATCGTGATTCATTGCCTGAAATTAAAATCGTCAACTGAAAAATTATGAAACAGAAAATCGTGTTTTGTTTTTTTATGCTTGTATGTTTTGTAACACAACAAGGCATTGCACAGCAAAACACTATTGATTGCGACACAAATAATTATTCAGTTTTCAGAAAGTATAAAGGCGATATGATTAAAGTGGAGTGCGATACTATTTACCTGCTGAATAAATTTACGTTTGATTTAATGTTCAGGTCATACAATGAATTTCGTAACCAGAATTTATTGCTCAGTCAGTACACAACATTAAACGATAGCATTTCGGGTTTGTATGAAACACAATTAGATTCGCAGCGCGTTTATTTCGATACCCTTAACGCTTACTTTGATAAATTGGCTTCTAATGCCGATGAACTTGTAGATAAATCTAAGGCTAACCTCGGTTCAATTTCTGATAACTTAGACACTATACAATCACAGATAAAAGACGCGAAGGAAAACATCACTAATGCGCAAAAAGATATTGAGCTGGCTAAAAAGCAAATGAGGAAGCAAAAATGGAAATGGGCTGCAGGCGGCTTTGGCATTGGTGCTGTGCTTACTTTAATTGCAACTTTGATTTTGTAATCACAATGAATCGAATCCATACAATGATTTTATTCTAAGCTTTTAACAAGGCATCCCGACAGTTTATAAACAATTTACTCTTTACGGATATTGTAATGTGCATTTATTCAATCATTAACCACCATCCCGCTTATTAAAAGCAAACCCCATAAGCCAGGCTTATTCAGTGCCAATAAAATTTGCTGGTTACAAATAAAAATTACCTTTAACCTTTAATTAATTCAATTTTTCTTCTTTAACATTTAATCCCCCCAAAGCAATGAAATTAAAATTATTATTAATCGCCAGCGCTGCACTGGTTATTACATCATGCAGCAAAAACAACGATGAGTTGCCCATTCTTAAAAGCACCGATTCCGGTGAACAATCACAAACAGCGGAAAGAAAAAGGCTAAGACTTTTTGTAGGACAACTTACGCTGCAACCGGATACTGTGAATCAGTTTTCATGCGGCTGTGCACCCGGTTTCTTTGCAATCGGACCCTTTAGCGGTACGGGAGCTATTACTAATTTTGGATATACTGTTGCCATTACTACACCCTGCGTTGCAAACATTCCTAATGGCCTTCATGCCGATACTCAGTGTTTAAAATTTACTGATGTTAACGGTGAAGATTTATACATGGAAGCTGCGGCACCTTATGATAATGTTGTGGATACAACTACTTTTTTAATTGTTGGAAAAGGCGTCTTTAAAATTACCGGAGGTACTGGTAAATACCTGAACGCAAGAGGCAGGTATCGCGCACTCGTGGTAAATAATCAATTAATTGCACCACCGGGCACTGCTACAGTTGTTACTACCATAAAAGGTTTCATCATTTATTGATTGCACGAATAGGCAAATTGTTTTTTAAAACAATTAAAGCAGGCATGGGAAATTTCTCTTGCCTGTTTTTTTATGGAGATGATTTAATTATAATATTGAATTTTGAATTGAAGATGGAATGATGGTTTACACAAATCAAAATGTCTGAAACCCGAAAAAGGTGTCTGACATTGAAGTTCCATTAAAAATTTGAAATGTTTATAATATTATTGCACCACATGTTAGTTTACACCATTTCGAAAACAGACGAAGAGCTTTTGCAGATTTTAGAATTGCAGAAAAATAACCTGCCCGATAATCTTAGTGACGAACAAATGGCAAGCGGTGGATTTGTGACCTTGCGTCATACTTTAGATTTATTGAAAAAGCAAAATGCAATTGAACAAAATATTATTGCCAAAGATCACAACCGTGTGATTGCTTATGTGCTTGCATTAACTGTTGCATCGCGATTTGACATGCCGGTATTGTTTCCCATGTTTGACGCTTTTGATGAACTTGAATATGATCAAAAAAAAATTTCATCATACAAGTACATTGTAGTAGGGCAGGTATGTGTTGCTGCAGATTACCGTGGCAAAGGTGTTTTTGATAAATGTTATTATGAGTATAAAAATCGTTTTGCAGGTAAATATGATTTTGCAATTACCGAAATCTCAACACGAAATTACCGGTCAAAAAATGCACATCACCGGATTGGATTTAAATCCATACACAATTATATTGATCCTGATGGAGCAGGGTGGGAAGTTGTGCTTTGGGATTGGAGAAAAATTAACCCTTTTAAAACTAATCCTGGTTAAGTTTAAACCATTACCTGCAGCGGACATTCAATACCGGTGAGTATGTAATACAGATTTTGAAAATAATGTACGGGCATATTCTCCTGCTGGCTGATGCGTGTGCGATGTTCATAGTCACCTTTATAAATATAAACATAAGTGATAGGCCCTGGCCTCACAGCTATAGTATTGCCATCAGGAGTTGTTTTTGAGAAAAAGCCTGCATTTTCATCTTTAATAAATTTCATGCTAAGCAGTATTTGCTCGGTAAGCAGTAAGGGTGTTAGCTGATAAGTATCTATGCGAATAACTTTTTCACCGCTGGCATGGTGCGGCACGCGGTGAATCATTACACAATCATCGCCATGTATGGCAACTATGGTTGTAAATTCATCATTCACAATATTGCCTAAGCGAAGTTCAGCTTTGTTAATCATGAGATTAATTAAATTATGGATGGATGATTAAATATATAGGCTATTCTGTAACGGCAAATCTTCTTATTTATTCGGTAAATAACAAGAATGTATCATGAATAAACTAATTTGTTTTTCCTGTGTTGCCTGGCTTTAAATTTTCAAATCATAACGTTGTTCAATAAGTGGTTTGCCGAAAGCTGTGGACGGTTTTTCTTCCGTTAACTCAAACCCGTATTTTTTATAAAGATGTGCTGCCGCTTCCTGTTCATTAGTGGTCCACAGGTAGCATGATTTGTAATTGCATTGATGCAGGTAGGCTATAAAAAGATCCATCAGCTTTTTTCCGAGACCAATATTTCTGTATTCCGGCAAGAGAATAAAGTAACGAAGTTGGGCAGCATCACCCCTGTTAACAAGCAATAGTGACCCTATAATATTTCCGTTGTGCTCGCAAACCCAAATGCTGTTATTCTTAGCTTCATACTGCTTTGCAAACTCATGAAGACCTGCTGCCACATACAATTCGAACTGAAGGCCGTAATCATATTCTTTTTTATAAAGCGTTGCGTGCATACTGGTAATACATTCTATATCACCTTCACGAAATTCAGTTCGTGTGATAATATCATCAAGTGAAAGTTTCTTCGCCAAAACTTTTAAATCTTTATGTCGGTTAAAGTAATTAAAAAAGAAAGTTGTTTGAATTTTTGAATATGTTGAGGTAATCTTTTGTTGATTTTTCTCCTGGTATTTATTTTATCCATTTAAAGAATTAAAAGGCTGCTTAATAACTCACAACTATAACTTTCAAAACAATAAATTTTCATAATTTGTGAAATACTTTTCTTAATATTAATTTAACACCACATTAAACCTTAAACTAAAATGAAAGTCATTGTAACAGTAAAAAATATTTTTTGCACTTAAGTATTGGTCGCAAAAAATAAACCCTTAACCTCAAAACTATTTCCACAATATTTTAAAATGCAATGATTTTTGAAAAAAATCGCTTACTTTGAAACATTATTAAAACATCATAAAAACATTATTAAAATGATAAGAAAACCTTACTCAATCCTGCTGTTGTTTATAGGAATTTCAATTTCCTTAAACGTGCACGCGCAGCAATGGGGAAATTATACTTTGTACAGTACCAACAATGGCACTACTACTTACCTGATTGATACCAACAGTGTAAATAAACATACCTGGACACACACTTCCACCAACAAAACCGGTTATTCATCATACCTGCTTCCGGGTGGAACTTTGGTGCGCACAGTTCAACATTCCGGTAACTCATTTAGCGGAGGACCCATTTGCGGACAGGTTCAGAAAGTGGACTGGAGCGGAAATATTATTTGGGATTATGTTTATTCAACCACAAGCTATTGTACACACCACGATATATGCCCCATGCCAAACGGCAATGTATTGCTTATAGCTTATGAGCGCAAAACAGCAACAGAGGTAACTGCGGCAGGTTGCACATCGTCAATTGAAATGTGGCCTGATAAGATTGTAGAAGTGCAACCGGTTGGTGCCACAGGCGGAAACATAGTGTGGGAGTGGCATGCCTGGGATCACTTAGTTCAGAATGTTGATCCGTCAAAAGCAAATTACCAAACATCAATTGTAAATCATCACGAATTATTAAACATTAATTATAACACACAGAAAGACTGGCTTCACATGAATGGTGTTGATTACAATCCTATACTTGATCAGGTTGGTTTCAGCAGTCATTATATGAGCGAGATTTATATTATTGATCATAGCACTACTACGGCACAGGCTGCCGGTCACACAGGAGGTAATTCAGGCAAGGGCGGTGATTTATTATATCGTTGGGGAAATCCTGCTGCTTACAGTGCAACAGGTGCCCAAATATTAAATGTAGTGCATGATGCACACTGGAATCCTGAAGGAGTTCCTAATGCAGGATATTTTGGCGGATATAATAATAAGGGAATTTCTGCGACCCAGTCTTGTTCTGACCAGATTGCACTTCCTTATAATGGATATAATTATTCTATCATATTAGGAGGCGCTTACACTCCTGCATCATATACGTTGCGACAGGCAAGTGGCGGTGGAAATCCCAATATGGGAAGTTACCAGGTGCTTCCGAATGGTAATATGCTTATATCAATTGCAACCGCAGGTATAATGAAAGAGTTTGATCCTGCCGGAAATTTACTTTGGTCGAAAACTGCGACAGGTTCAGTTGCCAAGGCGTGGAGATATGACAGTTGTTATGTATATAATGCAGCACCTGCAATTCCAGCATTAACATTGAGCGCAGATACTTTATATTCAACAGCGGCAACTACTTATCAATGGTATTTTAATGGATATTTAGTAGCAGGAGCCAATTCGCAATATTATGTTGCAACTACTCCGGGCAATTACAAGGTCAGGATTACTGATGCCAATGGCTGTGTTTATGTCTATTCTACTGATTTTCATTATACATCACCTGCAGGCATTAATGATAATCATGTTACGAACTCCATAAGCATTTTTCCTAATCCTGCATCGGGAATTGTAAATATCAACGTGCCATCATCGGTCCATGATTTTGAAATTATGGTAACAGATGAAATCGGAAATTTATTGATCAATGAAAAAAATAAATCATCAGTTGATATGTCATCATTCGTTAATGGAATTTATTTTATTACAGTTAAGAATACGGTTGCAGGTAATGTGACACAAAAAATTTCTCTCATCAAATAACAATACATTTATAGTGGTCTGAAAATTCTTTAGAGAAGAAAAAACCTTAGTAGAAATATGCTGCTGCCGAATACAACCTTATTACCTTATTTACCAGAAAAATAAGGTAATAAGGTTTTTAGATGTAGTCATTGTTTTCTACTAAGGTTTAAACGAAATTTAAGGTTTAGAAGTCCATAAGTTTATCCAACATTGCGTAAATCAAAAAATATAAAGCATGAAAAAAATATTATTCTCAGTTCTACTCATTTCGTTAACCCTGAATGTATTTGCAAAAAAAATAAAATTTGCATGTGACATGACTGGCGTTGTTCTCAGCCCGAATGGAATGCATATATCTGGCGATTTTCAAACCATTGCAGGTTACCCGGGTGGTGACTGGAATTCAGGATCAACACTGCTTACGCAAGAAGGTACTACAGACATATATAGCATAGTGCTTGATTTGCCCGCCTTTACAAAATATGAATACAAGTTTGTGAATGGCGACCAGTTTTACGAAGCCGAATTTGTTCCAGAACCATCGCGAGTCCTATACAACTTTGTGGATAACCGGTGGATATACCTTGACTCGCTTGCTGATGACACAACCTTTGTTGGGGCAATACAGTTTGCACAAAATGCGCCTGCAGGTTTAACGCTTGTTCGTTTTTATGTGGATATGCAAAATGAAATTGCTTCCTCAAACGGAGTTCACGTTGCCGGAAATTTCCAGGGATGGAATCCTACATCCACTATACTATATAGTTTCGGTTCAAACATTTATGAAATTATTTCTTACGTAACCGCAGGAACTTATGAGTACAAATTTTATAACGGAAATACATCAGCAATTGTAGAAGCGATTCCTGCGCTTTGTGCTGTTAATGGTAACCGTGAGGTTCTGGTATTGAGCGATACGCTTTTAAATATGATTTGCTATAGCACTTGCAGCTTATGTGTTTCAAGTGCGGGTATTGCCGAAAATAATTCTATCAATTATTTGCAATTAACACCTAATCCCGTTAAGGATAATACCATTTTGAAATGGAATGATAACAGCATTTCACATTCAATTGCTTTGCGCGATGTTACAGGGCGTATAATTCGCGAATACAAAAATGTAAACGGAACTTCATTGCAAATTGAAAAAGGAAATCTTGATTCAGGAATTTACTTTGTGAATATTTCAGATGACTATTCAGCAGCAACTGTTAAGTTAATTTTCGAATAAATTGAAATTAACTGTTGAGTGCGAAGAACCCCAACCCTAAAGGGAGTCCTTCCATAACGCTGCCGACAGACTCCCTTTAGGGTTGGGGTTCCGCGGAAGCAACGCAGAGGGATTTAATTTTAAAAAACTTGATAAAAAACTTTTATTAATGCTTAGAATACAAGCCTGCTGCCTCTTTATTTTTTCACTGTGTTTCAACAATGCTTTTTCACAAACTACTTTTTATGATGTAAATACTATTCAGCGGGTTGAAGTTTATTTTTCACAACCCAACTGGGATTACCAGATGGATACAGCAAAGTATGGTGCCGAAGGTTATGTAATTGCCGATTCGGTATTGGTAAACGGAGTTCAGTTTGACAGCGCGGGAGTAAAATATAAAGGCAACAGTTCTTATGATTCCACATACACAAAAAATCCGCTGCACATAAGTTTAGATAATGTTATCAATCAATCATACCAGGGTGTTACCGATATAAAATTAAGCAACGGCTATGCCGACCCGAGTTTAATACGCGAAGTGCTGGCTTATGATATTCTTAAAAACTACATGGATTGCCCGCGTTCTAATTTTGTGCAGTTATATATCAATGGTAATTACAAAGGACTGTATTCAAGTGATGAAAGCATAGATAAAAACTTTTGCTCTAATCATTTTTACTCCTCATCAAATGCTTTTTTTAAATGCAACCCAATTGTAAATCCCGGGCCAACTACTAAAAGTAATCTTCGTTATATTCCTTTAGCTGACAGCAGCGGCTATTTTAATTTTTATGAATTGAAATCTGATTACGGATGGAATGAATTGGTAACACTTTGCGATACGGTTACTAACCATGTTAGCAGCATTGATAACAACATGGATATGGATCGGGTGATGTGGATGCTTGCATTTAATACGGTAACGATTAATCTTGATAGTTACACCGGTGTGTTTTGCCAGAATTATTATTTGTATAAGGATAACACCAATCGTTTCAATCCGATAGTATGGGATTTGAATATGGCATTTGGAGGATTTCCCTACGTTGGAAGCGGCAACACCAGCATGGGAAGTTTATCGGTAACAAATATGCAGCAGCTTTCGCCAACCTTTCATGCAACTGATACTTACTGGCCACTTATAAATGCTGTGATGGGAAATGCTTCTTTTAAAAAGCAATTCATCGCTCATGCACGCACTATCAATATTGAGAATTTTGTAAACAACAATTATGTAACTGTTGCAACACAGTTGCAAACATTGGTTGATACAGCAGCGCAATCGGATAGCAATAGTTTTTTTTCTTATACGCAATTTCAAAATGCAATAACTACCAACTACCCTTGGGGAAGTTACACTGTGCCTGGCATTAGCGTGTTGATGAATGCACGGGTAAGTTATCTGCAAACCAATGCTGATTTTCTTTTTGCACCCCCTGTAATTACTGCTGTTACGCCATCTAATGCATCGCCTGTTATAAATAGCTCTGTAACTATTACTGCAAATGTTGCAAATGCCAATTCAGTTTTTCTGGGCTATCGCAGTTCGCAATCGGATAGGTTTATACGCATAGTTATGTATGATGATGGTTTCCACAATGATGGTGCATCAGGTGATAATGTTTATGGTTCAGATGTTCTCATCACATCGCTCATTACTGAATATTATATTTATGCAGAAAACGCTGATGCAGGAATGTTTTCTCCCGAGCGTGCAGAACATGAGTTCTATACCTTGCTAACACAATCGGTAACTCCTACAGCAGGGCAGGTGGTACTTAATGAATTTTTAGCAGCTAACACTAATGATGCAACAAATGAAACAGGTGCACATGCCGATTGGATTGAATTGTATAACAATACTTCAACACCGTTATCATTATTCGGATTATATCTTACGGATGATTTTACCAACCCAACGAAATTTGCCTTTCCGCAAAATACATTGATACCTGCAAATGGTTTCCTGGTTTTATGGGCTGATGAAAACAACTCAACAGCAAGCTACCTGCATTGCAATTTTAAATTAGCTGCAAGCGGAGAAGTGCTGATGCTAAGCAATGGAAGCGGAATTGTTCTGGATAGTTTGTCATTCAGCTCGCAGACAGCTAATGTTTCAACAGGACGATGCCCTAACGGAACAGGCTCATTTAGTTTGCAAAATGCAACATCATTTGATACTACTAATTGTGTTCCGATTCCGGTTATTGAAATTCCTGATCCAACAAGTGGTATTAAAATATTTCCAAACCCTGCAACGGGTGCATTCTTTTATACATGTAGCGATTATAAAAACATATCCTGTATAAACATTATGAATTGCACGGGGCAAATTGTAAAATCAATTGTACCCTCATCACAAAACAAAATTGATATAACATCATTAAATCCCGGAATTTATTTTGTGACTTTTGCTGATAACCGTAAAAATCAAAAGCAATTTAAATTGGTTAAATTGAATTAGAGTTATTCTCCTATTTTTAAATAAGCTACCACAGGGCAATGATCAGAAAGATCGTTACGCACCACTTTAAAGCTTGTGGCTTTTATTGCAGGTGAATGCATAATGTAATCAATTCTGAAGGCCGGGAAAGGCCCGTTATAAGTAGCTCCGAAACCAGCATCTCCTTGTTTGAAAGCATCTTTCAAAAATCCGGAAAAGCAACTATAAGTGTAGGAGGAAGGCGGGTCGTTAAAATCACCGCAAAAAATAATCGGGTAATTACATGCTTTCATGTGTCCGGCAATTTGGTCAGTTTCAACAGCCCGTTTTATAAATGCATTTTTTAACCTGTTGTATATGCGTCTCAATCCACTCCAGTTTTTTTCTTCCACATTATCTTTAAAGTCTGATACATATTCGTAATCAGGTTTTTTAAAACGTATGCTTTCCAAGTGTGCATTGTAAATTCTTATCGTGTCTTTATTTACTAATATATCAGCAAAGGTGGCGGTGTTTGAGCCTTTGGTTTCAAAATTAATTTCACCTTTATTGATAATCGGAAATTTTGAGAACAAGATAATGCCCCAGTGCCTGGTATTATGAACCCTGTGCGTGGTGTAATTATATTGGTAATATGGTGTTTTTAAAATCTCAACAAGCGTATCAGTATTTCTGAAAGCCTCGCTGTCTTCGGTGTAGTACTCCTGGAAACAGGCAATATCAGGAGCTTCCTCAGTAAGGTAGTTGAATATTTTTGCACGTGTTTCACGGTTATGGCTCCAGTTATACAAATCAAAAAGCCTCACATTGTAACTCATTACTTTTATTCCTTCGGGATGCTCTTGTTTGGCAGCCGGAATAAAATTCACAGCATGTAAAAAAATAGTAAATCCTAAAACTGCAGGAATCAAGGGCACAATAATATGTTTGCGTCTGCGCAAAGCATAATAAATTATAAACAAAAAATTTACGGGATAAACGTATAAAAACAACAATCCGAAAAATGCAGGCGCCCAGAATCTGGCAGGACTGATGTATGATGCGAAAATGCCTAAGCTAAGCGTAATTGCAACTGCAATTGAAAACAGAAAAAGTAATTTACCTACTGAGGAACGCTTGCGTTTTTCTTTCATTAATCATGGTTAAAATTGGTAATGGGGAATCAGTCAATTATTATCAGTTGAGGAGAAATTAAATAATTGCTTCTTGCCTCTTGCCACTTGCCACTTGCTGCTTTATTTCTTGCTTCTTGCCCTTTGCCAATTGCCAATTGCCTCTTTATTCTTGTTTATTCTTATCGCTTACGCTAAACAGAATTTCTTTTTCTTCCTTAGTTAAACTGCTGTAACCCGACTTGCTGATTTTATCAAGTATGCGGTCAATAGTTTCCTCATCATACTTCTTACTTTCTTTATATGCTTCATCAGTAACAGTTCTACGGCTACGCTCCACCCGCATACGCGATCGTGATTTTGGCCTGGTAATTTTTTCAAAAAATTTTGTGAGCCAGCCACCTAAGTCATTGCCTTGCCTGAGTTGCTTGGTGTATATAAAACCAAACAATGCCCCGCCAATATGTGCTATTTCACCCCCAGCGTTTCCGTTAGGAATGTTGATAAGTGAAATCACCACCACTGTTGCCGCAATATATTTTAATCTTACAGGACCTAACAATAAAAGAAAAACAGTGTAATCCGGAATTAATGTAGCAATGGCAACAAGGCATGCATTGACCGATGCAGATGCACCTAATGCATAACTGCCGGGTGTTACATAGACTCTTAATGCAGGAACAACATTCATAATAAGCACCTGGAAAAAAATGGCGAACAATCCGCCAAGCAAATAAACGCTCAATAGTTTTTTGCCTCCTAAGTATTCGGTAAAAATTTGTCCTATCCAGTAAAACAATAACATGTTCCAGAAGATGTGACCAAAACCGATGTGCATAAACATGTGCGTTATTGCACTCCACGGTTGATATAATAATATAGGAAGATATTCAGCAAACTCGAATTTCTCAATAACCCATTGCAAACGTGCATCATTCAATCCGGCAGCCCAGAAAATTAAAAGCGCCAGGTTGATAATCAGAAACACAGCAATATTGATAAAGATAATCCGCAGCAGCGTATCACCTGATCTGAAACGGATTTTTATATCATCCCATAAATTCATCGTTTCTCTTTCTTTATTTTTTTATTTCTTAAAACAATTCACAAACCATATTTTTTGCGAACCATAAATTCATTTTCTCAAAATTTTTATTGCAAAGTAAATGTACGAAAACTCCCGCTACTACAACTGTTACAATTTGTCCACATAATATTTTCCTTTTGCATCTTGCCTGCTTCCGCTATCACTACCACTACCACTACCGCTACCACTACCGCTACCACTACCGCTGCCACTAAACTATCCCCACCTCGAACTCCCCCTCCTCCGCCAAAGCAAAATTAAAATTATACCGAATAACATTCCTCCTAAGTGTGCAAGATGTGCAACATTGTCTCCGGGATTATTTTGAACTGCATAATAAATTTCCATCAAACCATAAGCGGCCACAACATATTTTGCTTTTACAGGAAACAAAAAATAAATGTAGATCAACATATTCGGAAACAACATGCCGAAGGCCAGCAACACACCAAACACAGCTCCCGAAGCACCTAACACAGGACTGTTGGATTTTAATGCAAGAAGCTGACTGGCAAAATCGGTTGCAGCTTTTATATACATTGGATTTTTAGGCTCGCTTTTATATGAAGCTATAAGATTTTCAGTTTGGTCAATACTTTCAGTTGACAAGTTAGCAGAATTCTGATCAAACAATAATCGCAAATCGCCTGGATCAGGATTTTCAATAAAAGCATTTACATGATGTGCAAGAGGCGCTATTTCATAATACTGAAATGCCCAGTGCGTAAGCCCGGCACCAATTGCCGTAAACATATAATAAATTAAAAACCGCTTGCTGCCCCATGTGTTTTCAACCATGGTGCCGAACATCCATAATGCAAACATGTTTAAAAGAAGGTGCGGCCATCCGCCATGCATAAAGGCATAAGTAACCAACTGGTGCGGAAAAAATAAATTGGAACCAAAATAATGCAGCGCCAAAAAATTTATTAAAACATCTTCGTATCCTAATTGTTGCGCAGCGAGTGTTATTAAAAACATTGCAGTGTTAATAATGAGCATCCATTTTATAACAGGCGGGAGTAAGCTGTAACTGGCAGGGCGATAATAATTATCCATAAATGATGATGTCGGCTAAACGAGTAATTTATTTGAGGTGCAATTACGTAAAAATGAAAACAACGAAATACTGAAATCTTTTTTGATAGCATCATAACGTCTTGAGCCATTAATTGTTATGATATTGTGGTACCGGGATAAATTTTTGCTCCCAGAGAATTGTGGCATCGTCCTTATTTTTTAACCTTAGTAGAAAAGACCGCGATACATCAAAACCTTATTAGCTTATTTTGCTCTTAGAAAATAAGGTTATAAGGTTTGCTTTCTGGATTGATTTTTTCTACTAAGGTTTTTCTTCCTGTAAAGAAAAGTCGTTTTTGCCATCAATCCCGCAATTGAACGGTAGCAATAAATTACACGGTTTTATGTATAAATCCCTAAGTTTGCGGCATGATAATTTTTAGTTTCCTGCTATATTATTTAATAGTAATTCCTATTTCCTATTTGCCTTTACGGGTGTTGTATGCCATTTCCGATTTTCTTTATGTTGTGATTTGGTATGCTGTTCCATATCGTAAACCTGTGGTGATGCAAAACCTGCGTAATTCATTTCCCGGTAAAAGCGAAGGTGAGATTAAAGCGATTGCGAAAAAATTTTACCACCACTTTTGCGATGTTGTTGTTGAAACCTTAAAATCCTTTACAGCCTCGCGTGCCTTTATTGAAAAGCATATAGTGGTGCAAAACGCTGATTTATTGCAGCATTATTATAAGCAAGGCAAAAGCATCATAGGCATCACTTCGCATTATGCAAACTGGGAATGGGGCGCACAAATTTTTTCATGCCATTCTGATCATGTTGACTTTGGAATATATGCGCCATTGCAAAATAAATTCTGGAATGAGAAAGTAAAACAATCCCGCAAACGTTTTGAACTTAATTTAGTGGCTGTGGCCGATGTGCCTCAATGCTTCGAAGATAATGAAGGACGCCCTGCCATGTATGGCTTTATTGCCGACCAAACTCCATCAAATGTAAATCGTTGCCACTGGATGCAATTCTTAAACCAGGATACTCCTGTTTTTTTCGGACCTGAGAAGTATGCTAAGAAATATAATTACGTTGTCCTCTATGCCAACATCCAAAAATTAAAACGCGGCAGCTACACACTTCGTTATGATTTAGTATGCGATGATCCATCCGTGCAACCACATGCATGGATTACCGAAACACATACACGCATGTTAGAAAAAAACATTATCGAAGCACCTGAGTATTGGCTGTGGACGCATCGCAGGTGGAAGCGGAAGAGACCTGCGGAAATGAAGGAGCAGGAAGCAAGAGACAATTAAATAACGATTTAGGTGTTGGGGTCTATTTGCGGCACAAGGGGACCCTTGCGCCCTGGGGTGGTGGATGGCTCCTAAAAAAGCTGGTGGAATAGATGAACTTATTGCCCCCATGACTGATAAAAAAACTCCATAAAATGAAATGGTTAATTGTATTAATTATAATGTTTTGTATTGGTAGTTGCAAATCAATACAGCCTTCAAAGCACTCAAGTGTATGCGAAACAGAAGAGTATTTATTTAATAAAATATCAGATAAGCAGAAAGTTAATTTTACGAAAGAGTTTATCAACTCAGATACCACTAACCTTTTATGTCTTAGCTTTCAAATTGCCTACTATGAAAAAGCAACAGGAATAAATGCAAGCTGTGAAAAAGGGGGAGGGGGTTATTTATATAAAGGTGCAAACGATACCAATTTAATAAACGATTTAATAGTATGGGAAAAAATACTGAACACAAAATAATAACCCAACGCTCTGTTTCTCAGAGCCCCACCTGTTTCAAGTCTTCCCTTGCCTTGTGCCGCTGCATGACTTGGAACGCATCTAAGCCCACCCACTAACTAATTTGAAAATATATCTTTGTTTCCTCTGTTAAAAACTTGATTTAACCCCTGATCCTTTGCAGTCAATTTTCATGAATCGAATTCTATACATACTATTTATCTTTTTTTTGTCTGCTTGTGTAAAAGCGCAGACAAGAGATTTTACACAAGTGGATTTGTATGCGAGGACATTACCTCAAAAATATACTCATAAAATTGATACGCTAACAAATCATCTGACTTCAAAATTTAATAACCCAATTGATAGGGTAAGAAGCATTATGGTTTGGATTGCAAATAATATATCATACGATACATACAATTATGATAGGGATAATGTTAGCGAAGAAAATCTTAAAATAGATTATATTCTATTTTATAAACGGACAATATGCGAAGGGTATGCAAATCTTTTTAAAAAAATGTGTGACATTTCTGGTGTTACATGTATAAAAATTGCAGGGTTTGCTAAAGACAGTTTGTTAAATGGAGTGCCTTTGGAAAAGATGGCACATTCATGGAATATTATTAAAATTGATACTGATTTTTTTATAATAGACCCCACCTGGGGTAGTGGTTACGTAGATCAAAATAATCATTACCAAAAAAAGTTTGAGGAGAAATATTTTCTTGCAGACCCCTTTACAATATCTAAATCCCATTATCCCGACAATTCAGTATTTCAACTTTTGGAAAACCCATTATCATTTGAAGAGTTTATAGGCGATACTGTTACGGGCTTGCAAAAAGAAAACCTGCTTAATTATAAAGACAGTATAAATAGTATTCTAATCTTGCCGCCAAATGAATTTGAATTAGCTACAATCCTTTATAAAAACACTACTTATAAAGCCGACATGAACAGGATAGGATATTTATATTATATTATTGCAGAAGAAAAATGTTTAAAAGCAAAAACATCAGAAGAAAAAATTGCTGCATTGAAAAACATGGACGATACTATAAATTATATAAAGGCCAATAACATTACCGGCATGAATGAATACATTAAGAACTCTGATTATTATAAAACTTTATTGCAATCGAAATAATAACTACCTACCCCCCGCTGTTCCTAAGTCTGTTTCGAAGCGCTATCGCAATGCGTCCACGCTTGTGATGCGGAAGTCTGAGTTGCTATTACTTTGCAGCACATATCATCATACAACATTTCAATAAAGAGTAACAACTATTTATTTCCCGAAAAGTAATGATATTATTCTTCCCATAG
>JBDTRM010000059.1:0-3189 GCA_039931675.1 Bacteroidia bacterium | reverse complement strand
TTGTTGAAGAAGATGGAGAGAAATGGAAGTTTAACGAAGGTTGTTTAAGCATTCCCGGCATACGTGAGGATATAGAACGCAACCCTGTAGTTACACTTAATTATATGGATGAAAATTTTGAAGAGCACACAGAAACTTTTGAAGGATTAAAAGCGCGCATCATACAACATGAATATGATCATATAGATGGAGTGTTGTTTACTGATAAGCTTTCTCCTTTTAAAAAACGAATACTTCAGGGCAAATTAACTGACATTACCAAAGGCAAGGTAAGTGTGGATTACAGGATGAGGTTTCCGGTTAAGAGATAGAGTGGGGATAGGGAAATAGGGAAATAGGTAATTGGGTAAATCGTGCTTCATAAATCGCCTTCTTCTCTCACCTTCATCCTAAGGACGCAGCGGCACTCGGTATTGTAAATCGTAATTCACAAATCGTAATTCGTAAATCAAAAATCGTAATCATTAACCCTCCTGTTTATATTATAGGTTTTATGGGTAGTGGCAAAACCACTGCAGGCAAGCATTTGGCCAAACTCTTGCATTATGATTTTGTTGATCTTGACAAAGTTATTGAAAGTAAAGAGAATAAATCCATCAAACAAATTTTTACTGATGATGGTGAAAATTTTTTTCGTTTGTTAGAAAAGAAACATCTTGAAAAAACATTTACCTATACGTCAACAGTTATTTCATGTGGAGGCGGCACTTCATGTTTTTTTGATAATATGAAACTGATGAATGAAAATGGTATTACAGTTTACTTACAGATGAATGTAAAAGAACTTTACAGCCGCTTGAAAAATATTAAACAGGAACGTCCACTGCTTGCAGGAAAATCTGACGAGGAGTTGCTACAGTTTATTGAAGAAAAGCTCACTGAGCGCGAAGTGTATTATAAAAAAGCGCAACAAATTATAAGAGGTTTGAATGTAAAAGCTGATGAAATAGCTCGGCTGTTCAAGTCTGTTTAAAAATCATTTCATCACCCTTTTTAAACTTTCGCGGGCTTTTTTAAATTCAGGTTCCATTTCAATACATTTTTGATACATGATACGAGCATTGCCAATATCGCCCAACTGCTCAAAACAATATCCTTTATTAAATACCGCTTTTGTAAATAAAGAATCAATCACTAATGACTGATCATAATATTTAATGGCCTCGCGATACATTTTCAGGTTAACCTGGTGTATATAGCCCATGTTAAAGTAGGCATCCTTGAAATCAGGTTTTAACTGCGTGATGGCGGTATAATCTTTAATGGCATTGTCAAAATCATTTTTATTCTGATAACACAATGCCCTTCCGTATAACGAAGTGATGCTCTCAGAATTTATTTTCAGTGCTGTATTAAAATAATCCAATGCTTCGGGTTTGTTGCGCGCTTTTTCAATATAACCCATCTGATCATAAACATCAAAATAATCAGGCTTGATGTCAATACAATTTCTAAAAAATTTTATTGCATTCACTGTATCACCTTTTTCTTTTAAGATCATACCAAGCAGGTAGTTTGTTTTTAAATCTTTCGTATCAGTTTCATAAGCTGCCTTGCCATATTTAATAGCGTCATCATAATGTTTAATATAAAACTGCAATTCGGCCATACGGAAATTTGCTTCTTTATTGTTCGGATCAATTGAAAGACATTTTACCAGCAAATCATTTGTAGCGCGGGTTTCATTCACATAGAAATAAATATCAGCCAGTGTGAGGTAATAATCAGTTTTAGTTGAATCTAATTCAATTGCTTTTTCACCATCGTCTTTTGCCAAACCAAATTTTTTATTGTTGAGGTAATATTTCGAACGCAGGTGATACAACTTTGCATCGGTGCTGTCGGCAGCTATTTTATCGTTTAACTCTTGAAGTATTTTGTCAGTGACTGTAGCAGTGGTAGTGGTAGTAGCAGTATTGTTTTCGGTGTTTGAATTGCTGTTGTTACAACTCAATAAGAACAATGTGAAAGCTCCAGCGGTAAATGATTTGATTAAACGTAAGTTATTCATGGGTTATAAAATGAAATTAAAATATGTTCCGGTGTATAGCCCTCGGAGGGTTCGCCTGCCCGCGCGCCTGCAAACCCTCCGAGGGCTTTTGCGGATTATAAACAAAGCCCGCGAAAATAATATTCACGGGCTTTGTTTATATCACAATATTATAAGATTCTCAAATAAAATTACTCAGCAGGTGCAAGCAACGATTCTTTAATTTTTGCTTCCAATTCATCAGCAAGTTCCGGATTATCGGCTAATAAATTTTTCACGCCATCGCGTCCCTGGCCTAACTTGGTATCGCCATAGCTAAACCAGCTACCGCTCTTTTTAATAATGTTGGCTTCTACACCAAGGTCAACAATTTCTCCTGTTTTCGAAATGCCTTCTCCATACATGATATCGAACTCGCATGTTTTGAACGGAGGCGCAACTTTATTTTTTACCACCTTAACCTTGGTGCGGTTACCTACTACAGCATCGCCATCCTTTATTTGTCCTATTCTGCGAATATCTAATCGTATCGAAGCATAAAACTTAAGTGCATTTCCACCCGTAGTAGTTTCAGGATTGCCGAACATCACACCAATCTTTTCGCGCAACTGGTTGATGAAAATACAGCAGCAACCTGTTCGGCTTATGCTTCCGGTTAGCTTTCGTAATGCCTGCGACATTAAGCGGGCATGCAATCCCATTTTCGAATCGCCCATTTCACCTTCAATTTCACTCTTGGGTGTAAGTGCTGCTACTGAGTCAATTACAAGAATGTCAATTGCACCTGAACGAATAAGGTTATCAGCAATCTCCAACGCCTGCTCGCCATTATCGGGTTGTGAGATCAAGAGATTCTCTATATCCACACCTAACTTCTGCGCATAAAAGCGGTCGAATGCATGCTCTGCATCTATGAATGCTGCAATGCCTCCGTTAGCCTGCGCTTCGGCTATTGCATGAATTGCCAAAGTTGTTTTACCCGATGATTCAGGACCATAAATTTCTACAACTCTTCCTTTAGGTAAACCGCCTATGCCGAGTGCAATATCCAATCCGAGCGAACGGGTTGATATAAACTCTATAGGCTCAATCGCTGAATCGCCCAGGCGCATGATGGTACCTTTACCGTAAGTTTTTTCAAGTTTGTCTATTGACAATTGAAGCGCTTTAAGCTTCTCTTTTGCTTCGTCTGCTGCCAT
>JBDTRM010000058.1:0-15152 GCA_039931675.1 Bacteroidia bacterium | reverse complement strand
GATGTCACTTTGCTTCTGAAAACCCCGACCCTAAAGGGAGTCCTTCCGTTACGCTGCTGACAGACTCCCTTTAGGGTCGGGGTTTTTCGATCAAATGAATCTTCCATTTACAATAATTTCACAACCATTTCCATGTGATGAAACAATTTTCAAATTACAATCACTTTGTTTCATTCGATATTCCATATTATTAAGTCCGTTTCCATTAACATGTTTTTCATTTATATCAAAACCAACACCATCATCTTTAATTGAAAATTCAAAATCATTATCATTTGAAACAAACGCAACAGAAATATTTTTTGCTTTTGAATATTTCACTGCATTATTCAAACTCTCTTTTAAAACCAAAAATAAATTCCGTTTCATTTCAGGATTCAATAAGCGGTTTTCAATTTGCTCGGGGAAGTTTATTGTTTCATTAATTCCTGTTCCTTCTAAAAATCCATGAGTATAATAACGCATGTATGAAAGCGTACGTTCCAAAGTATCCTGCTGCGGATTTACGGCCCAGATAATTTCACTAAGCGTTGAATTTACATTACGCGAATAAGTTGCAATACGTTGCAATGATTCTTTAGTTTCATCTGAGCTTTCTGTTGATTCTTCGACAGCCATTTCACTCAGCAAAGCAATTTTTGTAAGGCTGCTTCCTATTTCATCGTGTATATCGCGTGATATGCGAAGGCGCACATTTTCCTGTTCGCGCTGCTTTTCAGTTATGATAAGTTGTTCCTGCGTTTGTTTTAAATCTGTGAGTGATGATGCTAATTTTTCACTCAGCAATTTGCGTTGTTTATAACGGTAAAAAGTAAATCCTCCGAAAAGCAACAATGCAATTATTCCGGCTATTGAAAATAATTGTTTCAGTTTTGCACGTTGCAGATTAGCCTGCTGCAATTCTGATTCTTTCTGCAGCAAAACAAATTCCTTTTCCTTTTTTTCCTTTTCCTCCTTTTGCTTTTCGAGTGCAATGTTTTGTTTCGTTACCTCGAGTGTTTTAATTTCATTGTCTTTTGAAACCAGTAATAGTTGTTGCGATTTATCACGGTCAATAAGTTCCTGTTTATTTATCTGAACTTGTTGCAATACAAGTTCTGCATTATCAATTTGCTGTTGTTTTTCAAGCAGAGTAATTTGTTTCTCCTTTTTTTCGGTTTCGTATTTCGTATTTAATTCAGCAATGGTTTTTGTTGATGTTTCATTCATTAGTGAATCGGTTAAACCCGCATATTGTCTGTAATAGTTCAATGCCTTCGCAGAATCTCCTTTTGCAGCAAATAAATCGGAAAGAAATAACAAAGCATTAACACGGTATTTTTTTTGTCCTGTTTCATTGGCAGTAATCAAAGCACGGTTATAATATTGATATGCAGCGTCAAAATCTTTTTTATAAAAATTCATTAACCCTAATTGGGAATACGAATCCGATAAACCTTCCTTCACACTAACAGATTCATAAAGTTGAATAGATTGAGAAAAACAAGCAATAGCAGAATCGAGCATCTGCATTGATGCTGATGAATCTTTTTCTGTCAATTTTTTTTGATGCAAAGCCGCATATAGGTAGCCTAAACTTTGATAAGCGGCTGCAATGTTTCTTTTATCACCCAAATCAATTTCAAGTTTCAAATACTTATTGAGATAGAAAGATGATTTTTCATAATCACCTTTTTCTCTATAGTTGGCTCCAAGGTTTCCATAAATATAACCGAGTCCAACCTTGTCACCGGTTTGCTCGCCAAGCACCAATGCCTTTAGAATATATCCGTTAGCTTTCTCTAATTGATTAAGTTGAGTAAGAATATTTGCTGTATGCAACATGCAGTGCAACACCGAAATTTTATCTCCGGCTTCTTCACTGTACTTTTCAGCCTTCAGATTTACTTCAAGTGCTTTGTCATATTCGCCATGCTTATAGTAAACAAGGCTTTGATTAAAATAGGCTTGCCCCAAACCTTTCTTGTCGTTTATTGCTTCAAAATTTTTAGTTGCAATCTGAAGATATTTCAATTCATTGGTTTCATCATTCAACACACCGTAAGTTCCTGAAATATTATTACAAGCCATTGCAATTCCCTGTTTGTCATTCATTTCTTCGCGTGCTTTCAGCGCTTTGAAATAACAACTCAATGCTTCGGGATATTTTGATTGCCTGTGGTAAATTACCCCTTTAAGATTTTGTGACTTTGCTATTTCAGATTTTAATTTTTCCTGAACTATTTTTTTTTGAAAAGTTGTTTTTGATTCGAGCAAAGAAATTAATGATTGTGTTTCGTCTAAATTCACCAATGCTTTTTCATACTGTCCTGTTATGACTAACTGTTTGCTCAAAGCATATAAAGTGTTAAGTTTACTTGTATCAGGTTTAGATTTTTGAATTACGACAATGAGGCTGTCAATTAATTTATTCTGTGCGTTTGTGTTCAAAGAAAAACAAAACAGCATTGCTATAGTTGAACTTAAAGCAACACGAAACCTTATTAACCTTAGTAGAGAAACGAAAACCGGTAACCCAAACCTTATTACCTTCTTAATTTCAAAATAAGGTAATAAAGTCATCATAGTGGCATGTATCTTTTTACTAAGGTTAATAAGGTTTCTTATACTTAGCAATAGCATTAAGGCAACTGCATTTCTGAAAAAAGAATATTTTATTGTTATACTCATTCAAATAGTTCTCGGAAAAACTTTATTGATTGCTTCTGTTTTTGAATTTACGTGCAGCTTTTCATAAATGTTGCGAATGTGAGTGCGCACCGTCATCGGGCTTAAAAAAAGCCGTTCACTTATTTCTTTATAAAACATTCCCTGCGCGAGTAAGTGAATAATTTCCTTCTGTCTTGCTGAAAGACTATTTACAGAATCATCAGGTTGGCTTTGTGCCTGAAATGAATTTACAACCAGCCGCGCAATCTGCATTGACATAGGCGAACCACCTTCATTAATCGTTCGTATGGCATCCAGCAACTCTGATGGTTTATCAGATTTCAATATATAACCTGTAGCACCTGCACACAATGCCTGGAAAATATATTCATGATTTTCGAACGAAGTGGAAATCAAAAACTGCACATGCGGCTTTTGTATTTTAGTTTCGGTTACACATTCAATTCCGTTTTTGCCGGGCATGTTTATGTCCATAATCACCACATCAACATCAAGCATTTTAAACTCACTTATAAAAGGCTTTCCGTTTGAAAAAGTTTTTATCACGTGCATATCAGGCTGTTTATTAACCAGCTTTTCCAGCAGGTTTCTCAGCTCTGTATCATCTTCAACAATGGCCACTTTTATTTTTGTATTCATAAAGTAAATGTAGGGAAAAGACATTTACACCGATTACCACAGATGCGGTATATTTTCAAGCTCGTTATGGCAAAAGTTTGTAAATCTTTAGCGGTACCGGTTTACTAAATTTATTATCAATACACGTTTGTATTATATTTTACTATTTATTTGAGAGTTATAAAATTAATCAAGAATAAAATAATCATGCCTCACATTCCACTCGAAGAACATTTACCCGGCATAACCGGATTGCTTGAATACAGGCAGGATAGCGCAAAACCCATCCGTGAACTGACGCAAATTTTATTACGAGGCTCTTCTTCGTTAACAGAGGCAGAAAGAGAATTAATTGCAACCATTGTTTCTTATCGCAATCAGTGCACATTTTGTAATACTGCTCACACAGCTACAGCAGATTTATTACTTGGCGAAAACAGCACATCAGAAAAAATTAAGCAAGACATTACAACAGCTCCTGTAAGCGAAAAAATGAAAGCGCTGCTAACCATTGCATCACAGGTTCAGCAGAGTGGTAAGAATGTAACAGAAGCATCTATAAAAAATGCTAAGGATGCCGGTGCTACCGATTTTGAAATTCACGATACGGTTTTAATCGCTGCTTTGTTTTGTTTGTATAATCGCTATGTGGATGGACTTGCCACTGTAACGCCTGTGCAGCCTGAGTTTTATAACGGCCTTGCGCAAAGATTGGTAGATCATGGTTATAACCGCCTGGCGCAAGGATATGATCATTTGAAAAAAAATAAATGAGCTTTTACAATTAGCATGAGAGAAGCAATTCAGTTGTCAAGCTTTGAAAATTCAAAAGCTAAAAGCAATCAATACCTGTGGATGTTATTTGCCATTTGTTTTTTAAGCGGAGTTTTTGGCGGCACAGTGTCTGCGCTCATGTCTGTTTATCTTCCCGTTGCAGTTAAAACTTTATTGGGAGATACTGATCAAAGCCAACTCGAACAAGTGAGCGCTTACATTAATTCAATATTTATTTTTGGATGGATGTTTGGAGGTTTTGCCTGGGGAGTTTTATGCGATCGCTTTGGCAGAAAAAAATCAATCATCCTGTCAACAGCATGTTATGGATTATTTACATTAACCACTGCTATAGCACCAACCTGGATGTGGGTTGTAGTAAGCCGTTTCTTTTCAGGGTTTGGAGTTGGCGGTGTTTTAGTTACAACTGCTATCATGATTTCAGAAGTCTGGAGTGAGAAAAACAAAGCAATTGCATTAGGCATTTTATCCATCACAATTCCTGTAGGAATATTTTCGGCAGGCTTAATTGATTACTTTATTTCTGATTGGCGGCAAGCTTTTTATATTGGAATAATTCCTGTTTTACTCGCCATAATTTCAATCGGAACATTAAAGGAATCAGAAAAATGGAATATCTATAAATCATCATCATTTGAAGAAAATGAAAATAACAGTTCGCTTATGAGTCTTGATATCAGGAAAGATTTAATAACAGGCTGCATTATTTTTGGCTCTATGCTAATTGGCTTGTGGGCAGTATTTGCGTGGCTGCCAACGTGGGTGCAAAGTTTAATGCAAAATGAAAATGGACAAAAACAGCGAGGTATCAGCATGATGATATTTGCATCAGGAGGATTAACAGGAGGATTTATTTCGGGATGGATTACTAATGCAATCGGCATGCGCAAAACAATGATGGCCTGTTTTGCAGGATGCTTTATATTGTGTTTCATTTTGTTTAAGCTCAACAGTTCTATAACTGCTTTAGCATACGTTGAAATGGCCTTAATTGCATTGTTCTTCGGTATAAGTCAGGGTGTGCTTACAGTTTATATTCCTGAATTGTTTCCTACACCGGTGCGCGCATCGGCAACAGGATTTTGTTTTAATGTGGGAAGATTATTTACAGCCACCGTAGTTTTTTTTGTTGGCTCTTTGGTAAGTTTATTGGGAGGTTATGGTAATGCAATATTTATCTTTTCATTTGTATTTGTAGCAGGATTTATTGCAACGTTATATGCGAGTGAAAAAAATGTGGTTGAGAGTTGAGAATTGAAAATTAAAATAGCAATGCCTGCGCACACCCTGATCCGCCTTTGGTGGACACAGCCGCAGAAGCTGAATCAGTATAATCAAATTCAAATCAGAGTATTCGGTGTCAAAAAAAATCGTAAATCAAAAATCAAAAAAATGGCTCATATTCAAGTACCAGAGGGTGTTCCCGGCATAAGAAGCCTTGCAATGTTCAGACCTGAAACAGGGAAACCGCTTTATGATTTAGCGCAGGTATTGCTTAGAGGTGAATCACCTTTAACCGAAGCCGAAAGAGAATTGATTGCTGCTTATGTATCGTCTCTCAACAATTGTATGTATTGCATGAGCAGTCATGCAGCCGCAGCACGCTGTTTATTTGGTGATGAAAAAAATATTGTGGATGAAGTATTGCAGGACATGAATCAATCTCACGTAAGTGATAAAATGAAAGCGTTGTTGCATATTGCGGGCAGGGTGCAGGTACTTGGCAAAGAAGTTACTGAACAAGATATAACAGCAGCAAGAAATTATGGTGCGAGTGACAGAGAACTACACGACACGGTTTTAATTGCCGCAACTTTTTGCATGTTCAATCGCTATGTTGACGGGCTTGCAAGTTTCACACCAACAGATACAACAACTTATGAAGAGATGGGAAAGCGAATGGCAGAGAAAGGATATGTGCCACCTTCGGGGGAATTGTAAATTGGGAATTTTAGATTTTGAATTAAGAATTGAGAAATTGACAAATGATGAATGACAATTGTAAATCGTAAATTAAAAATTGTAAATCAAAAAATGGCTCATATAAAATTACCTGAAGGTTTGCCCGGTATTCGTGGGCCTATGGCGTTTCGTCCTGAAACCGCGAAGCCTTTAAATGAACTTGCTGAAGTTTTGCTTCGCGATGATAACAACTCATTGACTCGTGGCGAAAGAGAATTAATTGCAACTTACGTTTCATCATTGAACGATTGTTTTTTTTGCCAGAATGCACATGGAGGTATTGCCCAACATTATTTGCAATGTGATATAGCGTTTATTGATGGAGTTAAAAAAGATTTTCAATCAGCAATCATTTCCGAAAAAATGAAAACACTTCTCGCTATTGCAGCAAGTGTGCAACAAAGCGGAAAAAATGTTACTACTGAACAAATAGAAGATGCACGCAAGCAAGGTGCAACCGATTTAGAAATTCACGACACCGTTTTAATTGCTGCGGCTTTTTGCATGTTCAATCGTTATATTGACGGACTTGGCACTACAGCACCTGCTGATAGGAACTACTACATCAATCGCGGCAAGCAAAGAGCGGAAGAAGGTTATATTGATTTTGATTTGTATAAGTGAATTGGGGAAAAGAATTTCATCAGTTATTATTTCCCGATGCAGAACCGCGAGAAAATATTTTCTAAGAGATCATCAGTTGAAATTTCACCGGTTATCAAACCTAAATGATAAAGTGCTTCGCGAATATCGCTTGCCAAAAAATCGCCTGTAATGCCTGCATTAATTCCGAGCAAAACTTTTTGCAAAGCAATGTTGGTATTGTCTAATGCTTCTTTGTGGCGGGCGTTTACAACTATTGATGAATCGAAATTTATTTTTGAAAGATTTACTTTTTCTAAAAGCAGTTTTATTAATCTATCAATATTCAGTTTGTTTTTGGCTGAAATGAAAGTGATTTTATCAAATGATTGAAATTCTTTTTCCATACTTTTCAAATCTGAATTATCAATTTTATTTACAACAGGAAGTATGATTGTTTTCGCATCACTTAAATTGTCTTTCAAGTCTTTTAAAATTTCTTCTAATTCAAGTTTTGAAGTTTCATCCACATCAATCATATAAATAATCACTGCGCTTTGACCAAGTTTTTCGTAAGTGCGTTGCACGCCAAGTGATTCTATTTTATCAACCGTTTCGCGAATACCTGCTGTATCCGTAAAACGAAAAATTACTCCATTGATGTTAATCACTTCTTCTATCGTATCGCGTGTTGTTCCTGCAATCTCACTAACTATTGCGCGTTCTTCATTCAGTAAAACATTAAGCAAAGTTGATTTGCCTACATTAGGTTTGCCTGCTATCACCACAGGAATTCCATTCTTAATAACGTTGCCTAATTCAAATGAATCTGATAACGATGAAACGGTAATCTGTAAACCTGAAACTAATTTTTTCAATTGTTCACGATTGGCAAAAACGACATCTTCTTCGCTAAAGTCTAACTCTAATTCAATGAGTGATGCAAAGTGAATTAATTCATCACGCAGTTTTTTTATATCATTACTGAAACCGCCACGTAATTGCTGTAATGCAACGCGATGGCTGCTTTCGCTATCTGCTGCAATAACATCAGCTACAGCTTCAGCTTGTGATAAATCTAATTTACCATTTATAAATGCACGAAAAGTAAACTCGCCTGCATAAGCTAATCGCGCACCTGACTTTACACATAAATTTAAAACCTGCTGTGTAATGTATGGCGAGCCATGACATGAGATTTCAATCGTGTCTTCGCCATTATAAGAATGTGGATTTTTAAAAACAGAAATCAAAACTTCATCCACTTCTTTATCACCATCACGCAAGCTGCCGAAGTGAAGCGTATGCGATTTTACTTTATGAAAATCTTTCTTCTTGTTATTTTTTGAAACAAAAATTTTATTAATGATATCGAAAGCATTTTTGCCGCTAAGGCGTAACATAGCAATAGCAGCCACTCCGGGAGCGGTAGCAAGAGCGGCAATGGTATCTTCACGATTAAAATTCATGCAGCAAAGGTGAGAGAATTTTATATTTGATGAAATTAAAAATCAAAACCGCTTATGCTTCGCATCTACACAGCATTGCTATAACAGTTGTTTCAAATTAAAAAGTAATTTTGAAATATCTTTTGTCACTCGCAACTTAATCTCTCATTAATGAAAAAGCTAATACACCTTTCGCTCACTTTACTTGTAACAATAACTTTAAAGGCTCAGCAACCTTTCGCACCACCGGGTGCTATATGGCATTATGATTTTTGGGTTCCGGCAACTCCATGGATAGGATTCGATCAGATAACTTACATAGGTGATAGTCTTGTAATGGGCGTTCAATGTAAGCAACTGCAATTAGTGCGCTACACATTTACATCACCGGGAATACTGGTAAATACTTATGTAGCACCAATTGTTTTCATTTATCAAGATGGGGATACCGTTTTTAAATTACAAAATAACGACTGGCTTGTTTGGTTCAACTTTGCAGCCCAAACTGGCGATCAATGGATAGTTGATAATACTGGCTCTCCTTTTAATTGTGACTCGCTGTCAACATTAAAGGTAACAAGCACAGGAAACTCCATTATTAATTCACAATCACTAAAACGCATAACTGTTGACACAGTGGGCACTTCACCATACGGCTACCATGGCGATATACTTGAGCGAATAGGTCCTATAGGTAACAATTCGTTTTTTCCGGGAGGTCAATGTTGCGATCCAACAGTAATTATTGAGTTTGCTCAATATTCTTTTTCATGTTATGAAGATAGCACATTCGCACTCTATAATGTCACACCTAATTCATGCGGGTATTTGCTGAATGTAGGGTTGAATGAACACAATCAGTCATCTCTTGTTATAAGTCCCAATCCTACATCAGGAAGTGTAAGAATTGTATTGCCGCTATTTATTAAAAGTGCTCAATTAATTATTTACAATTGCATGGGTGAAATTGTATTTTCAAAAAAACTTAATCAGTTTAATACAGAAATTGATTTGCCACTTTCATCAGGAGTTTATTTTGCTGAAGTAAAAGGCAATAATTTAGTGCACATTCAAAAGTTGATAATAAACGAGTAACCTATTTGTAAAAGAAAAACAGATAAACAAATATGGTCTGTTTTCGACTAATAATTTATTGAGGAAATAGAAAATCTTTTTTAAAAAATTAAAATTTGAATTACCCCATCGTTCCTATTTATAAAAAACTATTTTTGCGCGACTTTTAGAAATTGCGTTTAGAGTTTATGGTTTAAGGTATTTTGTTTTGCGACTCAACAACTAACTCCAAACTCGAAACCCCCATACAAAAAATATGTCCATTTTAGTAAACAAAGATTCACGTGTGCTTGTGCAAGGTTTCACGGGCAGCGAAGGCAGTTTTCATGCTTCGCAAATGATTGAATACGGAACCAATGTAGTAGGTGGTGTTACACCCGGCAAAGGTGGTCATGAACATCTTGAGCTTCCTGTATTTAATACTGTTGCCGAAGCAGTGAAACAAACCAAGGCCGATGTATCTATTATTTTTGTTCCGCCTGCATTTGCAGCCGATGCAATAATGGAAGCAGCCGAAGCAGGCATTAAATTAATTGTAACTATTACCGAGGGAATTCCCATTAAGGATATGATCATGGTGAAGGAATACCTCGATGGAAAAGATTGCCGCATGATAGGACCTAACTGCCCGGGAATTATTACTGCCGATGAATGTAAGGTCGGAATTATGCCTGGCTTTGTGTTTAAGAAGGGGCGAGTTGGAATTGTGTCAAAATCGGGAACGCTTACTTACGAAGCTGCCGACCAGGTGGTGAAAGCAGGTCTGGGTGTTTCAACTGCAATAGGCATTGGTGGTGATCCGATAATCGGAACAACAACAAAAGAAGCCATTGAATTATTTATGAATGACCCGGAAACAGATGGTATAGTAATGATAGGTGAAATTGGCGGAAGCCTTGAAGCCGAAGCAGCACGTTGGATAAAAGCAGGCGGTAATAAAAAACCCGTTGTAGGTTTCATTGCCGGACAAACTGCTCCTCCCGGAAGACGCATGGGTCATGCAGGTGCAATAGTAGGCGGTGCTGATGATACTGCTGCTGCCAAGATGAAAATAATGAGTGATTGCGGAATACACGTTTGTGCAAGTCCGGCTGACATCGGAATCACGATGGCAAAAGTACTTGGGAAATAATTTCCCTATGGATGTTGCAGATGTCAAATTTTATATAAATTTGTTGTCAGCAAAAAGTAAAAAAAGCGTTAATATTTCGCTAAAAAGCGAATCAAAAATAGGTTAGAAACTTTTCGAACAGGTCGGCAGAGTAAACTGTCGGCCCTTTTTGTTTTATGGGGGTTGGGGTTGGGGTTTACCCGTCATTGCTTCTCCCGATAGCTATCGGGAGAAGCAATCTGTTTGTGGTTAATGTTTCTCAGAATACAATGGAAAACACCATATTCAAAGTCATTCCAAAATTATTTGTCCGTGATCGGGATGGTATCCCGAGTTACTTGTCGCCAGTCACTTCTTCACTTAAAAACAAAACTTTTAGCGGGATGTATCTCCCATGATGTTTGTGGTTTGTAAATTCCTGTTCCTACAATTCCGGGAGCATGGTCTATATCGTAGAATAAACTTCCGCTTACTGTAATTGGAATCGGTGGTGAAAAAGTAGAGTAGGCACCACTGCATTTTTCACCGAAGAAAGCTTCAACTACTGTTCGTACATTTTGTATGGTGTCAGTTGAAGTATTTGCAGGGTTGGGCAATCCTGCAATCTCTACGTTCAAGGCATTTGCCGCATTAAACGGAAGTGTGTCACCAATTATAATGTGAAAATCATTGTCATCTTCTCTGCGTACAGCGTATATGTAAGCAGTTTTAATTTTTACATTACGTTTTTCCTGCGTAACCCTTGGGGCATTTGGCAAACTTGAAATAGCGGGATTCAAATTACGCATTATTGAATCGGACTGTAGTGTTGCAATAAAAGCTGCAACAGAATTGTAATTTTGAAAACCCCTTGTGAGGATGGTTGACTTTGCTTTTTTACGATCATGACCGAGAAATAAATCTGTAACACAATAAAGACTATCATTAGAACGCATCATTGCATCTCTTGCCTGAACTAAGTTACCATCTTTATCTGCAAGATAAACAGTGTAATATTTTCCTGAAGGAGATTTTATTATTGCTACTGAATCTTGTTGGTCTTCAAGTTTGTTTATCGTATCTAACTTGAGTGTTACTTTAACTGAATCATTTTTAACATTGCTCAAAACAGATGAAGCTGTTTGTTTGGGTTGATTATTCCCGCAGGCTATAATTAAAATTGCAATAAAAATTGCAAGAGCAGATTGTTGGAGTGATTTATTCATATTATTGTTATTTAATGAGAAATCATTCAATGATAATTTATTTTTGCTTTCAACAAAACTTTGATGAAAAATAAAAACCCGTCAGAAAAGGAAATTGCCATTAAAGATTTAATGCGCATACCCGGTGTTGGTAAATCAATTGCCAATGACCTTTGGAATATCAATATCAAAAGTGTATCACAATTGATCAATAAAAACCCGGAAGCACTTTATAAAAAATCAAACGCTTATGCCGGCATGGTTCAGGATCGTTGTTTGCTTTATGTTTTCAGATGTGCAGTTTATTTTGCTTCAAGCAAAGTACATGAGCCTGAAAAATTAAAATGGTGGAAGTGGAAGGATAATTAAAAATCAAGAATTTTAAATTCTAAATTCTTTTCTTGCAATCTCATTAGCGATTTCCCGAGTTTATGCAGCAATACTTTTTTACATATAGAATTCTGATTTGCATATTGATTTTCTTTTTATCGTCAGAAGTTATAGCTCAAAATGATTCCTTGTTTATTAATAAATCAGTTCGCGGAAGGGCTTCATTTTATGCTGCCAAGTTTGAAGGTCGCAAAACAAAAAACGGAGAAATTTTCTCCAATAAAAATCTTACAGCAGCTCATCGTACTTTTCCTATGCACATCATTTTGCGTGTTACAGTGGTAGAAAACAACCGTTATATTTTTGTGCGTGTTAATGACAGAGGCCCGTTTGCGAAAGGACGCATTATTGACTTAACTGATGCAGGTGCCACAGGGCTGGACTTTAAACATGCAGGTACAGAGTTTGTAAGTGTGCGCCTGCTTGAAGAAATTCAGCTTACGCCTGAACTCCGACAGCGTTTTAACAGCCATGAGTTTATCCACGATTGTTTAGGAAACACGGTTACGCTAAAAGGCAAGGCAATACTTGCCGGCACTTTTCTTTCTATAGAACATGCGCTTTACAATGCATGTGATTTGTACAATGATAACCGACTTAATGACATTGCTATAAAGCATACGATGGTAGGCAAGTTCAACCGATACATGGTAATTATTCACAACATAAAATCAAATGACGAAGTTGAAAACCTGATTCCGATTTTGTATAACAGGGGAATGGTTAATGCGAAAAAATATGTTTATTAAAAAGTTTAATAGTCAAATTGCTTATTCAAAAGCTCCACCACTTTTTTATCAATCGGAAAAGTAACATCTTCAGAACTTAATAACGACAATGGTTTCCAATGCAATGTTGCATTTTCTTCATTTGATTTCAAAAATTCAAAATCAAGTTGATGTGGATTTTTATTTTCTATCAAATAATAAATGCTCAATACCTGCTGCTTGCTATTAAATGCTGATTCAACAAAAAAATCAGTTGTATAAAAATGAGATGTTATTTCAATATCCCAATCAAACTCTTCGCGGAACTCGCGCTTTAAACAATCAATGGTGCCTTCGCCAAACTGTAAACCGCCACCTGGAAATTTTGTAAAGTTTCTTCCTGCATAACTTTCATCTGAAAGCATGATTTTGTTTTCATGAATTAAAAGCGCATATACTCTTACGTTAAACAAAGCTTATATAATTTGTAAGTGAAAAATATTTTATAAATAAAAGGAATAAATTGGATCGTTTCATTTGAGTTCAAAGTAGTGTGTTGATGAAAAAGAAAAACCTTAGTAGAAAAAACAAGCTACAAAACAAACCTTATTTTATCAGAGAAAATAAGGTAATAGGATTTTTAATGGATGACATTATTTTCTACTAAGGTTAAAAGTATATATCATATTTTGAGACATGAAATTAATCCTCAATCTAAATAAAAAATCAAATCAAAGCTTCGCCAACTCCTGCTTTACAAACTGCATCAGGTCTTTTATATAATCAGAACTGAAATCAAATTTTGCTCCTGCTTCGTTATAAATTTCACCGATACTTTTTGTATAGCCTAACTTTAATGCATTGAGATATTGTTGCACGGCTTTGTCGGGATCCTCTTTGTAATTGTGCCACAAAGCTATAGCGCCAAGCTGTGCCATACCATATTCAATGTAATAAAACGGGACTTCAAAAATGTGTAATTGTTTTTGCCATAAATGTTTTTTGAAATTTTCCTGTCCGGTCCAGTCAATTACATTGCTGCCAAACTCTGTAAAAGTTTTTTCCCACATAACTTTTCTTTCATCCACTGTATGCGTAGGATTGATGTAAACCCAGTGTTGAAATTTATCAACAGTTGCTACCCAGGGTAACACCGTAAGCACATCTTCAAGATGTTCTTTTCGTGCGCGTTTTAATTCATCGCTGTTATTAAAAAACTGATCCCAGTGTTCCATAGAAATTAATTCCATGCTCATGCTTGCTAACTCGGCCACTTCGCTCGGGCAACTTTTCATATCCACATAATCTAATTTTTGTGTTACGATAGAGTGAATTGCATGACCGCCTTCATGCACTATGGTTACCAGGTCGCGAAGTAGTCCTGATGAATTCATAAAAATAAAAGGCACACCGGTTTCATAAAGCGGGTAGTTGTAACCACCCGGTGCTTTACCAATGCGCGAATCAAGATCAACATGCTCCAATGATTTCAATTGTTGCAGGCAATCACCAAAAAACGGGTTAATGGTTTTAAAACAGTCAATCGCTTTGGTCATCATTTCATCGCCATTTGCAAAAGGTTTCAATGGTGATTTACCATCAGTGTCCACTTCAGTATCCCACGGTTTATAAGGCGAAACTCCAAGTTGTTTTTTTCGCTCTTCTTCCAATTGATTACAGATGGGAACAACATGCTTAGAAATAGATTCATGAAATAAAAAACAATCCTGGGGTGTATAATCAAAGCGACCCATTGCTGCAAAAGCATAATCGCGAAAATTGGCGAAGCCAGCATTCACGGCAATTTTATGACGTAACTGAATAAGTTCAGAATACAAGGCATCCAATTTGTCGGCATCGTGTAACCTGCGATCAGCTATTTTTGAATACACTTCTTCGCGCTTGCTGCGGTCAGTGCTTTTTAAATATTTAGCCGCCTGCTGCAAAGTAATTTCTTTGCCTTCAACTTCCACAGTCATGGCACCCGCAATACTGCCGTACTGTTGTTCTTTTTGATGCAACTCAGCCTGGATAGGAATATTCTCTTCCCGAAAAATTTCTACACTCTTTTTTACATGCCTGATAAAATTATAATACCGGCCATCATTTAACTGATCAAGAAAAGGGCATTGAAGTAATTTGAGATTGATCTCTTGCGTATAAAGTGATACGTTAGGTTCAATTTCTGAAACATAAAAATTAAACGCTTCTTCATAGGTTTTGTTTTCTGTATCGCAAGTCATGCGGATGTAGCGCCATCCCAAATCTTCCTGCATTACTGATTCTAATTCGCTGCGATGATGCAGCCAGTTTTTTAAATCTTCAACTGAATTAATCGGGCGCGATTTTAAATCCTCAAAATATTTTTCAACCGTTTGCCATGAGGTGATTTGCAAATCAGTTGGCAGGTAAATTCTTTTTGATGCGGGGGGTGTTGCTATTTCCATTGTGTTTTGTTTTGGGTGTTAAATGTCAGAAACCTTTTTCGGGTTTCAGACATTTTTTTTTCTCGTTCGACTGTTCGAGTGAATTCGCTATTGATATTTATTTATTCGCAGTAAAATAATTGATGCGTTTGCGGATTAAATGTCAGAAACCTTTTTCGGGTTTC
>JBDTRM010000057.1:0-16747 GCA_039931675.1 Bacteroidia bacterium | reverse complement strand
TCAACAAAGATTTTCAAGATTGAAGACAACATGAATCCTTATGTTACTAAAGGTGAGAAAGAAGCTAAAGTGGTGCGCAAAGGAAATGAAGTGCATGTTTATATGACTTGTATTCGTTCGCACTTTGTACCTGATAATATTGAAGGTGTTAAGATGGGCGATGTAATTTATTTTCATCTTACCAATCTTGAACAGGATTGGGATGTGCCGCATGGATTTGCAGTTAAAGGCGCCAACAATGCTGAGTTATTAGTGATGCCCGGTGAAACGCAAACGCTTGCATGGAGACCCGAACGCTCAGGTGTATTTCCGTTTTACTGTACGGATTTTTGCTCAGCACTGCACCAGGAAATGCAGGGATACATAAGAGTGAGTCCTGCAGGATCAAATGTTCCTTTAACTTTCAGCACCGGAACAAACAAGCCTGCGGCTGAAACTCCACCAGTTCAATAATAAATTCAATTTTAAACCTCATAGGAGAATGGTAAGCATTACCCCCGGATAGTTTGCTGTTCTCCTTTTTTAAAACAAAATAATATGAAAAAGATAAAAATAATATTTGCATCGGTAATGATTACCGGGTTAATTTCATGCAATCAAACAAGCAATGATACTACGCAACAATCATCAGGTACTGATGCAACTCCGGCAGCAAGAGGACAAGAAGCAGTTAGTGATGATGTATCACAAAAAGATGTTGTAAAAATTGCTGTCGGCTCGCCCGATCACACTACATTAGTAGCTGCGCTCAAGCAGGCAGATTACGTAACTGAATTATCCAATGCAGGACCATTCACTGTGTTTGCGCCAACAAATGCAGCATTCGATAAACTCCCAAAAGGCACAGTGGATGATTTAATGAAACCTGAGAATAAAGATAAGTTACGCGACATTTTGGAATATCACGTAGCTGTAGGAGGTTATAAGCAAGATTATCTTACCGATGGACAAACTATTAACCAGGCAAACCTGAAAAATATTACTATCCATATTAAAGATGGAAAGATGACGGTTAATAATGCAAATGTAGTTGCAACCATTCCCGCATCAAATGGAATTGTTTATGTGATAGATGAAGTGCTGCTGCCGCCTGCCGACAAATAGATAATTTGTTTTTACCCCTCACAGTTGAGATGGTTTTTTAATTATTTTAAATTCTGTTCATGAAAAAGCTAAGTATAATTTCAAGGGTTATTATTGCAGTAACTTCATTATCCATAATTATTTCCTATTTCATTCCTGTATGGCGCATTGATTTATTTGCTCCGCAATATCCCGAAGGATTGGTAATGAAAATATGGCTGAACAATCTATCAGGTGATGTGGACATCATCAACGGGTTGAATCATTACATAGGCATGAAAAAGATAAGTGTGGAAATGTTTCCGGAGTTTAATTACCTCGTTTATGTTGTTGCTGCATTTATTATTTATGGTTTAGTAATAGCAATTACCGGAAGCAGAAGAATTTTATTCAGCTATCTTGCTGTGTCGGCCATTGGCGGAGTTTTGGCATTGTATGATTTTTATCAGTGGGGTTATGATTACGGCCACAACCTTAATCCCGATGCACCTATTAAAGTTCCGGGTATGGGTTACCAGCCTCCTGTTATCGGGCATAAAAAACTGCTCAACTTTGATGCATACTCCATGCCGGATGTTGGTGGTTACATAGTAATCGGTGTTGTAGTAATTGCATTTATAATCTGGTTTATTGAATTCAGAAAATCAAAAAGTAAATAATGAAATCAGGACTATTAAACCAGTAATAAATTTAACCCTGAAAGGGTTGGGCATGATTTAATACCAAAGTTTGATAATGAAAAATCTCTTATACATTTTAATCCTTTCATTTTTCCTCTCATGCAGCAGCAACAAACCGCAACCTATTAAATATGGTAGTGAAGATTGCAGCGGATGCAAAATGACCATCGTAGATGAAAAATTCGGTGCAGAGTTAATTACTGTCAAAGGAAAAGTTTACAAGTTTGATGATGTTAGCTGCATGATTTTATTTTTAAAAAATGAAAATATTACGGATGCTGATATAAATCAAAAATTAGTTATTGATTACTCTGTTAAGAATAAATTTATTGACGTTACCAGGGCAACATACTATGTAGGAGAAGATGTACATTCGCCCATGAACGGAAATGCTGCTGCTTTTGCAAATAAACAGGATGCAATAAATTTTCAAAATGGTAAGCAAGGTTTTATTATGGAGTGGAGCGAAGTTTATAACAAACTTTTAAAGAAATAAATTTATGCATTTCTTTCAACCTTAAATTGTATCTTAACCTTAGTAGAAATATTTAGCCCCCGATAACAACCTTATTACCTTATTTTTCTGAGCGATAAGGTAATAAGGTAACGATTTGAGCAAGCATTTTTTTACTAAGCTGTTTGATAAGAATTTTCTCTTGAATTTTTATCATTTAAAGCATAAGCTTAAAAATCATGTTGCGAATAGTATTTTTTTTCTCATTTCTCTTTTTCGCATTAAAGACTAATGCCAATTCGATTACCATTGGCAACAATCATCCTGTTAAAAAAATCAAAGAGGCAATTGCACTTGCAAAAGAAAACGATACCATTTTTATTGATAAAGGAATTTATAAAGAAGGAAACATTGTCATTTCCAAAAGCTTAAAAATAATCGGAATTAATAACCCGGTGATTGACGGAGAAAGCCGCTTTGAAATTTTTACCGTTTCTGCAAAATATTTTTTAATAATGGGAATTACGTTTCAAAATTCTGGCTATTCATCCATGAATGATTTTGCAAGCATTAAAGTGATTGATGCTTCCGGCTTTGTGATTGAAGGCAATACTATTATCAATGCAAGCTTTGCAATTCATGTTTCCAACTGTTCAAACTTTGCAATTAAAAATAATGTAATCACAGGTAAGCAGCGCGAAGAGCAAAACACCGGCAATGCCATTCACCTGTGGAAGTGCAATCATGCTTTCGTTAACGGCAATAAAGTTTCAGGCCATCGCGATGGAATTTATTTTGAATTTGTAACCGATTCTGAAATCAAAAATAATTACAGCACCAAAAACATGCGTTATGGTTTGCACTTTATGTTTTCAAATAACGACACCTACACGCAAAATACTTTTATCGAAAACGGTGCCGGTGTAGCTGTAATGTTTTCGCATCATGTAAATATGATTCAGAATACTTTTGAAAATAACCAGGGAGGTTCAGCTTACGGCATATTGCTCAAAGAAATTTCTGACGGAGAAATCACAAAAAATATTTTCAAAAATAATACCATTGGCATTTACATGGAAGGCACCAACCGTATTTCAGTAACGAAAAATAATTTTGAAGGCAACGGCTGGGGATTTAAAATTCAGGCCAGTTGCAGTGACATTAATGTTGAAAGAAATAAATTTATCGGAAACACTTTTGATGTTGCAACCAACGGAACATTGGTATTAAATAAATTCTATAATAATTATTGGGATAAATATGAGGGATATGATTTGAATAAAGATGGAGTTGGGGATGTACCTTACCGTCCGGTTAGTTTATATTCCATGATAGCTGAACAGATGCCGTATAGCATCATGTTATTCCGCAGCTTTATGGTAATGCTTTTAGAGCGAACTGAAAAAGCAGTTCCGGGTTTAACGCCCATTGATTTGAAAGACGATGCACCTTTAATGAAAGTAACTTCCTTATGATTAAGATTGAAAATCTTTCAAAAAAATTCGGAAGGCTCACTGCCCTTAACGAGGTTAATTTATCCATTGCACAAGGTGGCTGCATTGCATTGATCGGTCCCAATGCATCAGGAAAAACTACATTGATAAAATCCATTCTCGGTTTGGTAATTCCTGATAGCGGAAAAATATTGGTAAAGAATAAACCCGTTAAAGGTGAATGGTTATATCGGCAACATATTGGCTACATGCCGCAGATAGGCCGCTATCCTGATAACATGACCATCAGTCAATTATTCACCATGATTATTGATGTGCGTAAATCAGTTTGGGAAAATTGCGATACAGAGTTGATTGAAAAATTTGAAATAAAAAATTCTTTTGACAAACGCATGTCAACCCTAAGCGGAGGAACGAGGCAAAAAATAAGCGCCTGTCTTTCTTTCCTTTTTAATCCCGACATTTTAATTCTTGATGAGCCTACAGCAGGTCTCGATCCAGTATCAACTGAAATACTCAAAGAGAAAATTCTAAAAGAAAAAAGTAAAGGAAGACTTATACTTATAACGTCACATGTATTAAGTGATCTTGATGAATTGGTGGATGAAGTAATTTATTTGCAGGACGGACAAATCAATTTTCAAAAAAAGATCGAACAACTAAAACAGGAAACAAACGAAACAAAATTATCACGCGCCATTGCTAAAGTGATGGGCTATAAAGAAAATGCATAAAATTTTTAAATACGTTTTGCTCGATATTGCAAAGAATAAAATCATTTTATTCTACACCATTGCATTGTTAGTTATCAGTCTCAGCGTATTTAATATTTCCGAAACCACAGAGAAATCCATTATCAGCTTATTAAATATTGAATTGATTGTGCTCCCTTTAATTTGTGGAGTATTCTCCACCATTTACTTTTATAATTCATCTGAGTTTATTGAACTTCTCGTAGCGCAACCTATTAAGCGAATAACAATCTTTCTCAGCATTCTTTTGGGATTAATTGCTGCGCTTAGCTTTGCATTTATGATTGGCTGTGGCATTCCGCTGCTTATGTATTCTTATGACAAAACAAGCTTTCTCTTTCTAATTTCAGGCATTGCATTAACAGCTTGCTTCACTGCTTTTGCATTAACGGCAGCAGTATTTACAAAGGACAAAGCAAAAGGAATAGGTGTTACCATATTACTATGGTTTTATTTCACACTTATTTACGATGGACTTATTTTGTTTCTTCTTTTTCAATTCAGCGATTATCCGGTTGAAAATTACATGATAGCACTCTCATGCCTAAACCCGATTGACCTTGTACGCATACTTATCCTTTTGAAAATAGATATAGCTGCAATAATGGGCTACACCGGTGCTTTGTTTAAAGATTTTTTTGGCAGCCTTGGCGGAACTTTTCTTTCCACTATCGTGTTATTATTATGGATAGCAATTCCCTCATGGATTGCTTTAAGAAAATTTTGCAGGAAGGATTTGTGATTGGAACCATTGGTCGAAGGAAAAGCAAAGAGGTCAATTATTCGCGTCATGCTGACGAATGTCCGCATCTGCCTCACGCTTTGCATCGTCTGTCTTCAGTCCCGGCAGATCCTGAAACGAGTTCAGGAAGACCACGATCAGTATTTCACCTCACCCCTAACCCCTCTCCCAAGAAGAGGGAAACTGTCGCGGCAAACTCACTAACGGGTCATCTCTTGTTTTTCTTCTTCGTAATGAAAACTAAAGCAGTAAAAATAACTAAACAGATTTGTTTATCATCGCATGATAATTAACGACTTTTTTATGATTCCCCTTCAACAAAAGTTTTCAGGACATTTTACATTAATTGCAATGCTTGTTGTTATGGCAATGCATATTCCATTCCTGCATTCCGATCCTGATGTAAATATATCTGCAAGCCGCGATGCCTTTAGTGACGAAGCTTTACATGCCGGACAGGTGCGCAACTATCTTAATTACGGCACATTGAAAATGGATGAATATGATAACCTTATCAAGACCCCGTTACTTGAAGCAATTTATTTTTTACCATTAAAATTTATTGGCATACATAGTTCAACCACCAGGCTAACTGTGCTTTGCTTATCATTTCTAATGCTGCTGCTGATTTGGTTTAGGCGTGATATTTATTTTTCGAATATGTTTATTGTTGGCATTGTGCTTCTCAATTATTATGTATTCAACTATGCCCATTATGGATTGGCCGAAATGCTTTGCACTGCATTTATTTTTTCAGGATGTTATTTGCTTCAGATTTCGATCAATGCAGCTTCAAAAAAGAGAATCGTAAAAATGATTTTTGCAAATGCTCTTTTTGCAGCAGCTTATTATACCAAGTTTATATCCCTTTATGCTTTGGTAATTCCCATTGCTGCATTAACGCTTGATTATCTTTTAATTAAAGATGATGATAAATCCCTTCACGGAAAATTATTGATTACAAGTATTGCCAGCATTTTATTTTTCATGTTACTTTATATAGTAGCATGGATATTGCCTAACTACGATAACTTTATTTTCGTTTACAAACACCAGCCAGCCCAGCTTGATCTTTCATTAACCGGGGCTTACAGGATTTTGCTGCATATCATCGGCATATTCAAAACGCCATCAGTTGCAATTGGTGCAATACTTTTTGTATTCACTTTTTTGATTGCCATATATCTATTCATAAAAAAAGCATCGCTTAGTTTCAGAAAAAGCTACCTCGTAATATTTTGCTGGCTGCTGTGTGAATTGCCAAAACTCACCATGGGATACCTGCCTTCGCGCTATATGGTAAGTGTTTACTTTGCAATATTGGTTTTGGTTTCAATAGTTTTAAATTATCTATATTTTGAAAAAGAATTTTCAAAGTATAAACCTGTAGTTATTGCAGCAACTGTTTTACTCCTGTTGTCAAATTTATTTTTCTACTACAAAACTTATACGCAACGTAAATTTACTATAGCACAATGGAATGAATATTTTTCGCATTACGATTTACTAAATAAAAAAGTGATCGGACCATGGGCTCCTTCATTAACATGGGAATGTAAAGCCTACACTTATCCTGTTTGGTATGATTTTATGAATGATAAAGAAATACTCACGAAACAAAAGCCTGTAGTAATTATTTCAGAACCCGGTGAAGAGGAATCATCGAATGCTTTTAAATTAAACGGAATAGATTTAAATCAACATGCCGACTCTGTTATTAAAACCCATATCGGAAGCTGGGATGTAAATATTTACTGGATAAAATATTGATTGGAATAAAACCCCATCCATGTCATTCTGAAAGAAACTTCTGTGCAATGGAAACGTATGATTGTCTTACCATAAATGGTTGATTGAGAGAAAACTTCCGCCCGTGTCATTCTGGAAGAAACTTTTTTGAAGTAAAAAAGAATGATTGTACTACTACAAATGGTTGGTTGAAAGAAAAGTAATTGGAATAGAAGTTTCAGTTTTGGGAATTAGTTTTGTGGTGCTAAATACTTTGCAGAGGCATTCAAGCGAAGACGCTTTCCGATAGCGGGGTAGCTGTAATTATATAAGTAAAAATTTAAACGCTTTCAATGGTCATTATTTCTTCTATTCTGTTTGTTAAATTTACAAGGATCAAATCCTGCTCCCCTTCTGTTAAATTGATTAGAGGACGTGCCGGATCATTTACTGCCTGAAATTGAGACAATGCTTGATTTTTCGTAAATCTTGATGGCTTAATAATTAGTGACAAAATATACGCTCCATTTGTTTCAGCAGCTTTGAGTAAAGCAGGTAGTTCATTACTAATGATAAAATCCGAAGCAAGAAATTCCGTAGATATTAATAGAATTGCAATTTTAGTTTGGTTTAACGTTTTTTGAATTTCGTTTTTCCAATTCATTCCAGCCTTGATTAAAGTATCATCCCACACATTAATTTCAAGTCCTTCATTTGCAATTGCTTTTAAGTGTATTTTCAATCGGTCGAGCCATATAATATCATTGTGTGCATACGAAATAAATAGTTTAGTTCTTTTATTTTCCTTAATCTGCTCAGGTGCTTCCATAATTATATCATCAATCATATTTAAAATTTTCACGTTTTCAGAACTTCGTTCACAAGGCCAGTCGAATTTTTGCCTTTGTTTTGCTTTTAGCAAAACAGAGTATTTAAAAAAATATGGGGTTTGATTGTTTTTACATTCGGTACAAATGCAAGGTATTAATTCTTCAGGGAGATGTTGAAGATTTTTGTTTATCCCCATGAATACAGATCTAATTACAGAAAAATATCCCCGTTTGTCTATTCCATTAACCCAAACAGAAATCCTTTTAGTTGTTTCATCTGACTTTACTACAGCTTCATTGCCATCATAAGTTAATACTACTCCCGTGCGCCAATTCAAGTCTTTGTTTACATGCATATTCATTTTAACGATAAAACGCGCAATAATTGATTTGGGTAAAAACTCATATTCTAAAATATACTTAAGTGCGTCTTTATAGTTGAACGGAAAATCTGGTTCCTCTACGATCAATAAATCCGGAACTAAAATAGAATTACCACTGTAGTTGTAGCACAACTCAAACTTAAACATAAGGTTTATAATGTGGTTTTGCTCAGTAGCCGTATAATGCACATTTAACTTAAACTCATCATGGACTGAATCAGATTGCTCTTCGTTAAGTATATAGTCTAAATCATTCTTATCTAAAATTCCTTTTTTCTCAGCCAGCAATTTTGAGTTGATAATTTTATAAACTGCTTCTGTTACCCATTTGGGATTAAGCACATTTGTATCTTTTAATTCAAAATCAGGAAAGTGAAGAACAATTCCTAAAGAATGTAGATAGCCTAATAAAGTTTTCTGCTGTTCCTTATCAGTCAAGTCATTTTGCCTGCATATCGCTAAAAAGTTTTCATAACTCACGTAGTTCTGTTTCATTAACTGTAATGTATTTTTAACAGCAAGCCATTTTAAGTTCCATTTTTCCTTAAGCATTGTTGAGTTTGAAACTTCTTCAGCAAGTCCCTTAAAAAATTCTTGAAGACCTCTGCCGTCTTTGCAGGACAGCGGAAAAAATCCTTTAACCGGATATTTATCCTGTAATGATTTTCGATTTAATTCGTGAGAAGGATTATCGTCAATTTTATTCATTGCAATGAGTACAGGTGAGTCACCTCCGAATGTTACAATATGATTTAGCCAATATTCCGTTTTCTGATCCTTTCGGCTATCAATGACCAGGATATACAAGGCCCGTCTTGATAAAAAAAACTGATGGGAAGCGTGCATTATCTCCTGACCTCCAAAATCCCATATATTTAAATTGACATCAGCATCTTTAAAATTCTCTATAAAATTAAAATGAGGAGTGTTCAACGAAGTACGCCTGATATTTATGCCATGCGTTGTTGATTCATTTGAATTAAATTTATTATCGCAAATCCTGTTTATCAGCGAGGTTTTTCCTGCTGCACCATCTCCTATCACTAATACTTTTAATTCCTTAATATAACTCGTCTGTTCCTGCTGAGATTTATACCATGCAATGCAAGCATCGCGACCATTAGAAACAACTTCTAATGGCGGAATTGAAACAGGATTGCCATTAAAATTAAAACTTGACAAAAAACTCTTTTTGCTATAAGATATTTCCTTTACGCTTAAAACAATTTGATATGGAATTGCAGAAATTTGGTTGTTCTGTAAATAAACGTTATCAATCTGACTAAGTTCAAAGGGTATTTCCTTAATTGAATTATTACTTAAATTAAGAGTATTCAGATTTTTTAAACTGCTTATTTTAGCTGAAATAAGATTAAGATTATTTCGATGCAAATCAAGTTCCTTAAGATTTTCCAACTCCAATAATCCCACAGGTAACTCAGTTAATTCATTGTCGCTTAAATCTAAACTTTCAAGATTTTTTAAACTGCTGATGCTTTCCGGAATTTGCTTAATAAAATTAGAGGCAAGTTTAAGTTTTGACAAACGGACTGATTCTAAAATGGCTTGAGGTATCTCGCGCAATTGATTATTACCTAATTCAAGAATTTTAAGTTTTTGAAAATTTCGAAACGTGTCGGGAATGGCTTTTAATCCGCACCCTGTTAGATGCAAATGGAACAGATTTTTAATATTGGTGATAGCAGTTGGAAAAGTGTTTAAATCATTGCCATAATATTCAAAAATTTTAAGACTATTTATATCACCTACAACCTCAGGAAATGTTTCAAATTTGTTATGACCCAAATCAAGGCTTTCAAGTTTTTCCAATTTTAAAATTTCATCTGGAATTGATGAAATATAATTGGCACTTACGTTTAATATTTTGAGTTTCTTTAAGTCAAAAATAATCTTTGGCAAATCTTTAATTGAACATCTTCTTAAGGATAGCCATTCAAGGTTTGTTAAATTTTTTAAATTTCCGGAAATGCTTTTTAAATCGTTACCGGTTATTTGTAATCTTTTGAGTTTAGTAATTTCAAAAACGGAACCGGGTAATTCTTTTAACTCACAAAAACTTAATCTTAAATCTTCTAATGATTTGAAGAGATTAAAATTAACTTTGCTTTTAGATAAATCTTTTCCGGAAAGACTTAAAACTACAATTTCATCAAATTCATTTGTTATAAAAAAGGGTTTCCGGTCAATTTCCCGGTCAGGATTTTTTAAGAAGTCAATGCTTAATAATTTTTCTAATTTGTTAATCTGTTCGAGATCGGTCATAACTAATTTGTTTTAATTTCAATTGAGAAATATATATGGCATTGAAAAGTACAGATATATTTTTTGAAGTTCAGATAACTAACCTTTTGTGTATTCAGTTGACCATTGCACCTCATTGCCGTCATGACTCATTTGAAAGTCCATTTTAATCACAAAACTTTTCGCAGGAAAATATGGTATCATATTAATATCAAGGTAAAAGCGAAAGTTCTGGTAAGGGTCTGGTTCAAATCTTAATATCTTGAACTGTTCTATCAATCTATTTGGACCAATCCTACCATCAAGAAATTTTATAATTTCATTTCGAAATTCATTCTCAGATTTAGATGTGAAATTTTCAAATGCTCTAATGTGAAGGAAACCGATCAGAACCTTTATAATATAATCAAATGTTCGGACGACTGAGAAACTCTGTAATGCAAGATTATCGCCATTATATAGTGTCCGGTTAGAAAAGGCCATCACCTTGCCATACTCGCTCACCATGGTCACTAACCCTAACTTTTCTAAATTGGCAATTTCACTTTTTTTCAAATCAAATTTTACTCCATCCACTTCATTTAATCCGCCATGCCTTTTTCCTGCAGTTACCATTGACATAATCACTATATAAAGCTTTCCTCCAAATGCTGTTGATGGAGGAATATAGAGATCATCGTTTTCTCCCACATCAAGATTTCCAACTCTTCCAATCAACCAATTACATGTCATTGATATGTTAGAACGATAAATTTCCTCTCCGGTAAGATTCGCCTTTTCGAATTCATCAAAGATATCTTCTGGTGTATCCAGGTTATCAAAATCAGTTATAAGCATTACTTTATTCTCATGAGCTATTTTACCCCATTTTTCCAGCGCCTTATCAGAACCAAGATATCCAGGTATTATCAAAATTGAATAATTATCACGCATATCATACCTGCGAATATTCTGAGACAGCTCTTCGGCAATAGCGTTACTGAATTGCAAATTATCAAGATCTTTTAATTGATCTAAACCGGCATTTACAAATGTTACATTCTTAACTTTATCACTTTCAGTGTTTTTAAAAAATAATGCAACTGCTTTATATGTGGTTTCCAATTCGCGCGTTGCATTGAGCACTTTTAATAAATTTTTATTGAGTAATTTATTTGCGCCATCTGATTTAATCAGGCTGGTTTCAATAAACTTTGAGATGTCGTCAATCTCTTTTAGCATTTCAGCCCAATGTTTTAATTTTATTTTGAGAAATTCCCGTTCCTGCTCATAAGCGCTTTCAGTTAGAAAAATTTTCTTCCTGGCTTTCCTTTCGGGATTCAAATTTCCAGCACCTTCGATTATTGATTCTAAAAAATCGTAGCCACCTAACTTTGCTAATTTATCAATGCTGTCCTGAAGCACCTGAGCAAGATCATTCATTTTTTCTTTTAGGGCTATATTATTTGCACATTCAATCTCTTGAACTAATGCCAACAATGCACTGAATAAAGACTCTTTATTTAAACTATTTTCGATGCACGCTCTAAGCAACCTATTAGTTTTTAACTGTTTTATTACAATGGCATGTTCATTAACCTGATTTTTCAGATTAATTAAAAAATTGGATTGATTAAACAAACCTTTTAAACCAAAGTCACTAAGGCTATGAAATGAAATTACCTCGGTAAAAGTACTTCCATCTTCATTTAGAAATTCAACATTTAATTGAGGATGGTAGTAATTAAAAACTTCTTCAGTAGTTTTTAGGCCATGTACAATTTCAGGTTTTAAAGGTTGTTCGGAGGTTAGTCCGATAATTATGAGGGTACGATTTTGAGGCAGGTCTGCAAGAGTTTCGCTTGCATCCTTATGCATTTCCTGACCACCGATTCCATAATTAAACATATTACAGGAGTTTAGAATTATTCAATAAAATTTTGGGTGTTTCATTAACGGATCTAATGTAAAAACGATTGCAATTTAAATGTTTTGGGATTCGTAATGTATTGTTTGCAATTTTATTTGACTCCGTAATGCTTCTGATACCTTCCAAACTCTACTTAGGCAAGGTCTCTTCACTTGCAAGCATTGTTCAAAGAATTGTCATCAACTCGCTTATTTGTAATAAGTTAAATGTCGCGGTAGTTCATTATTGTTCTCGAAATAAGTCCTGATTAAAATCATACAAAAAATCTCAGTTATATAATCCTATTCCATTTTAAGTTTCCCAAAAACAATAGCTTTGCCGACTTCAATATGAAACATCAAATAATTTTTGCAAAAGCATTTGCTCTCCTACTCCTTGCTTCATGCGGCAATAAAAAAACTGCTATCACTCCCGAGGTAAAAAACATTACTGAGTCCGTTTATGCATCGGGTATTATAAAAAGCAAAAACCAATACGAAGTTTTTAGCAAAACAAACGGCATTTTAAAAACTGTTTTGGTTAAGGAAGGGGCGGTAGTAAAAAAGGGTGATGCACTTTTTGAAATTGACAACAGTAATGTAAGGCTCACTACTGAGAATGCACGCCTTGCTGCAGGCACAGCCGATTACAATACCAATCTTGATAAATTAAATGATGCTAAAAATGCAATTGAGTTAGCGCGTAAAAAACTCAACACCGATTCTTTATTATATGTAAGGCAAAAAAATTTATGGGACAATAATATCGGTGCAAAGATTGAATTGGAACAGAAAGAATTAAATTATGAAAACTCTAAAAATATTTTTGCAAGTGCATTGGTGCGATACGAAGATTTGCAGCGCCAGTTAAAATTAGCTTCGGGTCAGAGTAAAAATAATCTGCGCATCAGTAAAACTTTAGAAGATGATTTAATCATCCACAGCGATTTTGATGGCATGGTATATAAGATCAATAAAGAACAGGGCGAAATGGTAACAAGTCAAATACCGGTGGCTGTAATTGGTGATGCTCAGCAATTTATTGTTGAGTTGAATGTGGACGAACATGACATTGTAAAAGTAAAAACCGGGCAACAGGTTTTAATACGAATGGATAGTTACAAAGAGCAGGTGTTTGAAGCAACGATATCAGTCATTGACCCCATGATGAATGACCGCACACGAACTTTTAAAGCGGAAGCCTTGTTTACCAGGAAGCCTGATGCACTTTATCCTAACCTCACGGTGGAAGCAAACATTGTGATCAGCGCCAAACAAGGTGCTTTAACCATTCCGCGTAATTGTTTAGTGAATGATTCAACAGTGATGCTTGAGGATGGTAACCTGCAAAAAGTGGAAACGGGTTTGAAGGATTATAATCTGGTTGAAATAAAAAGCGGAATAACTTCAGCAACTAAAATTAAATTGCCTTTGAAATGAAATTGAATCTTATCGCTGATATAGCAAAAGCGCTTTTGCTTGCACGCTGGAAACAAACGCTCGTTGCAGGTATAGGGGTTGCGTTCAGCATCACCATGTTTGTAACACTGTTAAGTTTTATGAATGGCATGAATAAACTTTTGGATGGTTTGATTACCAACCGCACTCCTCACATTCGCTTATATAATGACATTAAACCTTCGGCTGTGCAACCTGTTGATGAATGGGAACAATACAAGGGTCATCATAATTTTATCAGTTCTGTAAAGCCTTCAAATGTTCGCAAAGAAATTTACAATGTTACAGCCATAATCGAAAAAATAAAAAATGATAATCGCGTGGCAGGTGTCGCTCCGCGAATATCAGCACAGGTATTTTACAGCATGGCAAACATTGATTTGAATGGCATAATCAACGGTGTGGATGTGGATGAAGAAACAAAGCTTTTTTTCTTTAAAGATTATGTTACCACAGGAAATTATTATGATTTAAAAAATATTTCCAACAGCATTATACTCGGTAAAGGCGTTGCTGATAAAATGCTGGCTAAACCAGGCGACATCATTATAGTAACTACACCAGGCGGAGAACAATTCCCTTTGAAGGTAGTTGGTTATTTTCAATCGGGTATTGCTGATTATGACAAAGTGCAAAGTTACACCAGCATTGCTACGGCACAAAAATTATTAGCCAGGACCAACAATTACATTAGCGATTTGCAGGTGAAACTGAAGGACATCACCCTGGCTCCGGCAATGGCAAAAGAATACAGCAATTTATTCAGTGTTGATGCAGAAGATATTCAAACTGCCAATGCACAATTTGAAACCGGCACCAAGGTGCGAAGCATTATTTCGTATGCAGTAGGCGTTACGCTGTTAATCGTAGCCGGCTTTGGTATTTATAACATTCTGAATATGATGATTTATGAAAAGATGGACACCATTGCCATTTTAAAAGCTACCGGCTTTGCAGGCAGCGATGTAAAAAGAGTTTTTCTCACTATTGCGCTTACAATAGGTGTTAGTGGTGCGCTTGCAGGTTTTGTTTTTGGATTCCTCTTATCAAATGTGATTGATAATATTCCTTTCGAAACGGCAGCATTGCCAACCATTAAAACTTTTGAGGTGGATTACAGTCCGAAATATTATTTCATAGCAGGAACGTTTGCATTGCTCACCACTTATTTTGCCGGTTGGTTTCCTGCACGCAAGGCAAGTTCCATTGATCCTGTAATAATTATCAGAGGTAAATAAATGCAACAGGATAAAGTTCTCGAAGCAGTCGCTATCAGCAAATCATTTTATGACCCAATTAAAAATGAGGTGCTAAAAGAAATTACTTTTGAAATAGAACGCGGTGAGTTTGTTTCTGTTGTTGGAAAATCAGGTTGCGGCAAGTCCACTTTGCTATATATACTTTCTACAATGGACACCGATTATACAGGCAAGCTTTTTATTGATAATGAATGCATGGAGGATAAAACAGAAAAAGAACTGGCAGCTATTCGCAATGCGAAAATCGGTTTTGTTTTTCAGTTTCATTATTTACTGAATGAGTTTTCAGTTTTAAAAAATGTAATGCTTCCCGGTTTAAAACTCAAAAAACTTTCTACCGAAAAGTTAGAAGATAAAGCGATGAGTCTTTTAAAAACATTAGACATAGAAAAATTAGCTTCTAAAAAAGCGTATCAGTTATCGGGCGGAGAAAAGCAACGCGTAGCTATAGCCCGCGCCATGATCAATGATCCTATTATCATTATGGGCGATGAACCTACAGGAAATTTAGATAGCAGAAACAGCCAGATTGTTTTCGATACTTTCAAAGAGCTCACTACCGCTTTCAAACAAACACTTTTAATTGTTACGCATGATGAAAGCTTTGCGCAAAGCACGCAACGAATTATTAAAATGGATGATGGAAGGATTGTGAGTTAAAGTAACCTGGTTTACAGAATTGCATTTTTTATGATTAACATCATCATTAATAATGTTAAGTTAAGAATCAACGAAACATGATGTTCATTACATTTGCATTATAAATTAAAAACAAAAAACAAATGCAAACTATCATAGTTCCCACCGATTTTTCTGAAAGTGCAGATAATGCACTTGCTTATGCCTGCGAATTAGCAAGAGCATTAAAATCTAAAATTGTTTTATTTCACACTTATGAGCTTCCTGTGTTAGCAACTGATTATCCTGTGCTTCCGGTTACTGCACAGGAAATGAAAGTAGAAATTCGTAATGCGCTTAATAAAACAAAAGAGAAATTCAAGGCTGTCTTTCCTGAATTGGATTTTGCTGTTGAAACTGTTATCGGAAGTGTTGATAGGGAAATAAATCATGCTATCAGTAAGCACAATGTGCATTATGTGGTAATGGGAACAAGAGGAGTGAGTGGTGTGGGAGAGATACTTGTAGGCACCAATGCTGCATCTGTTATGGAGCATGCAGATTGTCCTGTTATTGTGGTGCCTGCTAATGCTAAGTTTGAAGGATTAAAAAAGATAGTGCTTGCTGCTGATTACGGTGAACACAATTATGAGCACGCTGAAAATGCAATTGATTTTGCAAAAGTGTTTAATGCTGAAGTAGCATTGTTGCATGTAAGTAAAGGTGATTCTGATGATACATTTGAAGAATCGGAGCTGATGGTTTTTAAAAATCGTTTGGTTGAAAGACAAAAGTATAATAGCATAATAACTGTTTTGGTAAATGATTTTGATGCGTTTCATGGTATCAATACATTTATTGAAGAATATAAAGCTGAACTGTTAATCGTCAGCATGCGCAGCAGAACATTGCTGCAGAAAGTTTTCAGCCGCAGCCTCACCAAGCGAATGGCATATCATAGTCACATTCCGGTAATGGCACTTCATATCAGTAACAAAAGAGAAAAGTAACGGCTAACTTGGTCTGTATATCCATTAAAAAAAGCTGGGCGAATATTTACTTTATAAGGGATAAATTTGGACGCTTTGACTGTCGAACTAAAGTGCCGTAGGCACTAAATATTAGTAACAAAATAATCTCGGAAAGATTGAAGTGCC
>JBDTRM010000056.1:0-22507 GCA_039931675.1 Bacteroidia bacterium | reverse complement strand
TCCTTTGATTTCTTCCAACTGAACATTGGGGTAAGCCGAAGAAACCAATTGAGCATGTTCTAAACCATAAACCGTATTAAGTTCGCTATAGGCAAACAAAACCTTTCGGGTATATTGATGTAGATTAGTTGTAAAATTTAGTGCTTGATTATATCACCAATTTTCCTCCTGTAAGAAGTTTGGGAACGAAGTATAAAATTTCGGGAATCAGGGTGGCCGCACTATTAACAATAAAGACAGGCAACATAGCTGATTTTATTGTGAAACACCAGGTGCTGCTGCACAGGCTTTGTAACGAAAGCTTTAAAAGCATTGATGCGCAGAAACAATTGGAGCAGCTTTTGCTATCACCTTAATACAAGCTACCGGTATTCACCGCCCGAAGATCATTCTATAAAACCTGTTACATTATTTGAGCATGGCGAGATTACTGAACAGTTGAGAAATGTGCTGATTCTTAATCAATATTACCACCCCCGAAGATTTAAGCGATTATACCCGGCATGATATGCTTAAGTTAGACAGATTTGGACAAAGGATGCTTGCAGAATTAGAGCAATTGGTAATAAAACACCATTTCAGATTTAAAGACGATTTATTTCTAACCAGCCACTCGTCAGATAGCTATCATATCTCAGGTGATCTTCGAAAAGTGTTTTATGATAAAGGAATTAAAAAGCGCGAAGACTTTAGCCTGTTTACTTTGCGCGATTTTTACAGCTCACGCAGCTTTGGTAAAAACCCGCTTGTTGAATTACTTGAACTCATCACCACCTACAATTTAAAATTAAAAGAGCCTGAAAACTAAACGTCAAACCTCAAAACCCCCTTACATCTTTATAATTTTCCCCGTAACCGACTTCTCTCCTGCATTAAAATTAAGGAAGTATATTCCTGGCGTTAACTGCAACTGTTCTTTAGTCAGCATTAACTTATTCGCACCTGCAGATTGATGTTTGCTTTCAGTTTCATAAATTGTTTGACCGGTTACATCACAGATTTTTACTGTCACATTATCAGCGTGATCAAGATGATATGATAAAGTAAATTCATCATTGAAGGGATTTGGAGCAAACTGAAGATTAAAAGTATTGTCCAATTCATGCATTCCGGTGATGATAGTGTTTAACACATTGTTGGTAGCAACAGGAGCACTGAAATCGAAAAAGATATTTGCCTGCCCGTAAATAGGTGTGCCGGGTAAAAGATTAGGAACTTGTTTTACTTTATACGAAACAAAACCATGACTGCCCATTTCATCGAACGTACTGTCAGGCAGGTTAATATTGTCAAAAGTAAACACAAGTTCATTTGAAGGAGAAATCTCAGCAGAATAATTGTGCGATGAAGCACCGGGCTGCACTGTATTTGCATCAAGGTGACTGTCTAACTGAATCTTTACATACACTCGTTGTGCAAGGTAAGTTCCTGTGTTTTGAAAATGCACCACGTATTCCATTGCTGAATCGCTGGCTGTAATATAACCTTGCGATCCTGTGCCTGATGGACGCACTTCTATATAATTAGGATCATAAGGACCTACAACTGTTTCAAGAAACCACAGGTAATTGTCGTTAACAAAAGTGTCAGCTATAAAAGGAGAAATTGAATCGTGAAAATGAACCTGCGTTCCCAGTAGTACAGATGCAGGAACACCATAGTTGATCCATATATTCGTTAACAGGTTAGGATATAGGTTGTTCAGATTCCACGTGGCCGTGTGTGTAAGTCCGTTATAATTACTGGGCATCGGTTTGCTGTATATAAACGGAAGCTGTGCATCATGATTAACAGTAAGTGTGCCCGTAGTGCTTACCGAACCTTTATTAATATAGCTTACTATCTGCCAGTAATCAAAGCCCTGCACAGGCGGTGTGTGACTATAACTATTAAGTGCAAGATCATTAACAAAACCAGGGTCGGCAAAGTCGGTATTAGGGGCTGTGCTTCCCATAGGTAGTACAAGAGTATATGAACCTCCGGCAGGGCATCCCTGCGAGAAATATTGCGGAATATTATGATTCACCGTATAAGTGCCTGCAGGCATTATAAATGAATAATCGCCTGCTGAATTAGTAAAGTGTGTTCCGCCTCCGGGAATGCAATGCACACCAATACAAGTAATTCCATATTCACCCGCATCCTGTATGCAGTTGGCATTGATGTCATTATAAACTCTTCCTGATATAACAACTGCACAGGGTAAAACAGAATTGTATCCTACAAAGAAGCAAGCGGTGTCTCTGCAGCCCCCTGCATCGGTAGCAGTGAGTTGGTACCAGCCCGTAAGCAATCCTGATACAGAAGCGGTTGTGGCACCATTGCTCCATTGATAGGTATAAGGTGTTATTCCGCCTGTAACAGCAGGCGAAATGCTGCCATCGGCAACATAGATGCACGATGCGTTTACAGCACCGCCCCAAATATCTACCGGGCTGTAATTATTAACCCAGGCCTTTCCATTTCTTACACATCCAATATTATCTGTAACAGTTACACTATGCCATCCCTCAGTAAAACCTGTTGCTGTGGGGGTTGTTTGAACTGGCGAAGACAGCCACTGGTAGGTATAGGGAACGTTACCCCCGGTTACTGTAGCAATTCCTATTCCGATAGACTGGTTGCAGGTATCCTCTCCTGCAGTTACTCCAAGTGATAATGATGAATTATCGGTAAGCACTATCGTATTGCTTGTTGAGCATAAATTGGCATCAGTAACCGTAACTGTATAGTGCCCGGGGCCAAGTGCTGTAGCGGTTGCTGTTGTTTGAATGGGAATGGTTTGCCAGTAATAACTGTAAGGAGGTAAGCCCCCGGTAACACTCAATGATATGCTGCCGTTGTTTACCGTGCAGCTTGACGGAACATTGGTAACATTCAGTTGAACAGGCGAAGTTCGGTTAACATTAGCTATTTGAGATCTCACACAACCATTGGCATCAGTAACAGTTAACGTATAGGAACCCATGGTTAAACCTGAAATGACTGCCGTGGTGGCACCATTGCTCCAGGCATAAGCAACGGGCAACACACCGTTAGTCACCGATGCAGTGGCGCTGCCATTACCATACAGGCAGTTTTCAGGAATCTTGTTAATGGTCAAAGTTATGTTACTCCCTGATGAAACGGAAGCTGAGGCCTGGTTTGAGCAACCTGTAATATCAGTAACAGTTACTATGTAGGTTGTATTTGCATGAAGTCCAGTTGCTGTTTGCGTTGTTTGTGCAGGTGCAGTGTTCCACAGGTAAGAATAAGGCGGTGTGCCGTTTGAAGGATTTACTGTAGCCGATCCGTCTAAGCAGCTTGCAGGATTAGTGATAATACCAAGGTTTATGGCCGAGGCATAACCAACCTCAGCGGACCATTGCGTGGTATCATTATCACTCACCAGCACATAACATCCGTTTGCATCCGTCACAGTGCACTCAGGAAAGCCGGCATTCAAACCCGTTGCGGTGGCAGACGTGGAGCCGTTATCCCACAGATATGTAAATGGGGCAGTGCCTCCCGTAACGGTTAAACTGCATGTGCCTACACCGAGGCTGCATGAATCAGGTGTGGATGTTGCATTGAGATCAAATGGCAGGCTGACTATTGAATAAGCATAACCTGTATTGCCGGCAGCATCAATAACTGAAACACTTGCATAACCACCGGCAATGCCCGAAATGAATTGTGTGTATTGTGGCCCTGAGGCTGTGTACCAGGTATAACTGTAAGGAGGTGTTCCGTTAGAAACTATAGCTGTAGCTGTTCCGTTGTGTGTGCACGATGGAGTAGTGTTAACAGTTATGTTAAGCGTAATCTGTGCCATGCAAAGATTAAAGCTGAATAACAAAGCCAGCACAGTAATGATTGTTTTGAAATTAGAAGTAAAGTTTTTCATGATTTATGTTGTTATATTTATGAAGGATAAAGGAACAGTAAATAAAATCAGCATCGTTTACTATTAATTTAATTTCTTACGCAGTCAGTTCCTCTTCAACTTTAATGATTAACGCAAAACAAAACCCGCGAGTTAAACTTATGGCTGCGTATGGTTGGTGTTTTTTCACCAACCTTTGACGATTGGTGTTTTCGGTGGTTGGTGAAAAAAACACCCAACCACAGGCAAAGTATATGCCCGGTGAAATGGCAAACCGGAACGATGAATTAATTTTTGATCACCTTCCTCGCCACTATTCCTTCTTTTGATTTAAGTTTTATGAAATAAATGCCCCCGGTTAATTCTTCAAGATCAATGCTGTTTTCAATTGCTTCACCCGTTCTTACGGTGTGTCCTAATAAATCAATCAGGTCATACTTAATATTATCATCATTAAATCCCTCTATAAAAACCCTGTTGGCTGATGGTATGGGAAAAAGCTTTATTTTATTTTCAGGTAAGCTTAACTCTGGTATATACGTTGTAACCAGTGGTGCCGAAACATAAAAGTATAATGGAGTATAAGTCCATAGTCCCCACGTACCATTATAATTTGGCCTTAAAAGGTATTCGTATAAAATGTTGGGTTGCAAACCTGTAATGCGCTTATACCCGGTTGCGTTTGAAACTGTTGTCCAGGCAGCGGTTCCGCTTATTCTATATTTCATTTGCATAGATGTAATAATGTCTGACCGGAGCCAGTAAATACGCATGGTGCTGTCATTTTCACTGCGGTCGGCAAGGATATTCACTACATTATGGTTTGAAATATAACCGGTGTTAAAAGTTGCCGTATCACTCCAGCCTGTTGTTACTGCATTGCAAGTTGTTCTCAGTTGATATTCATAATCGGCAGAGTCAGCGAGGTTATTAAGTGAGAGGTAACTGTATCCTGTTGTAACTGTATTCCACGAGCCGCTGCCTGCAATGCGATAACGAAAATCATATTGCGCATTATCATTTATCCTGTTCCAAACAAAATGAGCAGCAGTATCAGATACAGGCACAGGAACAATTACAGAAGGAGCAAAGCATGAATCTGTTTGTGAAGCATCATAGCTCCTTAGCGCTATATCAAATCCATAAGGAGTGCGCACTATGGTATATAATACGGTATTGCCAATCTTGCCGAAAACAGAATTGAAATTCTGTGAAGTCGGTGCAATCCAGTTGTCAACTAAATGTGATTCCTGCAACCGGTTCACTCCCTGCGCTGTTCCGTCCGCTTTCCATACTTCACATCCATAGATGGAATCTGCGGCTACATAAATCATTTTATCACCAACAAAAATAAACTTGCCGGGATTGTTGCTATAGAAAAAGCTGGGATAAGCCGATACCGAAACCGAATCGGTAACGGGATCATATTCCCAAAAGTGATTATCAGTATAATTATTTACCAGCACCCTGCCATTCACAACTGGAAAGAGGGATGAAGTATAAATTGCATTCGGAATATTGGTGCACATCACTGTGCCTGTATCTGTTCCGTCACTCTTCCATAACTGATAACCGTTAACGCCATCCATGGCTCCGAAATAAACGGTGTCATCTATGTTGGCCATATTTGCTTCAGCGTAGCTACCCAGTACACTGTTGCCGTTAGGATTAATATCCTTTACCATTACAGTGCTTGCTGCCGATCCTGTTGTTTTCCAAAGCTCCCAGCCGTCATTGGTCATAGCCATAAAATATAATGTACTTGGGGTTGCGTGAAAGTTGCATGGCAGCGAAGCGCCTAAAGCACCGTTTAAATCTTTCAGCAAAAAAGTGTTAGTGCCATCACTTTTCCAAAGCTCCTGCCCGGTATTGTTTTTATCACCTGCGAAATACAACTTATTCTTAAAACCATAGAGGTTACTTACGGACATAAAATAGTCTATAACGTAAGTTCCGGTATCGGTGCCATCGCTGCGCCAAAGCTGCGTGCCTGTGCCGCCCGTGAAATACAGAATGTTATTCACCGATGTAAAATATCCGATCCCTGTGCCTGTTGCACCTGCTGTTAAATCTTTTAATAAATATGTTCCTGCTGCTGTGCCGTCACTGCGCCACAGTTCAGGGCCGGTTATTCCGTCATTGCCTTTAAAATACAATATGCCATTCATAACATACACCGTATATTCAAAGTAATCAGCTATGCCGTTTCCACTTCCGGGGTTAATATCTTTTACCATATAGGTTCCTGGTGCAGTTCCGTCAGTACACCATAGCTCTCTCCCGTTAACAGGGTCGTAAGCACTGAAAAATAATTTATTTCCCATCGCAATTGTGCGTGACGGACCACCATAATTATCCGTTTTAAATGTTGTAATAAACTTGCTTTGAGCAAATGATAAAGAAATACTTATAAATAAAATGAAACAGGATAGCAGGTATTTCATGGTGAATGGCTTTTAATGAAGGTGCTAATTTAAAAATTTACTTTGCTTTTGCGGTTGATTAATTATGTTAAAAGAAGTGACAATTATTAAGTTCCAGTAAGGCAATCACCAGTTTCTCAAAGGAGAGAGGCGCGGAGAATGTGAAGTCATTTAGATTGAAGAAACTTATCAATCTCCGCAAAATATAAATCCGGCCTGTCCAGCCAGCCGTAGTGAACGCACCTGTCCATATAAACCAGCTTCGAATTTTTAAAAGCCTTATGAGCTTTTAAAGCCATGCCTTCATTTACTATATCCTCTTTGCCCTGTATAATTAAAACAGGTTTATCAAATGACGAAAGCTTTAATGAACAATCAAAATTTATACGCGTCATGTCATCCCATACCAGCCCGCCAACGAGGGCATTTGATTGCGTAAGCCGCTTTGCTATAACGGGAATATTCTTTCTGTCATATACATAAGCGGCAGCTAAAAATGTTCCTCTCTGCAGTTTTGCGGAATAGGAAGTATCGCCATTGTTAATCTTATCATTCCAGTAATTTACAGAATCCAGTTCCATCTTGCTTAATTTCGAATTGATGCTGTTACCCGCCATGTTTAATATATCCATATCAATGCCGCCTGATGAAGATAAAATCAATGCATCAATTTTATCGGGATAAATAGTTGCGTAATAAGATGCAAGCATTCCGCCAAACGAATGACCAAGTATTATCCATGTGCTGATGTTAAGGTGTTTACGCAGAAGTTCCATATCTTCAGCCATCAGCGCCATGGTAATGTTAGTGCTGTCAGGCTTGTCAACTGTTGATTTGCCTGTACCGCGCTGATCAAAAATGATGGTTTGATATTTACCTGATAATTGCATGGCAAGGCTCACAAAGCCATCGCTGTTCATACCCGGCCCCCCGTTTATAATCAGCATGGGTTTTCCCTTGCCATAAGTCCTGTAATATATTTTTGAATTATCCGCGCTGTTTACAAAACCATCCTTTTGTCCATTACAAGGTATATAGAGGAGGATAACAGCAGCTAATACGATTAATCTTTTCATAATAGGAGTGATTAAAAATGTTGTAAAATAAAAATGAATTTTACAAACATAATCTCCTGTGAACAACTGAAGCGTCTGCCACGAAGAAAAGGGAACATTTGCACATTGATAAAAGCAAAAATCAGGTTGCGATTTGCCTGTTACTTACCAACAGGTAAAAGAACAATTTGATGAAGCAGTAAAAAAAGGAATTAAGATTAAATCAATTCCTAAAAAGTAAGAGGAATAAAGGATGCGTTTACTTTCAGAGTTGTTTATTCTCTCCAACGTGACTTATAGTCAATTTACATTGCAATAAATGTTACTTATTTCTTATTTGAAATCTTAATAAACCTGCCACTTTTCTTTTCAAACCAATTGATACTTATTGTGTACAATTAAAATAAAATGTCACTTATATAGGGTTGTCTATAAGTGACAATTAAAACAACCTTCTGCAATGAAAAAAGCAGGTTTAGTAAAACTGAAATCAGTTTATATGATGTGTTGGGTTTTTGAAATGCATAAAATGGTCGCGGTAAGCATAAACTAAAAACAGCTCCATTAGCATTAAAACAATAGCCATAATCAGGCCCTCGGGAGCAAGAAATATATGGAACAATAAGATATTCAATATAATTGGAAACAAAATTACCAAAGCCAATAGCACAAAACGGTTAACGAGTAACAATATGCCGCCCAATACCTGGAAGAAACCCAAAGTAGGGATAAGATAAACTGATTTTACCATTCCTGTAAAAAAAACTCCGGCATCACCCGTTGGCATTTCCATGGGGATAAAATGGAAAAACTGGTTAAGGCCAAATACCGTAAAAATCAGACCTAATAATATTCGGCAAATCAAGATGGCTATTTTCATAATGTTTTATTTTTTGTTTTGATTGTATTAAATTTTGTCGCAAAGAAAATAATTTATCAATTCATTGACTATAACACGATTCAAAAATAATTTTATTTTAATGCAAAGAAATTAGACCGCAGGGGTGCTAACTTATTATGATGCACAATTAAAAAACAAACGTGACTTATCGTCAACTGTACATTCCAATAAATGTCACTTATTTCGGGCTGTGAAATTTTAATTACAATCATTTTCCCTTTCATTCCAATTGACACTTATTGTATAATTAAAAATCAATTATTACATATATCGGGCTGCCTGTAAGTGACAACCCAATCAAGTTTATGCAACTGGTAAATACAAATAGTCTAATTAAGCGTCTCCAATTGCGCTTTAAAAGCTTCGGTGGTAGTTAGCGTAACTCCGAAATTAACTGTCATGTTATTAGATATTGTTATGGGAACGAACGCTGAATAAAGTTCTCCGCCTTTTTCACCTATAACTACTACAGTTGCCTGCAGTCCGCTGGGCGCATAATCATAATTATAATTTATTCCATACTTATAAACATGCACCATGCAACTTTGATTTTTGAAAACAAGAAAAACCTCACCGCTAAAGGTCGAATCAACTGAATGTATGGTTAACGTTGTTTGCGGGTAAGTACTGAAAAAGTTAGGATTGTCGCTGTTGCACCATGTGCCTGAATCGGGCGAACTGTTGAACGAGTACAAAGAGAAAACATACTGCGAAGCTGTTACACCCACCGAACCATTTCCACCAATACCAAAAGTATCAGCTGCAGCCCATATCATTCCTCCATTGGGTGCTAAAACAGAATCCACTTTACCGAACAGTGCTTCCATGCCATTATCAGCAGCGATGCCATTGAGCGGTTGCTTCACCGTTATCGTTTTACCAATAATTAAGCCTTGCCCATTAGCTATAGCTTTTATAAAAAACTCTCCTCCCGATTTTAATGGAGTGCCTGTTTCATACGTGGCCGAAATATCACTCAGCAGCATATCGCTCTTTTTATAAATATCTTTAAATTGTACGGTTACATTTCCGGTTACTGCCGCACCCATCTGCGTATAAAACGTGTTGGCCGGTACAATAACCACGGTGCCCTGCGGGGTAGTAAAGCTGCCGCCTGCAGTTCCGCTTACTGTATAAGTTTGCATCGCTACCCCATTGTGAGCATGAAAATCGGCTACCGATAAATAATTATCTGTTGGTGTGGGAGTTGTGTTGTCATCAGTATGATCCTTGCTGCATGACACAGTTAAGACCAGCACGGCAATAGTAAATAAACGACTGAGTGTTTTCATTTTGTGTGTTTGTTTTTATGTTTAAAAAAAGAAGAATACACAATGGTATGGTTAAGGCCTGGATACATAAACACTGTTTATATTATTTATTACGCGGTCAAAAAGGCTAAATATGTTGAAACAATATATTAACCTGATATTTTTCTTTACGTGACTTATAGTCAAACATGCATTCCAATAAACGTAACTTATTTCAGATTTTTGAAAACTTAATAAACCTGCCGCTTTTCTTTTCAAACCAATTGGTACTTATTGTGTACAATTAAAAAGCAATGTCACTTTTATCGGGTTGACTATAAGTGACAATCAAAATAAGTTTATGTATTGAAAAAACCAGGTTTGATAAAAGCTAATTATGGGATTTTTATTATATGGCTTATTTTCAAAGTTCATTCAAAAATGTTAATATTTAGGGTTTCTTGTTAATGTGATTTGAGTTTTCCTTTGTCAACTTATCGTTTTATTATATTTTTGGCGATACTATGTCTGAATACCTTTATGTTAGAGCTTTTGCTAAACAACATTCCAAAACCTGGAACAATATTTTTAACGCAGAGGAGATTACTGGTGAATTTGTACAAAAAATAGAAAATATTTTTTCTGAAAATTCAGTCTCCTTTTTTTCTTCCGATGTTGATTTAATCGTATTTGGTTCTATTGCAAGAAATGAATGCTCAAAATCAAGCGATGTTGATTGGACTATTTTAATTGATGGACAAGCCAATCACGATCATTATGAATTCAGCCATATTATAAAAAATAAATTAGAAGATTTAAAGTTACAAGAACCTGGCACGACAGGCATGTTCGGACAAATCACTTTCAGTCATGATTTAATACATTATATTGGGGGTGAAGATGACACCAATCATAATCTAAGTAGAAGGCTTCTTTTATTACTCGAATCCGCCAATATTATTTTTAAAAGTGATACTGAAAGAAACGGAACGGCTTACGATAGGGTCATAAGAGGGATTATTAATCAATATATTTCTCACGATTCAGGTTTTTCATCTGGACGAAAAGCTATTCCCAGATTTCTGTTAAATGATTTCATAAGGTTTTGGAGAACCATGTGCGTAGATTTTGCCTATAAACAAAAGGAGCAAAGGGGTGAAAAGTGGGCATTAAGAAATATTAAACTTCGAATGTCCAGGAAATTAATATTTATTAAAGGATTGCTCATGTGCTTTAGTTGCTATGATAATTCCAATATAAATATTAATAGTATAAGGGAACATTTAAGAGAACTATCTATAATGAAACCATTAGACGTAATAATAAAAGTGTTAACGGAAAATAATATAGCTGATGAGGATATTGCAGATATTTTTGAATATTATGACCAATTTATGGGATTGCTCAATGATGAAAATGCAAGAAATCATTTATCAAAATTAAATATGACCAAGGTTTATAATGATGAAATTTTTATGGCAGCATGGAAGATATCGGAAGACTTTCAAAAAGCTTTGACAAATGTTTTTATCAATAAGGAAAACAGATTAAAGGAGTTTACTTTAAAATATGGAATTTTTTAAAATGAATATAGGATTTTCAACAGGCAGTATAGCTTTAGGCGATTTCAGGAAAGGGATTGCTCTTTTGAGAAAAAGAAATATTAAAACAATTGAACTATCTTCTTTAAGAGAAACTGAATTGCCTGATTTAATAGCAGCACTTCATGATCTGGATTTAAGAGACTTTGAACACGTATCTTTTCATGCACCGAGTAAACTAAGTATTTATAGTGAACACCAACTTATCTGTTTTCTCAATAAAGTTGCAGAAAAAGGATGGTTAATAATTGTTCATCCTGATATCATTTCTGATTTTTCTCTATGGCAATCGCTTGGAAATCTTTTATGTATTGAGAATATGGATAAAAGAAAGAATGTGGGAAGAACATTTGCCGACCTTGAAAAAATATTTAATAAATTACCTCTGGCAACTTTTTGTTTAGATGTAGCACATGCACGACAGGTTGATCCTACAATGACTGAAGCACTATTAATGATTAAAAAATTCAGAACCAAATTAAAACAACTCCATGTGAGCGATGTAAATACGCAAAGCTTTCACGAACCGTTGAATTTAGAAGCCATCCTCGCATTTAGCAGGATAGCCCCTTATATACCTGAAAATTTACCTGTGATATTAGAATCTCCCGTTACAGAAGATAAAATTAATTCAGAAATTGAAATCGCCTCAATGATTTTTGATTCAAAGAAGTTAACCAAATTCTTTAAACCCTATAAAGACACTTCTATTTATTTTTTTAATCAGTTGAATGAATTAAAGAAAAATAAGATTCATTTAGGAGGCATCTAACGAGGGCAATACATTAGGAGAAATTTAATTTTATCGAACCAATCATTACCATTTAAGTACAATCATAAAGCTTATTTAATATCGTGACTCATGGTCAAACGTACATTCAAAATAAATGTAACTTATTTCAGATTTTTAAACCTTAATAAACCTGCCGCTTTTCTTTTCAAATCAATTGATACTTACTGTGGATAATTAAAATCAATTGTCACTTATATCGGCCTGGAAGATAATTGTACCTCTTATTTAATTCAACAAATAATTACATTCGTAGCCATTAACAAATTATCAAATGAAAAACAATTCAACATGCCCAAAGTGTAAAACGAATGATATAATCAGGATACCCGGTTACAGCGGTCCTGACGGATTGGGAAATAATATCCGGCTGGGATTCTTCCGTTTTTATTCTGTAAAAGTAACACGATATGTATGTTGCAACTGCGGTTTTTCAGAAGAATGGATTGACAATAGCAATGACATTGAAAAGTTAAAGAACAAATATAAAAAGTAATGGCTTATGTCACGAAATATTTTGCCTTTTTCTTCAACAGTGAACATTTCTTTTTTTATAGCTAGGTATTATTTTCATACGTGACTCATAGTCAAACGTACATTCAAAATAAATGTAAAACATAGAAGGAGTGGAATCCTACAATAGTACCACCTCATTAACTTTGTAAAGATTACTTATATAAACTGATTTAGTTCTAAACTGACTTCTTCGTTTAACTTTGGGAGTAGATGAAACATTCTCCATTTTAATCCCGGGGTCATAATAAATGTTACCGTTAAACATTTCAGAAAGAAACAATTGAAAATCCGTTCCAATACCTAAGATTACTTCATTGCCATATTTATATTTCCTTTCTGGAATAGTTTCTGAAACTGAAGGGATATAACAAGCCTGATTATGTTTTCTATTCCAATGTAAAAGTAGCGAAGCAAAATTCCAAGATGCGGCTTCATTACCTTTAGTATCAATTAAAGCAATTCTTCCGTCTGTGCTTCTTATTTTTCCGCTATCACTGTCGAAACCTATTAATTCCATTTGCAAGTTTGTTCGGTTGTGGCGTTCACCAACTTTGTGAACTCCTCCGAAATTTTTTCTGTCTGCTCTTCCAACTAAATCATCATAACCATATTTTCTGATAAAGGCTTCAACTCCTTCGGTAACATAATAACCATTAGTTGGTTCCGGTGTCATTAAAGTAATAACTGATGACTTTGTTCTTGCAAAACTATTAACACCAAACTGTTTTATTTCCCAACCTAAATAGTCTGGTTCGGAATATCCGTTTGGTGTAATTCCTAATTCTGCTTCTAAGGTATAATCACCACAATTGAGAGAAGGATGGTTACGGCTTAAATCTCTCTTGATTATGATAATCTAAAAACTCTTTATCAGGTAAAAATCTTGAAGGAAGAATGATAAATTGATTATCGTATTTCAAAAAATATTCTTGAATTGATAGAGACTTTTTTTGTTTTTTAAGAACCGATGAAATTTGAATTTTAAAATCAGGAGTTATGGTTAGTAATCCTGTTTCAAATGCTTTGTCATGAAGTGCGTTAATTGCAATTCCATTCCGTGGGTTTAATCTATTCTTTTCGTCAATACCCCAAGGTTTAATGTGACCTGCAATTAAAAAGTCAATTTGTTGAATTCCTGTTATGCAGCAAGTATTATTATAAGAAGCTAAAACTGATTTTCTGAAAAATGATTGATTAACTCTCGCTTTTACAATTTGTTCTCTTGTCCTGCCTTCTTTCGGAAGTTCATTTTCAGAAATATCATTTAATTTTTCAACTGTTGTTTTTTCAAACTTTGCTAAAAGCTTTTCACTTTCATAAGGCAGCACATCCCAATGATTGTAAAATTCCTTCCAAATTTCTTTATCAAGATTACTTGCATTTGAGGCTCCTTTAATTCCTCTTGCTTTTAAGCTTGGGTCAAGACTTGCGAAGTTCACAAGTTTGTATGCAACAGAGTTTGAAGTTCTGTCAATAAGATTTGCAAGATGTATTATTTCGGGGTTACGACTATGCAATCTTCCAAAAGGAAGTTTGCAATAAAGATTTACTGCTAAAATTAATTCTTCTCTTGTCCAAAGCTTTTGTCCTTCTTTCATAATTATTCAACAACTTCAAAATCATTTTGCATTACAAATTCAAAACTACAATTTCTATAAGGACATTTATGAATTTGAGTTTGTTCTTTAGTATGAGATAAATCTAAAATGATTTCAGTTCTCAATCCACATTTAGGACAAGTAGTGGGTTGGTCTGAATAAACAAATACTTCTGAGTAGTTTATCATTATGAAAATTCAATTGTTTTATTTTCAGTTTACAAGCTGATAAATTCTTTTTGAATTAATTGTTATGGAACCCTAAAACGTAATTTTTGAATAATATCTCCTGCTTTGTTTCTTGCCTTTGATTCGAATCATCATTTAGCTTCTATTCAAACATTCTTGTTTGTCCATCATTCTTATTTAAATAAGAAAACTGATTTGGATTTTGTAAATCTTGTATTCCTCCATATTTGTTTACAGTTTCTCTAACTATATTTATTGAATCATTCAAATTATAATCAATATCTCTGTTGGTGAAACGAAGAACCGACCATCCCTTACTTTCAAGGAGATTATTTCTATTTTTATCATTTCTCACAGCATCGGCATCCATGTGGTACTGATCCCCATCAACTTCGATGTTAATATTTCTGTTCTTACAAAATAGAGCGAAATCGAGAAAGAAATTTTTGTTACTTACTGTAATAAAATATTCTCTTTCTGCATAAATATTTAGTTTTAAAAGGGACGTCCAGAATTTGTCCTCCAATTCACTTCTGCTAAAAAGAAAGTTTACCTCTTTCGCACTAAAAAATTTCTCTTCTGTTGTCTGAATAAAAAGCTGCCATCGTGGTCGCAAACTAATAATGGGAATAACCAACTCCTTAAGTGGATAAAATTCTAATTTGAAGTATTCATTTTCTGTTTTTGCATTTTCAATTTCTTTTGGAAACAGGTCCTTTCTTTTGACTATTGAAATACTTTTAATTTCCCCAAACCACCTTATTGTTGAATTTTCATTTTTAAAAACTTTTGTATGATAAAATGAAATTAGTTTTGCTGTATGTTCCCTAATGTTTGGCGGTGCTTTATCTTTAGGAATTCTATACCAAAGTTCATTGCGAGCAATAGCAAAATCTTTGTGATTATTCATTATGGCAACAAGGACACTTTTTACAGGCTTACCCAAGATATTTCAATTAAATCAGATGTAAAGGAAGATTTATTTTTCAAACATCCTTTTAGGCTTATTACTCCATGCCAAAAGCACCCATGTACAAAAATCACAGTTTTATATTTTGGTAAAACAATATCAGGTTTGCCCGGTAGTTTTTTATCATGCAGCCGGTAACGGTAACCATTTGCAAAAAGAAACTTCCTGACCAATAGCTCGGGCTTGGTATCCTTGCTTTTAATACGAGACATATTATAAGAGCGGGTTTTTCTATCGTGCACATCGGCCATGCGGTAAAAGTAATTGACAATTGGCGATTGACAATGGACAATTGACAATGGCGGGCAATCTTAAAGGTTCAATTCTTTTAAATCAATCAAAGCAGGTTTAATAAATTAAGGAGCTATGCTCTGCCAAACTATCCCATGCATTTTAATGCATAAATTTTATGCTCTGTGTGTTAGTAGCGTATCAAAAATATGACAGGCAGTCAGTCAGCAACTGTGCAACTAAGATTTTTAGAATTTTTGTCAGTTCCGCAACTGTGCTGAAGTAACATTTAAAGTTTTTCGGGTTTCCTCAACTGCGTTCTTATCACATTTAAAGTCTTTTGCTTTTCGGCAACTGTGCTCCAATGACATTTAAAATATTTTGCCTTTCGGCAACTGTGCTCATACGACATTTAAAGTTTTTTATCTTTCAGCAATTGCGCAGCTTTAACTTTTAAAGTTTTTATGCGCCCGGCAATTATGTATATTTTATTTTCTTTTTAATTTTTCGCGGCTAACTATACGCATGTAAGTTGCTCTTTTCATTCTTCATGCACAATTGTATATAATATGGTGTGGTAAATTTTTTCAGGGGCACGCATTGGTGATGTAAAATGAATGGATTCTTTTCAAATAAAAGGCAGCCGCAACCACCTGCCGCGAAGATTTTTACTATTAAAAATTAACGCAGTTGAAAAATAATTTCTAACTCTTTGAAAATGAATGTTAAAAAATTGCCAATGATTATTTTATTTTTACCTAATATTATATATTTTTGGCCTATAATAAATTCAATTTAGTTTCACACTCTGTTTTTAAGAATTATGAAAAAAATCACCCGCAGGCTGCCGCAGTCGCCCCTTGAAATTAACACGGCTTTAGCCACGGCCAAGGCTACAAAAGACAGTAATCTGCCCGGCCGCCAGGCGCTTAAAACAGATACGGCTGCAGAGCTTAATGTGTGGGTAGAAAAATTTACCCTGCAATATAATGTTGTATCAGTTGCACAGGCCGCTGTGAATAAATATACTCCCATAAAGGTAAAAGCGCGCAATAAGGTCCGCCTGTTTTGTTCTCAGTTTATGCATGCAGTTAATTTTGAAATAGCGCAGGGCATATTGATGCCGGGCGACCGTGCTTATTATGGTATGGATATTTCGACCGGTAATTTTTTGCCGCTAAACAGCGAAGCCAAAATTAAAGAATCGGCATCGCTGCTCATTGATGGCGAAAACTCGCGTATAGCAGCAGGCGGCACACCCATAGTGTATCCGGCAGTGGCGGCTTTGGCTGCAGCCAACAGCGATTTAATGTCAAAGTGGGCAACGTATAGTAACCTGGTGGCTAAGCATTTCATTGAAAAGCAAAAGCTGAGCAGGATGGCAAGAGATGCAGGTAATTTTATAAGGATAATGTGGAGTGAAATAGAATCCACTTTCGCAGCTATGCCTATAGAAAGCAGGCGCGCAAATTCGAGGGCATGGGGTGTGGTATATACCAATATGACTGTGAATATACCTGTAAAGCTTGAAGTGATTGATGCCGCTACAGGAGAGCCGATAGCCGGTGCAAATGCCACGCTTGAAAATGCCAGGCTCATGGTGGTATTGAATAACAGTGGCAATGGCGCGTTGTTTACACCTGACGAAGGCCCTGATGTGCTTAAAATAGTTGCCACGGGTTATAATCCTGTAGTAAAGAATATTTATACTACCGATGGCAAAACGCTAATTCTGAATATAGAAATGCAGAAGGCTGCATAACGATATGTTGAGTATATGAAACGGGGTGGGTGAGTCATAAATGGGTTGTTACCCATTCCCGTTTTTTTTAGACAGGTAGTGCAGCGATAAGCTTATAGCACTGCATAATTAAAACAGGCCATTTGTTTTTAAAGTTTTATAGTGAAATACCCTGAATATGTGCGGGGTTGTTTATGTTTTATATTTCCTTCTCGCTTGCGCTTATTGCAGCCTTACAGAGGGGAATTGATATTATAAGAGCGTGTTTTTCTATCATGCACATCGGCCATGCAGCAAAAGTAAATATATGTCTTAGTCAATCAACTGACTTTAAGTACCCGGTTATTTTATCATTGATGTCCAATCCTTATGTTCTTCAAGGTTGGTTATGCGAAATCCTTCATCTTTTTTGTCACTAAACATTTTGTAAATATGGCTGCCAAATTTGATAAATTCCTGTTGCCTCAGGGGGGTAAAATTATATTTGGCAAACACAGGCTGAAGGTCATCAGCATGATGGTCAAGCAATAATTGCAGTGCTACATCAAGACAAATGCAAAACATCACTGTGTGCAGGATGTTAAGTTTAATAGCACCGTTTTCTATTTCGAGACAATTATATTTAACAGTATAGTATAATGGTTCATGAACCATGCTATCTGCTAACATTTGCTGGTTATGCCTATGGTTGAAAGCAGGATTTAAAAAAAGTATTTCGTCCAAAATCATAAAAGTAGCTTTTACCACCAGTCGGGTGTTATCGCCCACAGTAAGGCTAAAACCCGCAGCATGTAACCCGGTATTGCGTTCATCATCTTTTTTACGTGATTGGAAATATTGCTTTATTATAGATTTGCCTATGTCTTCAAAATGGTCTTTCCCGGGATCTATGGCGCCTTCACGATTAATGCCGTGCATGCTGCATTGCTTACTAAATGCATGCATGCAATTATTATAAGCTTCTTCCAGCAGCGGCACCAGGTTTGTTTCATTAAATAATTCATCCTCGGTATATGCGGGTGCAAAGCCTGAGCGCACTTTTATTTTTGCTGTGCCTGCTATACTGATGCCCCAGTCAAGATACACTTTCCATTGCTGCTCATTTATTTTTTGATAATCATAATTGAAGCTGATGCTGGCTTTACCATTTTCTTCTTCCCCTTGAAGGCTAATCACATTGCTTTTTTCAGGCACAGTAAACCAAAGTATATGCACCTTTAATCTGTTCACTCCTTTAGCAAGGCTGCCTTCATTTTCGGGATAATCCCCGCCATGCGAAAGTGCAGTAACGGAGCTTTTATACAAAGCGAGGCTCGCCAGCTCCTGCAACCGCTCAAATTTAAAATATGGAATTGGCGGCAGGTTAAGGTTTTCCTCATTGCATTTGCATACCGCAATAGCGCGGCAATGCGATAGTGCAAATTCCATCAGCCAGGCAATGGCTGCCTGTGGATAAGCATCGTTTTCAAACTTAGTAATTGAAAACACAGACCTTACCTTGATCATTGCTGAGAATTCATTATCGCTGATGCCGAGGAAAACAGCAGCATCTACATACACCAGGGGGTATGACCGGGAGTGATGATCAAAAGCGATCTCAAAGCGGGGCCGCCATATCATTGCGGCATCTGCCTTTTCCTCACCGGCCTTCCATTGCAGCAGCTTAATGTCAACGAAATTATAATTAAAGCTTATCGTTTGGTTGGTCGTCCCCATATATCATTTAATTTTTGTTGAACATTTTTGTTTGTATCCTCCGAAGATAGTGCTGACATTGTTTTTCCCTGTAGGGCAGTGCCAATGGTTTTATACGCAAAAACAGCGCGGCAATGAGCCAGGCTCAAGTTTACCAGGTAAGACCAATATTGCTCATCTACTTCATTACGTTTGAGACTCCTGGTTTCCATCACTGTAGTGAGCTTAACTGAAGCCATCATAATATTCTCCAGTGGCGATTTATAAGCGATAACGGTATCCAATTTCAACCGCTCTGCTTTTTTTTTGCCGTGATAAATTTTATGACGTGCCAACTGAATGTTAAAAGTCCATTCATTTTTTGTATCATTAAAATTTAACGCAGGTAACTCCGGATGAAGATAAAATTCCACATCTTCAATACCTGTAATCCTTAATTCAGTTTTTGAAACATTTTCCATGGGGCGAATATATTATACTCTTTGCTTTTCCATAATTAGCCTTGTAACTATTTTATTAATGCGGCTCATGTTGTAGGAGCGTGTTTTTATATCGTGCACATCGGCCATGGGAGCAAAAATAATGAATTGATGAATGATGAATGTTGAATAATGAAGTGGGATAATCTTAATAGTTAAAATCGTTTTACTTCAACATTCGAAATTCGACATTCATTATTCAACATTAAATCCTTTTTACTTCAACATTCAAAATTCGACATTCATTATTCATCATTATAAGTTTCCTATCGAACACATCGGCCAGGCAGCGAAGTAAATAACAATTTTAAGTTTTTTATTTAAGAAAATTATTATTTCTTTGATAGCTTGAAATATTAATAATAACAAACCATTTTAATTTAATATTTAAAACTACTACGACATGAATAAAAATCTACTACTCCTCATTGGCATTATTTTATCAATCTGGCACACAGGTTATTCGAAAACTACATCATCTTTAAGTGTGTCTGTTCAATCATTAACTGCTGACTGGTGTGGCAACAGTACAGGCTCGCTCCAAGCAGATGTTAGCGGAGGCACAGGCCCTTATAACTATTCATGGAATGTGGGAGCTACATCATCCACTTTAACAGGTCTTTCAACCGGGCAGTATGATGTTACTGTAACTGATCAATTAGGCGCACAAGCATTTGCATCAGGTTTTGTGGGGTATTCTGCTCAACCCCAGTTTTATGCAATTTCAATTGTGATGCCTCAGCAAAACGATAGCGATGGTTCGGTTCAGGTTGCACAATATCCTAACAATGGCAGTGGTGAAATATATTTGCCAGACGGTACTTATTATTATGATTTGAGCGATAGCAACTCAATACTTATTGCAAGTTACTCCTATACAATTCCAGGAGTTTATGATGTGTTTCATACATTTGATAGTTTGCCAAGGGGTCATTATTCAATAATGTGTTCGGCATCTTTTGGTTTGGGTGGTTGCACCACAACTGTAGATTTTGATTTGAAAGAAATACCTGCTATCAATCCTGCAATTACAGCATTGCCATCCTGCAATGGTTCACCAACCGGTACAGCAATAATTAACTTACATCCTTCGCCAGCCATAACCGCAAACACGTTTATCAGCAATATTGTTTCTTTTGGTCTATTCCCACCTGACCCCGTTACTTCAAAATATAAGGCAATTGTTTATGATGCCTCTAATAATGTAAACGCATATTACCGAACCCAGGATTCTATTTTTACTATGAGCGGATTGTTACCTGGACTTTATACATTAAACATTTATACAGGTGATACCGTTGACCCTTTTACCGTGGGCAATCACGATTCAGTTTTAGTTTACACAGGAAATTTCAATATTTTAAACGACACTTTATGTTCTTTAGTTAAAGGCAGATTATTTGCCGATTACAATAACAACTGCTCTTATGATGGTGGGGATATAGTTTTGGCAGGAACATTAATTGAATTGAATCCCGGTGCGTATTCGGCTATTACAAATTCAAGTGGTGAGTATTACATTCCCGTTCCGGTTGGGGTTTACACATTAAAACAATATGCACCATATCAGTATGCGCAACTTTGTCCTGATACCAATACCTTTAATATAAATGTTTCGTCAACAGGATTAATTATTGATGTGCAGCTTGCTGATAGCATAAATGTAAATCCCGATGTGCAGATTGGCATGTATGCATCGCAACCCAGGCCGGGTTTCAATCAGAATATAACAATTACTTATAGAAATCTTACGCCAAATTTAATTCCTGCTCAAACGGTTACTTTAAATTATGATTCAAATTTGATTTATGTAAGTTCATCACCAATTTATACAACAGCTTCATTGGGGCAGTTAATATGGAACGCGGGCGCGATTGGTCCATTCGGCCAACGGATATATCACGTTACTTTAAACGTTCCGTCAACCACAGCAATTGGAACTGTCTTAAACGCAACCGCAGTAGTTAGCGGTGTTACAGGCGAAACAAACATTGCAAATAATTCCGATAGCATTTCGCAAACAGTTACCGGTGCTTATGATCCTAATGATATCGCAGTTGACCCCGTTGGTTTTGGTACGCAAGGTTACATTACCAACTTTGAAAATTTAAAATACACCATTCGTTTTCAAAATACGGGCAACGATACTGCGTTTACAGTTATAGTTACCGATACATTACCTGCTTCGCTTGATAAATATTCCTTACAGGTATTAAGTGCTTCAAATGATTATTGGTATGAGTTTAAAACGTCAAATGTGGTGCTGTTCCACTTTGATAATATTTTATTGCCCGATAGCAATGTGAATGAAGAGGCAAGTCATGGATTTATTAAGTACAGCATTGCGCAATCACCAGGCAATACTGCCGGAACTTTAATTGAAAACAATGCAGGTATTTATTTTGATTTTAATGCTCCCGTTATTACTAATACTGTTGAAAATACAATTTATGATTGTAATCAAATGGCTACCTCAACCATCAATAACTCATCAATTTGCGAGGGCGATTCCATATCGGCAACATCAACATTGTTATTCAACATGAATTCGAGTTGGTATTTGGATTCTGTTTTTTATTCGAGTGATAGTTCAATTGTGCTTTCAAATTTATCGGTTGGTTTACACCAATTAAAATTCATTGCATCCAACTCAAGTTGCTCGCAAGAAATAATTTCAAATCTTATTGTAAATGCTTTACCACCAAAACCAACTATAGTAACCGTAAATTCACCGGTACTTGGCAGTTCAAGCTCATCAGGTAATCAATGGTTGGAAAATGGTTCAGTTATTATAGGTGCAACCGATACAATTTACAATGTTGTTTCTAATGGCTGGTATGCTGTTATGGTTACAGATGCTAACGGTTGCAGCAGTATCAGCGATTCAGTTTTAGTAATTGTTGAAGGAATAAAAGACCTTCAAAATTCAATTGGATTCAAATTAATACCCAACCCTGCTAATGAAAAAGTTCAGGTTAGTTTTCAAAAAAAGTTATTCGTTTCAACAATTAATGTGACGGATATTTTAGGAAATGTAATCATTACAGTGCAACCAAATAGCTATTTAGAATCAACAGATGTTGACATTAAAAATTTAAAACAAGGCGTTTATTTTATTGTAGCAAAATCAAATAGCGAAACATTTACTAGCAAACTTATTAAACTGTAATTTACTAAAACAAAAAGCCCAATCTTTATTTCTTA
>JBDTRM010000055.1:0-24456 GCA_039931675.1 Bacteroidia bacterium | reverse complement strand
GCATCATCAACAAATAATCTGAAATTAAATTTGTTTTTCAGTGCAACTATTTCTCTCAGTTTTCCCTGGTCACCACTCATTCCAAAAACACCTTCGGTAATTACTAAAATTGACCCTTCTGTTTCAGCAACTAATTTTGTTGCACGCTCTAATTGTTTTTCAAGATTTGAAATATCATTATGTGGAAATACAAATCGCTTGCCCATGTGCAAACGCAAACCATCAATGATGCATGCATGCGATTCGGCATCATAAACAATTACATCATGACGATCAACTAACGTATCAATAGCACTTACCATTGCCTGGTAACCGAAATTGCACAAAATGCAATCTTCTTTTTCTACAAAACTTGCAAGCTCATTTTCTAATTGTTCATGTTGATTTGAATTTCCGCTCATCATGCGCGCACCCATCGGTAAACCTAATCCAAAAGTTTGTGCAGCATCTGCATCTGCCTTTCTCACTTGAGGATGATTGGCAAGACCTAAATAATCATTCAAGCTCCATACTAATTTTTCTTTGCCGCGAAAAATCATTTTATGTCCTATCTCACCTTCCAATTTAGGAAACATAAAATATCCATGAGTGTCTTTAGCGTGCTTTCCCAAAGGTCCGCGATTCTTCTTAATCTTTTCAAATAAATCTTGCATAATAATTTTGTTGTATGATTTTTTATATTGATGCAAAAGTAAAAAAAGATTTCAGTGAGGATAATTTCACAAATTGTCAATTGTCAATTGTCAATTGTCAATTGTCAATCGTCATTCATCATCCAATTCTCAATCATCTTCAAACCATGCTCAGTTAAAATTGATTCGGGATGAAATTGAACTCCGCATACATTATATATAGTGTGACGGAGCGACATAATATTTTTTTCTTTATCAACAGCAGTAATTTTCAAACAATCAGGAAAAGTTTTTTCATCAACAACCCATGAATGATATCGCCCGCAATTTATTTCTGAAGGAAGATTTTTATAAAGCAATTCATCCTTATCTGCTATGAAAGTTGGTCTGCTGATTCCATGTTGAACTTTATTTAAATTTTTTAAAGTGCCGCCATAAGCTTCTCCAATTGCCTGCATGCCGAGACATACTCCGAGAATTTTTTTTGTTGATGCATATTGCTTGATCACTTCAAGAAGTATTCCCGCATCTTTTGGTAAGCCTGGACCGGGCGATAAAATTATTGAATCATATTCATCAACTGCTTCAATTGAAATTTCATCATTGCGAAAAACTTTTACATCAACATCATTAACTTGTTCCACATAGTGAAGCAAGTTAAAAGTAAAAGAGTCATAATTATCGAGCAGTAATAATTTCACGGTTTGATTATTCGGGTTTTGAAGATTTACTTTGATTCGTCAAATTTAGAAAATGGTAAATAGAAATTTGAAATTTGAAATTTGGTTTGTGTCAGACACCTTCTTCGGGTGTCAGACACATCAAAGGGTAAGAATTGAAATAAGTATAGAATCAAAAATAAAATCATGAAAAAAATTATCAGTACAACTAACGCGCCTCAACCGATTGGTCCTTACAGCCAGGCGATAATGATTAACAACACACTTTATGTTTCGGGGCAAATTGCAATTAATCCTGCAACCAATAATATCATTCAGGGCAATATTGTTGAAGAAACAAACCAGGTGATGAAGAACATTGGTGAAATTTTAAAAGCTGCTGATATGAGCTATGAACATATAATCAAGACTTCAATTTTTTTAAAAGACATGAATCAGTTCGCTCAGGTTAACGAAGTTTATGGTTCATATTTTAAATCTGATTTTCCTGCACGCGAAACTGTGCAGGTATCACGTTTACCAAAAGACGTTAATGTGTAGATAAGTGTTGTTGCAATGAAATGAATATTGAGGTATAAAATTACTAACCCAACAACCATTTTTCAAAAACAAACTTTTGCTCTTTAGTCATTTTTGCACTCACTGCAATTTTATAATGCGGATAGAATTTTTTATCAGTTCGTTTAACAACTATATGTTTCTTTTTAAATGACGAGTTGATTTCAAGTGTGAGCTCATCTGTAGCATGTTGTTGAATCAAATCGCTGAGATTATTTTTTACTGGCTCACCATAAGCAGAAATAATTTCATCACCAACAGAAAGCAAAGCAACATCAGCAGGAGAATCAGGTGCAACAGCAATTATCTTTGTCAAAGTATCTGTTGCAACAATTTTAAAACCATAAAATGTTTCAAATGTTTTTTCAGAATCCGAAGCTTCAAGCGTACAACCTGCATAACCTAAAGTTTCAACAAGCAAATCAAAATAGCTTGCATTCTTATAAACATAATTTTCAAAAACATCCGTGAGCGATGTTCCTGCAATAGCTTCTAAAGTAAAACGGGCATCATTATCTCTGTAACCAATATTGTTTTTTCCAAAGTCCTGGTACAATGCAAGCATTGCAGTTTCTAATCTCATTTTACCTTTTGTAAAATTGAGTGCCGTAAGATCAATTGCCATTCCAATCAAACTTCCTTCATCATAAATAGAAACTTTTCTGTTTGGCACTCCGGCAGTGTATCCGTCTAACCAGGTATCAAATGATGAATCAGCAACTGACATATTGAATCGTCCGTAATTATTAAGATGCTTATTAATTCTTTTTTCAACTTCAGTAAAAAATTCTTCCTGTGTAAAAACTCCGCAGCGTTTTAAAAACAAATCACCAAAGTAAGTTGTGAAGCCTTCATATATATAACCTGAGCGCGAGTAATTTTCTTTTTCATAATTATAAGGCATCATTGCTTCAGGTCTGATAGTTTTCACATTCCATGAGTGATACAACTCATGCGAAGCCACACCGAGCAATTCAATATAATTTTTGCGCTCATTTAATTTATCTCCCGGTCCTAATGCCAACACTGTTGAATTTAAATGTTCAACACCATGATAGAATTCTGTTGGCAATATTTGAATTAGGAAGTGATAATCTTTAGCAGGAAATTCCTGCATCACTTTAATCTGCAAATCACTGAACGATTTAAAATCTTTAATCAGTGTATTCCAGTCGGGCTGATAATCACCTTGTATCCAAATGTGAAATGAAACTCCGCCACTCTCGTATTGTTTATGTTGTAAAGTAGGTGAAGCTATTACAGGACAATCAGCCAACTCATCATAATCCTTTGCAATTAATCTTTGACCATCAACACGCATGCCGGTTGCAATTTTCCAATCTTGAGGAATTATTAACTGAATAGTGTGCTCAGTTTTCATCTGTTCAGGAATATACATGCAGCACTGAACGGGATTAAAATATAACTGATCTTCGCTTGTAAAACATCCGCCACCATCTAACTGGTTTGAATAATAGTTATAAGACACTTTTATATGCTCCAAATCCTTGCAATAAATTTTCCAGGTTGACTTATCTGTTTTTTCAAATTTTACAAGGTTGCCAACATCGGGGGTAACCACTTTAAATGATTGAATGTTTTTTGCAAAGTTGCCTAACTCATAACGCCCCGGTCTCCAGTTTGGAAGTTTTAATATAATGGTATCCAATAGATGCGTTTCTATTACCGTTTCAACTTCAATAAATCTTGTGTGAGGTTTTAAAGATGATATTTTGTAAATCATTATCGCGATAAAAATTTTATGAATAAAATTATTAGGTCAAAGAAAATGATTTCAAATTAAAAAGTACAAGGGTTTTGAGATTTAAGACATCAGCTTTGCGACTGATTCTCAAGAGGCACTGTCCTGTTGAGCGAAGCGAAACATATTTCTTCAAATGAAGTTCTTACTAACATTGGAGGAGTTCCTTCACTTCGTTAGGATGACATATCAAGTAATACTTTCAAAAAAAAAACGGCTCCATTTTTTGTGAAGCCGCTTTTCTTAGAAATTAATCTTTAGTTAATATTTCGCTTTTGAGTAAGCTAATTTAATTATTCCTATCCCATTCAATATTTTAATGATTGGATAAGTAGGATCAAACTCCCACCATTTATTTGCAAAGTTAGGACGCGCACCATAGTGATGATGATTGTTTTGAAATAATTCTCCCATCATCAGGAAATCCCAAACGAAAGTATTTTTTGAATGATCAGCTTCATCGTAATTGCGATAACCGTATTTATGGCCGGCCCAGTTTACAATTGCACCATGAACAGGTCCCATTAAATAATGTATTGGCAACAACAAATAAAGAAGCCAGTAAAATCCGCCCGCAGGAACAAAATAAATATAGAATAAGGTGTATAAAGTTCCGAATGCAATTCGCGAAAACCAAGTATCAGCAAATTTGTCTAAGGCATCCCATTGGGGATAATTTTTATAAAATTTTTCTTCGGCTTTAAATTCACCTGAAATGATACCATAATAAATACGCTTGGTTTCCATCATCATAGTGAAAACTTCTTTAAAGAAAATAGGTGAATGCGGATCTTTTTCAGTATCGCTGAAAGCGTGATGCATGCGATGCATCACAGCATAACCGCGCGGAACTAAGTAAGATGAACCTTGAGTAATGTAAAGAAACAAATACCAGAATTTTTCCCAGAAGGGGGTCATGGTGAACATTTTATGCGCTGAATAACGATGCAGAAAAAATGTTTGCGAGAACAATGATAAATACCAATGTGCAATAAAGAAGATGATAATGTAAATCATTAAATTTTATTTTGAGTTTTTATTCTAAAATTTTGGGGGCGTTAACCTTGAACCTGCATTAAGAGTGCCATAAATGGTTAACGTAACAAGTCGTTTAATATTGGAACCACTAAAGGACGTTTTTCAAAATTCGCGGCAAAGGTAACATTACAAATGAGACCACGAAAATGACCTTTATCATGTTAATAACACATCGGTTATCAAAAGGTTTTCACTTCACCACCTTCATCCCTCCACCATCAACAGACTTATTAAAACTTTCTATTACAGTTTGTAATATATTAAAAGCAAGTCCCTGGTCTTCTTCGTTGTATTCTTCAATGGCATTTGTGAGTGCACCGCCAACATAGCCAAGTAAAATAGGTTGTGCTGATTCGGTTAAAACATTTTTTGCACCTGCTTCAAAATCTTTTTCATTATCAGTTGCCAATGATTGATACAAAGCAATTACTTCCTGTTCGGTTTCGTCCAGTTCCTGTTCAGATATTTGTTTTATGGTTGTGTATTTTGTTTCGAACGCTTTAAAGATTACTCCTGTTAAATACAAGCTGTCATATTGGGCTTCTTCTGCTTTCAGATTTTCTGACATAGCCATCACATAAACAAAAATATTCGGTTGTAGCTCTGAAAATTTTTCAAAAAATGCTCGCGATGCATCAGCATCTAACGTTTCAAAAAAACGTTCGGCAATATCTATTTCCTGTTCTGTAATCATGGGGGATTTCTTTTATCTTTTAATATTTCTCCTGTTAAGTTCAGCCTGGTACTTGCGTGCATTTACCAGGTGCTGTTCATAAGTGGCTGCAAAGTTAGAATAACCTGAAAAATCTTCACGCGCACAAAAAAACAAATAATCATGATTTGTATAATTTAAAACAGCATCAATTGTTTCAATGGCCGGCAAATTAATCGGGCCGGGAGGAAGTCCTGCATATTTATAAGTATTATAAGGCGACTCTAAAAGTTTATCTTCATTAAGCAAACGTTGAATTGTGAAATCACCAATTGCAAATTTTAAAGTGGGATCAGCATCAAGCGTCATGTTTTTATTAAGGCGATTGATGTAAACTCCTGCAACAATCGGTTTATCTGCCGTCATGTTGGTTTCTTCCTGCACGATAGATGCAAGTATGGTAACATCTTCAGTGGTCATTCCTATTTGTTTTGCTTTTGCTCTGCGTTCCTCATTCCAGAAATTTTTGTACTCACGCGCCATTCGTTTTATAAATGCCGAATCATTTGTGGTCCAGAAAAACTGGTAAGTGTTTGGAATAAATAAACACATAATTGTTTCTTTATTGAAACCCATTTTTTTTGCGAAAGCAGTGTCATTAAGCAATTGCAATAACTCAATACTGTCTGCTTCTAACTTTGAACCAACAATAGATGCCAATTGTTTTTTTGTTCTAATGTTTGTAAAAGTAAGATTCAAAGGCTCCTGCTTTCCTGAACGAAGCAGGTTGATGAATTCATCATTACTCATTCCGTTATTAATCAAATAACGACCGGGCAAAACTTTTTTCAGATAATTTTTTCTTTTTGCAACCCATTCAAACGAAGTTTTATTTTTTATGAAATTATTTTTGTTGATGATTGATGACACATCATCAAAGTTGCTGCCGGTTGGTATATAAAGGAAGTCGGTTTTCTGTCCATGCAAATCCACATTAGGACCATAGATAAAAGAGTAGAGTAGGTAGCCCCCTGCCGCAGCAATAATTAATATCACTGTAAACAACCAGATCATTATTCTTTTAAAAGAAGATTTTTTTCTTGCCATTTGTTTGTATAGTCTGTCCTGTTGATCCCGATGAATCGGGAGAAGCATCTTTCTTTAAATTAAGCACCTTCTTCTATTGTAGAAAGTTCCTTCGCTTCGCTCAGGATGACATCTCGGTAACTTTCTCAGGATCACAAGACTTAGGAGCAGTTGCTCAGTAACTCAAATCCCTGTTTTCATTTTTAATTTACTTGCTACTGCCATGCAAATGATGCTGACAGCAATTGCAAAATAACCTACATAATTATAATTGCCTAATTCACCACTCGGTAATGTTGTAACTATTAAACCTGCCACAAGTGACGCTAATCCTGTAGCCATATTTTGTGTTGATGAATTTACATTCATAAAACCACCACGATGTTTTGGTTCAATCACCGATGTGATTAATGCCTGTGCCGGAATGTAGCGACCACCTGCAAAAACAAAAAAGAATCCTACAGCAATCAATACATAATATATAGGTATGCGGGGCATGTTGGTAATGAGAAACACCGGAATCCATGATAAAATTATGAGAATATAAAACACGCGAAATTTTCCGAAACGATCAGAGAGTCTTCCTATTATAGGTGATGATACAATAGAAGATGCACCGCCTACAAAATAAATCCAGGCAATCTGTGCTTTTGAAAAACCCACATTGCTTTCCATATATTGAGCGAGAAACGGGATAACAACAAAATGCGCCAACACTAAAGTAAACATCATCAACATTCCTATCTGCAGGTTGCTGTCATTATAAATCACCTTGAAAATATTTTCTTTATCTCCATAGTTGGCATCAAGATGATGGGTCATTTTGGGAAGATAAATAATCACCATCGGTATAATAATTAATCCTAAGCAACCTACAAGTATAAACGGAACATGCCAGTTGAAATGATCAGCGAGATAAATTCCTGTTGGAACACCTGCCACTGATGCAGCAGAGAAACCAGTAAACAATATTCCCATAGCGCGGCCCCTGCGTTCATAAGGAATTAAATCGCCAACAATTGAAAGCACCTGCGCTGCAATAAGCCCTCCGAAAAATCCTGCAAAAATCCGTGCAGCCATCAGCAAATAATATGTTGGTGCAAATCCACATGCAAAAGTTCCGACTATAAAACCCATATAACCAAGCAGCAAAACTTTTTTGCGATCGAACTTATCCACTACAAAACTTGCAGAGAGGCTGCTTACAAAAGCACTTAGTGCATACGATGAAACAATAAAACTGAATTGCTGTGGTGTGATTTTAAACTGAGGAATCAAGTGCACGCTTAAAGGCATCATGATCATAAAATCCATGATGTGTGTGAATTGTAATGCTGCAAGTATAAAAAGGACTATGCGTTCGTTTTTAAGCAAGGGGGATTTTCTTAAATGATATTTTGTTTCTGGAGTATTTTAAATGTTGATGATTTTTGATCATACAAACTTCTAAAAAAACGCCCCTGATTTTTGAGAGGCGTTTTTAATTTTTTAAACGAATTTATCAGCGGAAAATAAATTTATTTGAGCTGTCCCTTGGCAGTTTTTAATTCCTGCGTATATAAACTTTCAGCAATATTTTTATTGTTTTTGTACCATAAGACATTGTAACTTGAAACCAACTTTTCATAAACATCAGTAAAATCTTTTCGATGCACTGTAGTAACGTATCTTGTTTTATTTCCTTCCACTTTTGTATCCTCATCTATTTTTACAACCTCGTCATTTCTCCCAAATGTATGACTTGCAGCGGCTTTCATGTCTTGCAAATCCTTTAATCGTTTTTGTTCAGATGCCGAGAGTGCCTGTGTTTTTGATTTATTAAGCAATCCCATTTCCTCTTCTTCGCGCAGTTTAGTTGCTGCTAATGAATCAGCTTTATTTTTTTCAGCAGCATCTTGTTTTGCTTTTAATTCAGCGAGGGCTTTGGCATCAGCTTCTCTTTTGCCTGAATTATCAGCATAAGCTTTTGCTTTTGCAATTGAATCGGTTTTTGCTTTGGCCATGGCATCAGCCAACGCTTTTGCATCAGCCTGTTGTTTAAGTTTTAATGCAACGGCAGCAGCAGCATCGGCTTTGGCAGTTGAATCTTTTCGTGCCTGTTCCAATTTTGCCAATCGTGCTTTTTCAATTGCAGCAGCTTTTTCGGCTGCAAATGCATCTGCATTTGCTTTTGCAATAGAATCTTGTTTTGCTTTTGCTACAGCAGCCAATCTTATTTTTTCATCTGCATCAGCTTTGGCTTTCAATGCAGCAGCAGCATTTGCACTTGCAATTGAATCCTGCTTTGCTTTAGCTGCGGCCGCTAATCGTTCCTTCTCTGCAAGAGCAGCGGCAGCACTCGTCTTGCTAATCGAATCTTGTTTTGCTTTTTCAAGCGCAGCTAATCTTGATCTCTCTTCGGCATCGGCTTTTGCTTTCAAATCGGCTGCAACTTTAGCGCTCGCTATTGAATCCTGTTTTGCTTTTGCTTCGGCAGCTAATCTTTCTTTTTCGGCAAGAGCAGCGGCTGCATTAGATTTTGCAATAGAATCTTGTTTTGCTTTTGCTTCAGTAGCTAACCTGTTTTTTTCTGCAAGCTCAGCGGCAGCAGTTGCTTTTGCAATTGAATCCTGTTTTGCTTTTGCTTCTGAAGCAAGTCTTGCTTTTTCTGCAAGTGCAGCGGCAGCATCAGCTTTTGCAACAGAATCTTTTCGGGCCTGTTCTAATTTTGCTAATCGCGCTTGTTCAGCAAGTGCGGCAGTGGCTTCGGCTTTTGCAGTTGAATCCTGTCGGGCCTGTTCTAATTTTGCAAGACGTACTTTTTCCTCCGCATCAGCTTTTGCTTTTGCATCAGCGGCAATTTTGGCCTGCGCTATTGAATCTTGTCGTGCTTTTGCCTCATTAGCTAATCGTAATTTTTCAGCAGCAGCGGCAGTAGCATCAGCTTTCGAAATTGAATCGAGCCTTGCTTTTTCTAATGCTGCTAATCTTACTTTTTCTGATATTTCAGCTTTAGCAATTGAGTCTTGTCTTGCTTTTTCAAGCTCTGCTAATCGTGCGCGTTCTGCTGCATCAGCCTTGGCCTTTAACGCGGCAGCTGCCTCAACTTTTGCTATTGAATCCTGCCGTGTTTTTTCAAGTGATGCCAGTCTTGCCTTTTCTAATTGTGATGCAGCAGCGTCAGCTTTATCAAGCGAATCTTTACGAGCTTTTTCTATTGCTGCCAATCTCATGCGCTCTGCCGCGTCAGCCTTTGCTAATGAATCGGCAACTACTTTTGCTCTTGCAATTGAATCATTGCGGGTTTTGGTTTCCGCTATTGCGCGTAAGCGATCCTGTTCCAATTGTACCTTGCGCAACGAATCTTCTTCGGCTCTTTTTGCTGCTCCCGCGGCAGCAATGCGCGCTTCTTCAACAATTTTTAAATCCGCCTCCGCCTTTGCTATGGAGTCTCGTTTTGCTTTTTCTATTAATGCCAGCCTTGCTGCCTCTGAGGCTTTAGCTAAGGCTGCCACCCTTGCCGATGCAATTGAATCTTTACGTGCATCCTCTAATTCCTGCTGCCTGATTTTCGCTAACTCGATTTCTCTTGTGGCATAATCTTTTTTCAAGGCATCCAATTCAGCTTTACGCGCAGCGCTATATTTCTGATCATAATCAAAATCATCATACAAATCGCTATAGCCTATTTTTGCAACCGGTTTATCTAACTTATCACCTTCTGCTACGCCTTCAACACGCTTGAATAAATCAATTTTAAATTTGAATGAATAGATAGTTGATGCTGAGCCTTCGGGAACCTTGGTATCAATTAAAACACTCTTTGAAACCATAGATGCTTTTGAAAAAGTAAGCGTGTATTGCGAATTAAGATCGAGGTTAAGAATAAACTTGCCGCCACCCGAAGTAAAAATTTTGTCAACATCTTCAGCACCTTTCATCACTTTTATTTCTGCACCTTCCAGGCCCTTGTTTTCCGATAAAACTGAGCCAAGCACTTCAAGTGATCCGGGCTTTTGTGCTGATGCATAAGGAGATTGCGCAGCAATTAAAATTAATATAAGCCACAACAGGCGAACTGTTTTCGATAATTTCATTCGATAATTCAAGAGTGTATAAATTCGTTAGCTTGTTACAAGATAATGTTGACAGTTATTGCATTTTTCCATTGATCATAAATCCTATTACAGCGATGATGAATTTTGAAACCGATCCGCACCTGTCGGGTGTGCAAAAATATCAAAACGGATTGCGAATCTAAACGAAAAAATGAAATAGTTAATTGTATCCTCAAATGAACTTTTAATAATCAGGCAAAAACAGATGAAGCATGCAGCAAAACCTTATTAAATAAAGCTTTATCAATTCCTGTTGAAATGTTTTTATCGTGAAGAAAAGCGAGAAGATTTTCAGTGGCAAGATTTCCCACAAGATCATCTTCGGCAAAAGGGCATCCGCCAAAACCTTTCATGGCTGCATCAAAACGCTGACATCCGTTGCTGAAAGCAGCATCTACTTTCGATGTCCAGTTGTCAGGACGGCAATGCAAGTGTGCGCCAAATTCAGTATCAGGAAATGTTTGAGTTAGATTTTTGAAAATGGAGGCAATGTCTTTTTCAGCAGCCACTCCAACAGTATCTGCAATTGAAATGATTTTTATTTCCATTTTAATCATTTTCTCAACCCAATGCAAAACAATATCTGTATTCCATTTATCCGCGTAAGGATTTCCAAAACCCATTGAAATGTAAAGGACCAATTGTTTACTTTTCTGAAGACATAAATCCTGGATTTGTTTTACAGTATCTAAAGATTCAGCCATAGTTGAATTGGTATTTCTTTTCTGAAAAGTTTCAGATACAGAAAATGGAAAACCCAGATAAGTAATTTGATTATACGCAACTGCATCCTGCGCCCCGCGAAGGTTTGCAATTATGGCAAGCAGTTTTGTTTTGGTATTATTTAAGTCAAGTTGTTTTACCACATCGGCAGTATCGCGCAATTGCGGAATAGCTTTGGGTGAAACAAAACTTCCGAAATCAATGGTGTCAAAACCTACTTTGAGCAAATCATTGATATAAGAGATTTTTGTTTCAGTTGGTATAAAATTATGCAACCCTTGCATAGCATCGCGCGGACATTCAATTATTTTCATTTTTAATATTTTAAACTATTTCACAAACAAAAGCCCGCTCATAAGAACGGGCATTGCGCTGACATATTTTTAAATTTTATTAACGGATAATCACACCCGCTGCATTAAAACTGAGTTCAAATTTTGGTTCCGTAATTTTTGCAATTTCTGCTTCTGATTTTTTCGCATCCTCAGCATAATGACGTTGCTCTTCAACTGTAATGGTATCCATTTTAGCTATGCCGCTAAAAATAGCTGTACGGCCTGCAGCATCTTTAGGAAGAAAAAATTCATGATCTTTCATTTTTACAAACATGGTAGTTCCGTCACCTTTATCCACATTCATCCAGCAGCCCATTTCCTGGCACACTTCCGAAATCTTTGCAGTTACTTTTACATTTTCGAGTTCAGTTTTGCCTTCCATTTGTTTGGTTAATTCTGCTATGGTAATAGCACCTTTATCATCTATCTTTTCACCGTAAGCGCTGTCTTTTTGTGCTGTTGCATTTGCTTCGGCTGCATTAACTTTTTTAGCAATGTTACATGACGCAAGCGTAGCAGTAACTGCAAGGGCAATGAAAATTTTCTTAAAAATCATTTTGTTTGTGTATTAGAATTTCGAAGCAAATGTACGGGGTAAAACGAAAAATACAATTCAGGAAGCCACATAACGTAAACATTACGAGCGTTTGGTCAGGCACAAAAAAACCGGGCTTAAAACTAAGCCCGGTTAAAAATGATTTCATGCTTTCCATTTTTTACATTACCCCTAATTCTTTCGGAAAGATTAATTATGGTTAGAAGCTTTTGGAAACCTTCCTATTCTGTAAGTACATCTGGTTTTTGAAAAGTTGCATGGGTCGAAAATTATTTTCAAAGATTTTATCAAATAAAAACCCGTCCCGATACATCGGGACGGGTTTTATAATGTGTCAACAAATCTGTAAGCCGGGTTTTGTTTTCCGACCCTAGCCCTAAAGGGAGCAGGTCGGAATTTCTATCATTTATCTGCGCTCCGCATTGCTGCGGAGCTTTAGCAGCCTACCCATCGTAACATTAATTGCTTTCGCAATTAAACAAGAGCGAGCAGCCCCGCATTTACGACCTACATGGCCTTTCAACCCATAAGGTTTACCTCTGCAATACATCACTGCATACAGCGTGAGCTCTTACCTCGCGTTTTCACCCTTACCCTGATTTTCATCGTGGCGGTATTTTTTCTGTGGCACTTTCTGTCTCCCGTCCCGACTAATCGGGATCAAGATCCTTCCCGTTAGGAAGTATGACGCTCTGTGTTGCCCGGACTTTCCTCTCCTATATTTCAAGCAGCGATAGAACGATTTGCTGACAGGGCGAAGATAGTTATTGGTTTTTAGTTTTGGGTTTGGATTTGTACTTGAGGTAATTCGGCATTGCGAGGAACGAAGCCCGAATGGAACGGACGGGCAATCTGTTCTTGTTTAGTAGGAATTAATTTATCCGGGCTTGTCAACTTTCGGAAAGTTGAAGGAACTTTCCGAAAGTGTCAGACACCTTTTTCGGGTGTCAGACACTTTGTTACATGGTCATTACATTTTTCCATCACTCTACAACAACTTTCCCCGATGCAACCATCAACCCATTTGCATCATCAACTTTTAAAAAATAAATTCCGTTTGAAATATTTTTCAAATTCAATTTGGTAACATCATTTGATGATTGACTGAAAAACGGAATTGTTTTAATTGTTCTGCCAGTAACATCACAAAGTGTCAGCATATAGCTGCGCTGTCCATGGTTGGCATCCCCGCCAACCATAGCAAGTGAAATATTTAATTCATCATGAGCAGGATTTGGAAAAACATGCAGCGAAACTTTATTGATATCTTCAATTCCATTAGGATCGAATAATGTATTGGTTACTGTATTGGTGATAACTGCCGAGTTGAAATCAAAATAAATATAAGCTGTGTTTTTAATTTCTGTTCCTGATGCAAGCGCTGTTTTGTGTTTTATTTTGAAGCTCACGTAACCATGACTTTGTGGTTCGTAAAGATTGCTGTCGGGTAAATTAATATTATCGAAAATAAATTTCATAACAGGTGCTGCCGATGAATCAACAGTAAAATTATGCGATGCAATTACATCACTCATGGTGGCTATGTCAAGATTGCTGTCAAGGGTATCTTCAACTATAACTCTTACGGCAGGCGAGTTTCCTGTGTTTTGAAAATTGACAGTGTAAATATGTTCAAGGCTATCTTTATGCATATCGCCTGATGGCAATACTATTTTATTATTCGGGTCATACGATCCGATTACAGGTCCGTTGTAATAACAATAATTGTCAGGCTGATGAACATCAGTTACAATAGGTGTAACATAAGTAGTATCGAAAAGCATTGTGCCAAGCGGAGTTGCGGCAGGGATGTATGACCAAAAATTAAATTGTCGATCGGCACCGGGAATTAAATTATTGTATGACCAATTAACTGTATGCGTTCCGACATTATATGCAGCAGCAGGACTTGAATTAATGTAAGCCATAGTTGCATCGTGTGTCACCACTAAATTTCCAGCAAGCAATGTTGTTCCGTTATTTTTTATGAATGCGTAGTAGTTGGTATTAAAGCCGCGCGTATTTGGTTGAGTTCCGCAATTGTAAATGCTTGCATCATCAAAATAACTGTCAGCGGAATCAGCAAAATCAAGTGTCAGGTAAGTACCACCCGGAACATTTATATTATAAGTGTTAGGATTGTTAGGACACAATTGATTCCAATGTGTAGGAACATATTGTGTGAGCGTGTAATTATCATTCAATACATGAAAATGGTAGTGACCTGTATTATCTGTATAAGTTGAGTAAGTATAATTTACCCCGACTAACGAAAGACCAACATTGGCAATATTATATTCTCCGACATCATGAATGCAATCGTAATTAAGGTCGGCATAAACATCGCCATCAATATCTATAAAACAGTTTGCAGGATAATTAATATAAACACTCTGTGACTGCTGACAACCTGAAGCATCAGTTACCTGCACATAATGCCAGCCAAGTGTAACGCATGTATCAGTCTGTGTAGTTTGTCCATCACTCCACAAATAAGTGTAAGGCGCAACACCACCAGATGGATATGCAGTTGCATTTACACAATTGCACAAAGCGCTGATATAATTCATAAGAATGTTCATCGGTATGTCATACACATAAACATATTTGGTAACTGAACATCCGCTGTTATCAGTAATCACAACATTATAAGCACCTGAACTAAGACCTGTTGCATTTGAATCGGTTTGAACAGGAATGGTTGACCATGAGTATGTATAGGGAGTCGCGCCACCGCTCACAAAAGCTGTCGCTGTGCCTGTGGCCAGCCCGCATTGCGATTGTGTACTGCTCATACCGACATTCATAGTTACATTATTGGGTACATGAAAACTTATATCGTCAGTACAGCCATTTGCATCTGTGACAGTAAGCGTATAGGTTGCGTTTCCAAGCCCGGTTGAAGTAACTGTTGTTTGCATAGGCAGGGTAGTCCATAAATAAGAATACGGTGTTACGCCACCTGTTCCTGTTCCTGTCGCAGTTCCTGTGCTGCCATTACATGCAGTGGGTGTGTAAGTGGCTGCTGCTATAATAGTATCATTGAAAGGAATATAAACGTACGATTGCGCACTGTCATTATTTGCGTCCTTAACCCAAACGGTAGTGAAAGAATGACCTCCAAGACCTGTTGCAGTTTGGGTAGTTTGAATGGGAGTTGTATTCCATTCATAAGTAAATGGTGGCGTTGCTGCGCTAAAACTTTGAACTGTTGCAGTGCCTGTTGGTGCATTGCATGCAGAAGGTGTTTTTGTAATTACAAGATTATTGCCGTTGTAACCACATGCAAGCACAAAAGTTTTTTGATAAACACAGGCGCTGGCATCAGTTATGTAAAGTGTGTAAGTTCCCGGAGAAAGATTAGTAATGGTTGAGCTAATTGCCCCATTGCTCCATGTATAATTATACGGTGGGTTTGTTGAAGAGGAAATATATACAGTGATGCTTCCGTCATTCATTCCACAAGTTGGATGATTTACATAATCAACAATTGAGAACAAGGATTTCACTATTACCGAATCAGTATATGAAGTTCCTCCGGCATCAGTAACAGTACAAGTATATGTTCCATTTGGCAAACCTGTTGCAGTCTGGGTGGTTTGCACAGGCATTGAATTCCAACTGTAAGTGTAAGGTGCAGAACCATAGTAAGGAATCAATGTTGCTGTGCCATCATTATTGCATGATGGAGTTGATGATGTTGAGTAAGGAAAACCGCTGATTTGCAAATCATCAATAAACCAACCGCTATATGATAAATAAGAGTTGCTGTCAAGCAGCATGTTGAACCTCAGCATTACACTTGGCTCATTTGCACACAGGCTACTAATGTCAAATAATTCAGGGTGCCAGGGAGTATAAATAGATAAACCTCCACAAGATATCCCCCAACACCAGCCATCTGAATTAAAGTAACCATAATAGAAGTCATAATTAGGTGTTATTAAATATTCATTCATGGTCAGTCTTGTCCACGTAATTCCATTGTCAATAGAAACTTCAACATAACCTCGCATTTGTTCGCTGGTGGCTACGCAATTAAAATTCAATAGGACTTTATATGCACCAATAGTTGAAAATGGGATTGTAGTGAGCGCTGAAGAATCACCAGGTATGGTAATAGCAGAATCACAAAACAATCCGCTTGTTTGACCGGCACTGCATTGAACCCATCCGGGATTACCCGATGAAACAACACTATCAGGGTTTTCAAAATCTTCGTGAAAGATGGTTTGCGCTTTACTGCTAAATATAATAAGCAATAGAGTAACTGTTATGTAAAGGTGTTTCATGTGTTTTATGTTTTGAAAAAGTGATTAAAAGTAGAATTTTTTTTCAATGTCGGGAAAGTTCAATGTCAGACAACTTTTTTGGGTGTCAGACTTTGTTTCGCAAAACTTTCGGAAAGTTGAAGGAACTTTCCGAAAGTAAGTACCGTTTAAACTTCAACGGATTGCTTCTCCCGATAGCTATCGGGATCGCAATGACGGACAACCTATTATTCCATCATTCTACTGCCTTCTTTATTACATCAAATACATCAGTTGCATGCAATTCCATTTTTCCCTGTAAAATTTTTTCATTGGTGATAAGAATCGGCCAGTCATTTTTTGATTCGGGAATTCTTCCGTGCGAACCTTTCACTAAAGTTGCATCAAGCGGTATTACATCCATCAAATATCTGAAGCCCATTTTTTTCTTTAATAAAGTTGCACCTACTTTTAACATAGGTGATTTTATTTCGGGATTGATAAATAATTCAACGGGATCGTAGCCTGGTTTTTTATGAATTTCCACAGTGCGTGCAAAGTCGGGAGCTTTGCTTTCATCAAGCCAATAGTAATATGTAAACCATGAATCCTTATCGGCCACACAAATTATATCACCACTTCGCGAATGATTCAAACCATATTTATTTTTTTCATCAACGGTTGAAAGAACCAATTCAACACCCTCCACTTTTTCAATCATACGTCTTAACTCACCAATACGATTTTTATTTTTCACATATATGTGAGCTATTTGATGATCTGCCACAGCAAAGGCTTCTGAAGCTCCCGCATCCAACAACTCCAAACCAACTTCTTCTCTTATGGCAAGCAAATTATTTTTTCTGAAAATGCGGTTGAGATGAATGGGATTGCTCACATTTGTAATTCCATATTCGGAAAGAATAATTATTTCTACATTTTTTTCTTCATAAAATTTTATGAGTCGCTCACACACTTCATCAATTTCCAATAAATCCTTTTGTGTTTTTGTAAGATCATTTCCAACACGTTGAAAATTATAATCAAGATGTGGCAAATAAATTAAGGTAAGTGTGGGATGAAATTTTTCTTCTACTATCATGCTTGCATCAGCAATCCACTTTGAACATTTTATAGTAGTGCGCGGTCCCCAGAAATCAAACAGAGGAAATGTGCCCAACTCTTTTTGCAATTCATCACGCAACGATTCCGGATGCGAATAACAATCGGGAAGTTTAATTCCGTCTGCATGATATTGCGGGCGTGGTGTTACATTATAATCGGTAGTTGCGTACATATTATACCACCAGAACATATTCGCACAAGTGAAATCAGGATTTTGTTCTTTAAGATATTCCCAGATTTTTTTTGATTGAATTAATTTATTCGATTGCCTCCAGAATTTTATTTCGCACTCTTCTTCAAAATACCAACCGTTGCCAACAATTCCATGTTCGCTCGGAAGTTTACCAGTAAGGTAAGTTGCCTGCGCACTACACGTAACGGCAGGCAACACGGGGTGTATATGCGATAAAGATTTGTGTGACAACCATTTTTTTAAAAACGGGGTATTGTCACCTATAAGCGATGATGTTAATCCTACAACATTAATTACTGCAACCCTGTTCATGTTTGAATTTTGTTTGCGCGTAAAATTATCTTTTGATTTAAAGGGTTAAAAATTATTTTTACCTTATCTTTATAACTGATAACATCATTAAATCCAAAATCACATGAATACATTTGATGAAAACGAAAATGCGTTTGATGAACTAAAAGAAAAATTAGAGCAAGCCGAGGATTATACTGAACCTGCAAGCTCAGGAAAACGTTTTGCCAATTACATTATTGATCTGATTGTTTGGTATTTGATAGCAATGGTTTTTATGGGGGTGATAATTTACTCAACCGAAGATCAATCGCTGCTTGAAGACAAAGCGTTTTCTTACATAGTAACATTTATGGCTTTACTCAGCTATTACATTTTTTTTGAAAGTTTAACCTCACAAACAATTGGTAAAATGATTACCAAAACCAAGGTTATAAATGAACAGGGCGGTAAGCCGACTTTTATGCAAATTGTAGGAAGGAGTTTCGCACGCCTTATTCCTTTTGAAGCATTTTCGTTTTTGAGAGGAGGCTCAGGTTGGCACGATACATTGCCGGGAACAAAAGTTGTAAATACAGAAAGCAAAAAAATAGATGAGTTGGTTTAAAGAGGCAAATGCATGGTCAGCCCGCGCTCACCCCGATCCACCAAATGGCGGACGCAACCGCAAAGTAACAGAGTTTGCTTATTTAAAATTTTCAATCACCCACTTCAACTCGCGCACAATAGAATCTTTTATTTCTATTCGATCTTCTTTTGGCAAAACTTCCCAAGTGTAAGTCTCAACTTCAAGATGATTGGTAAAATGATTTTCCTTTAGGATTGACAGCACTTTTAAAATTTCCTCCTGTGTTGATTGTAGTTCATTGTATGATTGCATAAAAACAGGAACATGATAGTGAGTGCGCCACTCCACAAAATTTTCATCATCAAAATGTTTTAATGCTTCAGGCAAATCACTAAAGTGATGCAACTTGTTTTTTTTATCTCTAACAATTGTTTGATGCAGATAAGTTGATTCGGCAAATGCTTTATATTGTTTTAAAACATTTTCTCGGTTTAACCCCTGCCCTAAAGGGAGTCCTTCCGTATATTTGTCATCCGAAATGCTGCTGCGTCCGCCTTCAGGCGGATCAGGGTGAGTGCTGGCGTCAGGATCAGTAACCACCTTCAAAGCTGCACTAATCTGCACCTTACCAATTTTAATCCCGGCATCCTTAAATGCTTTTAATACTTCACCAGGTTCTCCAAACTCAACTGCAAAATGACACACATCATAACAAACGGTTATATGGTCGGTTATAATTGCTCTTGCAGTTTTTTCATCAACATGTAGAGTAGCAGTTAAAAAATCTGTTCCATAAGGAATGAGATAATTGTTGAAAAAATCAATTGTCTCTTTTGAATTTTCCAACAAGCAATCAGGCTCCGGTTCAATATCGAGATGAATATATTTTCCGGTTGTTTTTCTGATGTGATGTAAATCAACAACGCACTTAATTAAATTTACAGCAGCGGTTTCAAAAACATCAGTTGTATTGCAACTGTTTATCATCCAGGGTTTATACGATAGGGGAGAAGTGGAAATTCCTGCCTCGCTATTATTGGGAATGAGATGCTCTAAAATTTTTATGAGATTAGAAGTGTAAAGCAAACGTTCATTAGTTGTCCAATCGGGTTTATACACATCATCTTTTACAATCGTATTGTGAAATCCTCCGTAAGGAAAACCATTCATTGTAAAAACATAACAATCATTTTTATCCAACCATGATTTAAAAATTTCAAGTTCATTGTTATGCAACAAATCTTTTGCTGCTTCATCGCTCAATCTTAAACCAATGCCAAAGGATTTTTCAGGTGCAAGTGATTTTTTTATTGAAGGAATATTTTCTTTCAATGCATTGAATACTTCATTCCATGTTTCACCAGGATGAATGTTTGAACAATAAGTTAAATGAAGATTGTTGCCAATTAACATAGTCGCATTAAATTTATCGAAACAAAGAAAGTTAATTTTAGTGCCCATATAAAATTCACTCAATAGAAATGAGTTCACGCTTTATGCCTATGGCTGTTCATGATAATATTATTTAACTATGAAGTTATCTCACCTCACCCCCGGCCCCTCTCCGAAGGAGAGGGGAGACGGACAACCAAAATATTTTTTGGTATTGAATAAGTTAAGTTGTCTTTATGTTCGGTGTAAAAAATTTCTGCGACTGTCCCCCTCTCCTTTGGAGAGGGGATAGGGGTGAGGTGACATGATTTCGGTAATGGGCAAATTTGCAGTTCATCCTTCAAATAATGCAGTTCATCGCCCGAATAATAAATGACAACAACTACCACTTACATTAGCGTCCAAATTTTTTAATGATGTTACTCGAAAATTATTTTAAGGATAAGTTTAAGAATGTATGGATTCGCTGTAATGTGCAATACACGATTGTAGGTCTGATTATTGGAACCGTTTTAAATATATTTTTTAATTTATTTAACCGTGATATCGGTCTGCGCTCCATTGCAATGACGTATGTTGTAAGTGTTGTTATCACGCTTTGCATCACAAACATTTCAATTATCAATGAGCATCTCATCAAAAAGAGATTCCGGTCGCCAATTATAAACCTGGTACTTAATTATGCTTTGACATTTCTTGGAGTTGCTATTGGAACATTTATAAGTTTTGGTTTCGTTATCCTGCTTTATGGAGTTCCGTTTTCTGAGATTAATGCCTGGCAAAGTTTAAAATTCAATGCAACTATTGGTTTTGTTGTGGGTACAATTATTTACCTCTATCAATTGCAACGCGACAATTATAAACTGCAATTAGATGAACAGGAATTGCAACTTTCAAAATTGAATGAACTGAAAACGCAAGCTGATTTAAAAACATTACAAGCTCGCATCAATCCGCACTTTTTGTATAACTCTTTAAATTCAATTGCTTCGCTCATTCACGATGATGCTGATAAGGCTGAAGAAATGACTATTAAGCTTTCGCAACTATTTCGTTATACCATAAATACCCAGGATGCAAATTGGGTTACGGTAAAAGAAGAATTGGAAATTGTTCGAACCTATTTGGATATCGAAAGGGTGCGTTTTGGTAATAGAATAATTTTTAATGTTGATGCCGATGCTTCAATAATGAATGAAATGATTCCACGATTTTTATTGCAGCCTTTAGTTGAAAATGCATTGAAGCATGGATTAAAAAATAAAAGTGATAATGGAAAATTAAGTGTGAGTGTAAAAGACAAAAACGATTACATCGAATTAAGCATTCATGATAACGGAATTCCATTTCCTGCTGAAATGGCGATAGGCTATGGATTGCAAAGCACTTATGACAAATTAAATTTGTTGTATAAAGAAAATTACAAAGTGAAAATTAATAACGATGGTGATAAGAATATATTAATAGAACTTCCGAAAAAACCAAAAGCATGAGTACTTCAATTAAAACAATTTTGATAGATGATGAACCGCTTGCATTAAAACGTTTGCGAAGGTTACTTGAAAAACATGAAGGTATTTTTGATATAGTAGCCGAAGCTGAAAACGGTGAACAGGGTTTGAAATTGATTGAACAACATCAACCTGAATTAATTTTTCTTGATGTGGAAATGCCGGTGATGAATGGTTTTGAAATGCTGAGTAATTTAAAACATCTCCCAAAAATAATTTTTACTACCGCTTACGAAGAGTATGCAATTAAAGCATTTGAAGAAAACTCTATTGATTATTTATTAAAGCCGATTGAAGCAGAACGATTGGATAAAGCAGTTGAAAAACTGAAACGGTTAAGTGGTGAGAAAAGTTCAATTGATCCAATCCAGTTCAATGCTTTTATAAATTCATTTCAACCTAAGAAAGAAGTAAAATCAATTCCCGTAAAAATTGGTGACCGCATTTTATTAATCAAAACAGATGATATTGTTTATTTTGAAGCTAAAGAAAAATATGTTTTTGTTGTGACGGATGATAACAAAGAATATCTCACCGACTATACGCTCACTTCTCTTGAAGAAAAATTAACAACACCTTTTCTCCGCGTCCATCGCGCTTTTATAATCAATATTGAAAAAATTAAAGAAGTGCATCGTGGCTTTAACAGTACATACATTGTAAAGATGAAAGATACCAATGAAACCAAAATTTCCACGGGTCGCTCTTATGGCGATAACCTTAAATCGCTTTTTGAGATTTGATTGTTTAACCCATTGACTTTATAAAACACCATACTGTCATGTTGATTCCGATGTGTCGGAAGAAGCATCTTTCTACAGATGAGTAAATGGATTCAATTGAAGAAAGTTCCTTCGCTGCACTCAGGATGACACGCGGGATTTCACCTCACCCCTAACCCCTCTCCAAAGGAGAGGGGGACAGTCGCAGGGCAACCATTGCAGTTTATCCTACTCTTTTTGTAACTCGTCAGAATAACAAACGCAAACTCTGATCATCACCTGATATTTGTTCCATCAAATTAAAGCAGATATGAAATACATCAATCTCATAGCCTTACTTATTGCACTGTTAATTACACAAGCATTATTTGGTCAAACCAAAATCTCTGGAATCGTTTTATCAAAAAATGGTGATACGATTACCGGAGCCAATGTTTATATTAAAGATGCTTTTGATGGCGCAAGCAGTGATGCTAATGGAAAATTTTTATTCTCGACCAATGAGACCGGAAATAAAATTTTAGTTGTGAGCATGGTGGGATATGAAAATTTTCAGAAGGAAGTTGTGGTGAATGGAACAGCAATTAATCTGAAAATTCTACTCAATGAAAAAGCTAATGAATTAAATACGGCTGTAATAACTGCCGGAACCTTTGAAGCTGGTGATGCAAAAAAGATGGCTGTTCTTAATTCAATTGATGTTGCTACAACAGCAGGAGCAACAGCAGATATTATGGGTTCTTTAAAAACTTTGCCCGGCACGCAGCCTGCAAGTGAAGCCGATGGAATGTTTGTACGTGGAGGCGATGCATCAGAAACTAAAACCTTTTTTGATGGTATGCTGGTTCAAAATGTTTTTACAAGTGACTTGCCTGACATTGCACAGCGCGGACGTTTTTCTCCATTTATGTTTAAGGGAACTTCCTTCAGTGCCGGGGCTTATTCTGCGCAGTATGGCGATGCACTTTCATCAACATTAATTTTAGATAGTAAAGATGTTGCCCCGAAAACAAAATCAGGAATTGATATCATGAGTGTAGGTTTAAGTGGAAATCATACCCATCATTTTAAAAGCAGTTCACTTGAGCTTAACAGCGGCTACTATAATCTGAAACCCATCTTTGAAATTGTAAAGCAAAATACACAATGGACTAAAGCACCCGAACAGTTTAATACGAATGCTTCCTACAAAATCCAAACACCAAATAAAGGATTGCTTAAAGTTTATGCCGATTACAGTCACACTCGCGTTGGCATCATCACTGATGATATCAATGATATAACACGAACAGTTAGCTATAACATCGCAAGTAATAATGTTTTAATAAACTCAACTTATGTGCAGTATTTGAATGATAGCTGGAAATTGAATACAGGTATTGGTTTGAGTAATGATGATAATAAAATTGGTATTGATGAAGATGCAGCACATCAGAATGAGAAAGCGTTGCATGCACGTGCAACCATAACACATTATTATGGAAAGCTATCAGATGTTAAAGCCGGAGTAGAATTTTTCAATTCTGTATTTGGTGAATCTTATAACGAACGATTTCATGAATTGAAGAAAACAAGTAGTGCAGCTTTCATTGAATCTGATTTTTATTTTACCAATAAACTTGTTGCCCGCGCTGGGGTAAGAAGTGAATATGCAGATGTAATCAGCAATACAAATATTGCTCCGCGCATTTCGCTTGCATATAAAATGAATAACAATTCGCAGGCATCAATTGCTTACGGAAAGTTTTATCAAGTGCCGGTTGATGAATATTTATTCGAAAGCATATCATTGAATTTCGAAAATGCAACGCATTACATTGCAAATTACCAATATCAAAATGATGATCAGACATTTCGTGTTGAAGCTTACTACAAAAAGTATAATGAGCTGGTTAAATATCCATCGCAAGAAAATAACAGTTTAAATAATTCAGGCTACGGATATGCAAAAGGTATTGATTTTTTCTGGCGCGATAAAAAAACATGGAAGCGAAGTGACTATTGGATTTCTTATTCTTACTTAGATACCAAACGTGATTACTTAAATTATCCTGAAGCAGCAACACCAACATTTGCAGCTAAGCATGTTTTGAATGTGGTTTATAAATATATGATTCCAAAGTGGAACACTTATGTTGGTACCACTTTCACTTTTGCTTCAGGCCGTCCATATTACAATCCGAACAATTCAGATTTTCTGGCAGATAAAACAAAGGCTTACTACAACTTCAGCATGAATGTGAGTTACCTCACTTCAATAGCAAAACATTTTACGATTGTATATG